>CAYHCF010000035.1:0-34963 GCA_964355075.1 uncultured Chitinophaga sp.
GAAATGAACATTGGAAGTATTCCTTACATTACAGGTAGCGTCCATTCTTTTGGCCGAATTGGCGATTATTTAGTAGAAAAGGACTCTTTTCTTATTGTTAAATGGGTACATTCATTTAGTTCAGTTACTGTTGATACGGAATTCTTTTTTATTCAAAAAACAGATTTGAAAACCGGGAAGGTAAATTCGTCCCAATTCTTAAAAAATCAAGCAGCAGTAACCTACCCAAGTCAAACTATCAGTGCAAGACCGGCGTGGAATAAATCAATATGTAAATCCAATGACAGTTACTTTATTTCTGCTAATTACAGATCCGACATACACCTTGGCAATAAAAACGATTCAAGAGTGGTAGTAGCAAAATTTGATACCACATTAAGAATAGTATGGCAAAAATTAATTTCCGGCAAGAATTACTATCTAAATGGCATCATTCCAATATCGGATGGAGGATGTGCTATTTATGGATGTTACAAGGAGGTAGATCATCCTGAAAATGAACCGGATCCATTTTTATATTTAATTGACTCATCGGGCATTTTAAACTCGGTATGGGACCTGGTAAAAACTAACATTCAATTTGAGTTATATCCAAATCCAAGCAATGGGATTTTGAATATTAGAGGATTGGGAAACGCAATAGGCATAAAAATCACAATTCGGGCTATGGATGCCCAAGAAATCAAATCTATGGATTATTCAACTTCTATTGACGTTTCTGAAATACAAAGTGGAATTTATATAATAGAAATTCAGACTGAAACCGGAGTGGTGATTCAAAAATTTATTAAAAACTAAATGCTACGTAAGCACCTGCTAATGTACATCTTTCAGATCAAATTTGGGAATGTGGGTCACTTTGGGTGGAAATTTGCGATATATGCAAATTAAAAACAAGTTAAATTGGTTTAATGATTAAAAATATTAGGTAATATTGTTAAATAAAATCAAAAACCCAATTTTACTACCACTTCCATTCAAAAATTAAATTTTTATGAAAAATATTAATCGGATTTTACGGATCGTATTTTTTTTAAGCATATTTTCTTTTACAAGTATTTTATCTTGGTCTCAAGTAAATATTAATATAGGTCCCGATATAAATATGTGGAAAGGTTGGTTTGAATTTGTATTCAAATAATTATTTGGGATTTAATGGATTAACCGCAAGCTCATTTAATTCCTGGTTAACTACTGGATTTTTATTTGCCTCAGTCAATCCCAGATCTAGTGATCCTACTAAATGTTGGAATGGCCAAAATTATAGTAATGGTTGTTTTGATAATTATTCAGAAAATCGACAAGTATTTTGGTGGACAAGCACCTCAGCTACTTGTCCGACTTGTTATAATACAGGTGGCCCTTTAAAATATGGTTACACTCAGAGTGGATATGCAAAATATAAATCAATTTTTGGCAGTCAACTTCCTTATGAAGCAACAAATTACAGTGCTCAATTCTTAAATTACCCAACCCCATGGGCCAGGAGAGATTTTGCATTTCCTGTAAGATGCGTTAAAGATTAATTTATAAATGAAAAGTTATACTTTAATTTTTGTTATTTTTATGCTGACTAAATCTACTTTTAGTCAAATTTCCATTGACCGAAGCTCCTATTTGAGGCCTAACATAAAAATTGCATTTGGTATATTTAATTCTGATACTTTAGACAATTGGCTGGACAAACAAAGTGGCAATAACAACCATTGGAATTTAGCCTTTATTAACCAGTTAATAGTTAAAGTTGACACACTTTTTACCTTTTCAAAATATCCTTTAACAAATAATTTGCCTACTGTACTTAAAGAAATTGGCACCTATAGTTATATAAAAGATGGCTACATTATTAATCATATTGAGAGCGATTCTGGTGCATATATTAATAACGAGACCTATTTTAATCAAATTTGTGGAGATACTTGTGTATTTGATTACAGTCAATTACCAAGAAAATTATATAGCTACCCATTTGTTTTAGGGAGCTTAGCAGTTAATAACGGAAATTATTTATCAATTAAAAGGAAAATAATAGGCACCATATATGACTCTGTATATGTAAAAAGATATTTGGAAACCAAAATATTTGCTTTTGCAGAAGGCTTTTTAACTTTAAATTCAGGTACTTTTCAAACCCTATTACTTAAAGAAGAATCTAGATTAACAGATTCTTGTTTTAAGAAAAAGGGTGATTCGGGTAATAATGAACTACTGTTCTCGACAATCGGTGGTTATGGGTACCAATATAGGTTTATAACAAAGTCCTTTAATTCGGGAATTTTTGAATTTGATGGTATTGGATCAGGTTGGGTTGTTATTGATAAAAATTATCCTAATGGAGAAACTGAAAATAATTTTAATATAAATCAGATATTACTTTTTCCAAATCCATGTACTAATGAACTTTCTGTAATCAATGTAGAGGATAAAATAATGGATATAATGAATACATACAATATTTTTGACCTAAGTGGGAAACTACTCTTGTTTGGTTCAGCAAATGACGTAATTAATACATCCGTCCTTTATGCAGGTATATATTTTATTCAGTTAAAAGGAGAAAAATGGACAAAGTATCTAAAATTCGTAAAAATTTGAACTATATTAATAAAGCGATACTGTTTGCTTTGTTCTTTTCCATAAAATTAAATTGTTTTTCAAGTCAAAAAAATGATGCAGTTCTTTTTTTAAAGAACCCACCTCAGAGAATTTTTATTGAACGAGGTAATTATGCTTCTTATGCAGGTTCATTTGATTCGATTAAACCGGAAAACAATAATAGTTTCATTATTGATATGAACTTATTGGAAAGTAATTCAATAATAAAAATACACATTCAAACTAATGATGAATATTTGGTTTTTCCTGTATTTATTAATGAAATTGAAAAAATTCAAAAAATTGGGATTGAAATCAACCCTAAGTTTGAGAGCCATATTTGGTTTTCAAATAATCACAACGATAACAAATTACTTTCATTATTCATTGAAACAAATAAGAAATATTTATATACACCATTATTTTTAATATTAGATAAAAATAATCATTTAATATTTCAAGGAGATAATCCAATTGAACTTAGAAATTGTTTAATTAATATGAAAATTGAATCTTAGAATTTGCATTTTGAATATACATATACCTGAGTTAATTTAACAAATCCATAATTCCATCAATATCAATTTCTTTTATTAAGGATTCGTCGGTTTGAATGATATTATCAGCCAACAATTTTTTCTTTTCCTGTAAGGCCAATATTTTCTCCTCCACCGTATTGCGGGTAATAAATTTATAAATAAATACATTTTGACTCTGGCCAATCCGGTGGGCTCTGTCAATGGCCTGCCGTTCAACTGCCGGGTTCCACCAGGGGTCAATCATAAAAACATAATCGGCCTGGGTTAAGTTCAAACCAAAACCACCTGCCTTTAATGAAATCAGAAAAAAGGGAACCTCCCCTTCCTGAAATTTATTGACCATTTCCTGTCTTTTCTCAATATTCATGGAACCATCTAAGTAACAATATTCAATTTTTTGTTCATCAAACCAGCTACGATAAATTGTTAATTGGGTAACAAATTGCGAAAAAACGAGAACCTTATGCCCTTCGGCCAGGGCGGTTTGGGCCATATAGATCACCTGTTTAAATTTACCACTTCCTCCCTGATAATCTTTATTGGTAAGTAAAGGATGATTGGCAATCTGACGAAGTTTTGTGAGGCCTTGTAATAAAGTAAAATGCGATCGGTTCACTCCCATAACTCTGATTGCCTTGATAATTTCATTGCGATAATAGGACTTCACCTTTTCATAAGATTCATATTGTTCCTCTGTCATATCGCAATAAACCACTTGTTCCATTTTAGGGGGTAATTCGGTGGCAACCTGATCTTTTGTACGCCTGAGTATAAATGGATTGATAACCGCTCTTAATTGTTGCATTTTGAAAATATCTTTTTGCTTTTCGATTGGCGTAACAAATCGCTCTGTAAAAGATTGTAAACTTCCAAGCAATCCGGGATTTACAAAGGATAATTGACTCCACAGCTCCTGAACACTATTTTCGATTGGGGTTCCGGTTAACACCAATCTATTGTTTGCTTTTAATACTTTAACCGCTCTGGCTGCCTGAGAATTTGCATTTTTAATTGCCTGACTCTCATCCAAAATAATATAATTAAATTTAAAATCCTTCAATACATCAATATCAACTCTTACTGTTCCATAGGTGGTTATGACCAAATCATATTTAATAAAATATTGAACATTTTTAATTCTGGAGATGCCTGTATAAACCAAAATTTTTAAAGCCGGGGTAAACTTTTTGGCCTCATTGACCCAATTATATACTAAGGAATTAGGAACCACGATAAGAGAGGTACGAATAAAAGATAGTTTCCCTTCAATCGTTAAATTGGTCTTTGTCTTACTATGATGTTCAATTCCGCCGGTTTGAAAATAAAGTTCTTTATTGGGAGTTAAATCATTTTGTTCAAACATACTTAACTGACCTCTAAACGACTCATTAACATTCGGTTGAACCAATATTGTGGCAGGCACTTTTTGGTTAGCTTGTTGCAGCAAATACAATTCCTTTTCTTTAAGGATCAAAGCCAGGGTTTGAATCGTTTTTCCCAAACCCATATCATCTGCCAAACAGCCCCCAAACTTGTTTTCTTTTAAAAAATAAAACCAATCAAAACCCGACTTCTGGTAAGGCCGCAAAGTTCCATGAAAACCGTGTGGTAAATCCATTTCACGCATTTGCCCATAATCACGCATTTTCAAAAGTTTTTCGCTGATTTTAAGGAATCTACTGTTGTGATGTGCTAACTCTTCTAACAATCCTAAATGGTGTTTGTGAATAATTATATCTTCATCACTGCTACTGAACTCTAAAACACCACTCAGGTTTCCAAACCATTCTTCCGGAATAACCGCAATCATTCCATTCGGAAGAATAAATTCTCTTTTCCCTTTTAAAATATAATCACGTAAGGCAATAAATGAAAATGAGTAATCTCCAAATTTTACAATAGCCTGTACATCAAACCAATCTCGTTGTTCTTTGACTTCAATTTTCAACTCTCTTACGCCAATAAAATAGTTAGAATGGTCATAATTTTGATGCACCTCTATACCGTTTTTCAAGAGTTCTTCATGGTGATTATTTAACCATTCCAGAAACTCATATTTATTAGTGCCATCTTCATTTAGCAAGCCTCCTTCTTTTTTAGTAATAATTGGAGAAGCTAATTTAAAGTATGCTTTATTAACCAATTTCAAACCTAATTTTACGAGAATATCCTTTTTCCCATCTTCCCATTTTCGATTGCGCTGTACCCTGCTGAAAACATACTTTTCATCTAATTTATGTAATTGAGCATGGGTAGTTTGATCCGAGTTATAATCAAAAAACATATCCGAATAATCGAACTGTAACTTTAGTGCAATATTTTCTTCAAAAAATTTATGCATTTTTAGGATTGACTTACCATAGGAAGGTTGGTTATGAATGCTGAAACAATCAGATTTAACATCGTATTTTTCAACTAATTGCAGCACAAATTTATTCAAATAGGTTTCTTCTGCATTTTTAGGAATCTGAATATATCTCTTATTCAAAAATGGAAGCAGTTTTTTCCCATCTACATTTTTCTCAAAATCATAAAGGCGGTCTTCTACCAATAGCCATGCTGGATTTAAAGACACAAGTTGAGCTCCCTTGTAGATAAATTCTACTTTTTGATCCCTATATCTTAAGGTTGGATAATATCGAATTCCTTCAGGATTATTTTTAAAATGAAACCAAATATTAGCTTGCTTCTCGGAAACAATAATTTTTATTGAAGTGGGATTATTGTCATTTCCATTTTTATAAATGGTTTTGCCTCTCATTTTGAGCAAAACTTTATGTATCCTTTCCTCCAAAAATGGGCGTATTTCTTTATTAATAAACTCCTTGGTACAGTACTTTGATAAAAATTCAGTAGTTCTTATTTTCCGTTTTAAATCTTTATTGAATTTTTTAAAAACGAAATCATCATCAACCTCATCTAACATTTTGATAAGCCGGAAATCTTCCTCTGAAATATTTTTCGAAAAATAATCGGCTGTTTTCGAGAATATCCTCTGGTGTGTAAGGGTATATGAACCTTTCCCATTAAGCTGAACCACGTGAGGCTCAAGCAATACCCCTAAATAAGGATGCTGCATAAAAGTATATATTAAACCAAATGGTTGGGTGTTAACTACTATCAATTACAAAACAGGTTAAGTTAGGCAAGATAGGTCTTTTTATCTATACCGTTCAAACATATTTTTAAAAAATAGTCCAGTAAAAAATAAAGACAGATTGAAAAAGAAAAAAAATGAAAATCAATTATCTTCCCGTTATCCGATTTCGATATTGCCATCGAAAACCTTATGAACAGGACCTTCCAGCCAAATGTCAGAAAATTGAATCAAATTCTTATGGTAATTGAATTTTACCTTTAAGTTGCCACCGTTTACATGCACCCCAACCTGATGAACCCCATCCGGAAAATTGTTAAATATTGCAGTAGATAATGCCGACGCCGTTGCCCCGGTACCACATGACAAAGTTTCATCCTCCACGCCTCGCTCATAGGTGCGAATTTTTATCTCTTTTAAGGATAACACATTTACAAAATTCACATTAATTCCATTATCCTTATACTCGTTGCTATACCGGATATTTCTTGCCTCCTTATTTAAATCAATCCCTTCGATTGGGTCAGCCATAAAATGAACGTAATGCGGAGAGCCTGTATCTATAACAAAAGAATCTTTGTTTTTTGTTTCGACCCGGTTAACCGGAATCATCTGAAGCGATATTATTTTTAAACCGTTTTCATCCTTCAGGAATTTAGATTGATGCTTTCCGTCGATGGCAAAAAAGGTGATGAGATCATTCTCCAAACCCAGATCAAAGGCAAATTGAGAAATACATCTGCCTCCGTTTCCACACATGGAGCTCTCCATTCCATCGCTGTTAAAATACTTCATGTAAAAATCGCCCTGATCGTGATCCTGCAATAAAATTAAACCATCGGCACCGATTCCAAATCTACGGTCACAGAGGCCTTTTATTTGCGCTGCATTCACAGATTTGAGTACCTTATTCCGATCATCAATCAGAATAAAATCGTTACCTGTTCCCTGATATTTTGTAAATTTTATTTTCAATCTAATACTATTTTATGAAATTGATTATCCGCAAACAAATGGTATTCCTTGTTCATTAAAAACAAGTGAAATGTATTTGAAGAATCATCAAATGTGAAAAACAATGATTCAATTGGTTCAAAACCAAACAAGGATAATTTTTTTCCTGAAAAGCGATATCCCCGGAAATGAATCGGAGATTCCCAAAATTCAATAAATAATTGTTTTTGTACTGATGCAGGATTCCTTAGCATACTTTTTATCGCTAAAACCTGTATGGTACTGTCGTCTAAAATTGAGTCTGTATGTATGATCAATTCTGTGAGCTTTTCATCCAGCATATGCTTGTTGAATACCCAGGCTAAACTATCTCCAATTAACAAATCGGATTGTATGGCAGAATTATATCCCTCTGTATATTTTTCATATTGAATATCCGTGTTTTCAACAGAGAGACTGGTATCCAAAACTCCGGACGCATCTATTTCTCTATTTTCACGATTCTGTTGAGGGAGCGCTTCGGTTTCAACTTTCTCATATTCTTTTTGTTCCATATTCGTTTCAGCAGATCTGAAAAAATTCATTCTCTCTAATAAAGGCTTCCTTCTTCTTGACTCAACAATGGTTTGATCGTAGCTGGCCGTAATATAATAATCCCCTATTAAAACCAATCCAAGGATGGATACCACTAAAAATAACCAACCCCATTTTTGAGGTTTCTTTTTTAGAATAAGTGGTTCATCGTATTCTGCAAGTCCTTTTTCAATAATGCTTTTACGGTTAGAAACATAAAAATCAAATTCGTTTTTAAGCGTTTCATCTTCAAGCAATTTTTCTTTAAATGCCTCTAATTCTTCACCATACATTTCCTTTCGAAGAAACTTCTCGAAAAAATAATGATGCTTATCGAATTCAAAATACATACTGATTGTTTACAGAAAAGGCGAATTTCGCTAATTTAATGGTAAAATATGTCAATATTTATTTTCGTTAGTTGTGCAAATGGTGAAAACCTGTCATTTTGCACTTTGGAACAATTTTTGAAAACCTATCATAAAAACAATAAATATCTATGAAAAAAATTTTTGGATTAATCTTGGTTGCAAGCATTGGAGGGCTTGTTGCTGTAGGAGTTACTAAGTTTTTCAACAAGGACGAAATGACCCATTTCGATCAGAATTATCTTGCCCGGTATGCCATATTAAATGAACCCGGCAACCCTGACTTTGTGCAGGTTGCAGAATTGGTAACCCCCACCGTGGTACATATTATTACTACCACAAACACTACACAAAATGATCGTGAGGTACAAGTTGACCCCTTTGGCGGCTTTTTTAAAGGTTTTGAATTGCCTCAAATGCCTATGGGAGGTTCCGGTTCTGGTGTTATTATTTCCAGTGATGGTTATATCGTTACCAATAACCACGTAATAGACAGGGCTTCAAAAATAAAGGTAATATTAAATGACAAACGGGAATATGATGCAGAATTGGTAGGAAAAGACCGAAATACAGATTTAGCATTGATACGCATTGATGAAAAGAATCTGCCTTTTGCGATTGTAGGCAACAGTGATGAAGTAAAAGTAGGACAATGGGTTTTGGCGGTTGGAAATCCATATAATCTGACCTCAACCGTAACCGCGGGAATTGTGAGTGCTAAAGGAAGGGGTTTGAATCTGTTACGTGATCCACATAACCCGGAAACTCAATACGCGATTGAAGCCTATATACAGACCGATGCTGCGGTAAATCCGGGAAATAGCGGTGGCGCTTTGGTGGCAACAGATGGAAAACTGGTTGGCATTAACGCCGCTATTCAAAGTGAATCGGGACAGTTTGCAGGTTACTCATTTGCGATTCCTTCCAACTTAATGAAAAAAGTGGTTGATGATATACTGAAATACGGTGAGGTACAAAGGGGTTTGTTAGGTGTACAAATACAGGATGTAAGCAATGAACTTGCCGATAAGGAAGGTTTGAAGGATGTTAAGGGTGTATTTATTTCTAAGGTGAACGAAAAGAGTGCTGCCGAAGCAGCGGGTTTAAAAGATAAAGACGTTATTGTGGCCATTGATGGTGAAAGTGTGAATTCTACCAATGAGCTACAGGAAAAAATTGGAAAGAAAAGTCCGGGGAATAAAGTAAAAGTAAACATTGTACGTAACGGGAAACCGATGGATTTTGAAGTTGTTCTTAGAAACAAAGAGGGGAAAACGGATGTAATAAATGTTGAAAAAGTTGAAACCAATAAAGTTTTGGATTGCGAATTTGAGAATATTCCAAGAGAAGATCGGTTAAAATTGAAAATTACCAATGGGATAAGAATAAAAAATGTGGGTGATAAGAGTCCCCTTAAATCAAAAGGAGTTCCAAATGGATTTGTACTGACCCATATAGATAATAAGCCGGTTTCTACTCTGGCAGATGTGAAATCAAGCCTTGAAGGGCGAAAGGGAGGTGTTTTATTGGAAGGGATTAATCCCAACGGAAGCAAGGGATATTATGGATTTGGAATCCCAAAATAAAGCTAACAAATAGAATCAAAACAGCTTGTCGGATTTGGCAGGCTGTTTTTTTTTGACCGAAGCGCTACACTTTTATTGAAACAAAAATAAAAAACAATTGGCAAAGCTGTGTATTTTCGTGGGCTATGGAATTAAATAATGATCAGTATGTTTCTTCAAGAATAAGTTTACTTGATATTGCAGAAGAATTTGGCGCCCCGGTTTATGTCTATGATGCAAATATAATTTTGGATCAGTATAAGCGGTTAACAGAAGCTTTTAAACCGGTTAACATTAAAGTAAAATATGCCTGCAAAGCGCTCAATAATTCTGCTGTCCTTAAATTATTAAACAAGGCAGGAAGCGGTTTGGATACGGTCTCAATTAATGAAGTAAAGCTCGGATTGAGGGCAGGGTTTGCGCCCACAGATATTATTTTCACTCCAAATTGTGTGAGTATCGAAGAGATTCAGGAAGCTGTTAAACTTGGGGTGTACATCAATATTGATAATATTTCTATTTTAGAACAATTTGGAAGTTTGTATGGAAACACCGTTCCCTGTTGTATACGTATAAACCCGCACATCCTGGCAGGGGGCAATACAAAAATTTCAACCGGACACATTGATTCAAAATTTGGAATTTCCGTATATCAGCTCCGTCATGTATTGCGTGTTATCAAATCGAGTAATATTTTGGTTACCGGTTTACACATGCATACCGGTTCAGATATTTTAGATGCCGGTGTGTTTTTGCAGGGAGCTGAAATTTTGTATGATGCAGCGAAGGATTTTCCTGACCTTCAATTTATTGATTTTGGAAGCGGGTTCAAGGTGGCTTATAAAGAAGGTGATATTACTACGGATATTGAAGATTTGGCTTCAAGCATTGCTCAAAGCTTTTTAGATTTTTGCAAAGATTATGGTCGAGACTTAGAATTATGGTTTGAACCGGGTAAGTTTATAGTAAGTGAATCCGGTTATTTTCTGGTTAAAGTGAATGTATTGAAGCAAACCACAGCGACCGTTTTTGTTGGAGTTGACAGCGGTTTGAACCATTTAATCAGACCGATGTTATATGATTCGTACCATTCCATTGTGAACCTTTCAAATCCAGGGGGCAAACAACGCATTTATACAGTGGTAGGATATATATGCGAGACCGATACTTTTGGGTGGGACCGAAAAATAAATGAAGTGCATGAAGGGGATATATTATGTTTTAAAAACGCAGGTGCCTATGGTTTTACGATGAGCAGTAATTATAACGCCCGCTTACGTCCTGCCGAGGTTTTAATTTACAATGGAAAAGCGCATTTAATCAGAAAACGGGAGATTTTTGATGATTTAATTCAGAACGAAGTTGACCTACAACTGTAATTGACTACTGGCCTTTTTTCTTCTTTTTTACGGCTACCGGCATCGGGAAATTTCTTGAACGCATCAATGCATCAATTTTAGGATTTCTGCCTCTGAAAGCCCGGTAAGCGTCTTCCTGATCTACCGTGTTACCCACACTAAAGACGTGATCATACAAGCGTTTGGCTACTGCTTTATCGTATGGCCCGCCTGCTTCGGTAAATGCTTCATAAGCATCTGCACAAATCACGTCGGCCCAAAGGTAACTGTAATAACCAGCAGCATAATCATCTCCCGAAAAGATATGTCCAAATTGCGGTATCCGGTGGCGCATGACGATTTCTTTTGGCATATTTAATTTAGCCAATGTTTCCTTTTCAAAAGTTTTTGGATTGATTGATTTTTCACCGGCCAAATGTAATTTCATATCAATCAGGGAGCTCGAAATAGTTTCTACCGACGAAAATCCTTCATTGAAGCTTGCAGCCATTTTGATACGATCAACCAGGATCTGAGAAATAGGTTCATTTGTTTTGTAATGCAAAGCAAAGCGCTTCAATACTTCCGGAGTTGAAAGCCAGCGTTCCAAAATCTGGGAGGGGAATTCTACATAATCTCTTGCTACGGAAGTGCCCGAAAGACCCGGATAATACACATTAGAACACAAGCCATGCAAGGCATGACCAAATTCATGAAAAAGTGTATTGGCATCATCCCAGGAAATCAATACAGGATCTTTGTCATTCCCTTTGATGAAGTTACAGTTATTTGAAACGATGGTAGTAATATTTCCTGCAAGTTTTTGTTGGTCGCGGTATGCATTCATCCATGCACCGGAACGTTTGCCGGCACGGGCATAAGGATCAAAATACCACAATCCTACAACCTGACCGGAAGTACCATTAGACACTTCCCAAACCCTCACATCCGGATGATAAACCGGAATGTTGAATACCTGTGTAAATTTCAGATCAAACAATTCTCCTGCAACCCAAAACATACCTTCTCTCAGTTTCTCCAATTGAAGAAACTGTTTCACTTCATTTTGATCCAGATCATATTTTGCTTTTCGCACTTTTTCGGAGTAGTAGCGATAATCCCAGGGAGCGATAGCAAATTTGTTTCCTTCAGCATCCACCATTTTTTGCATATCCGAAACATCTTTGTGTACCTGAGCCACAGCGGGCTTCCATACGGCTTCCATTAATGCCAGAGTATGTTCGGGTGTTTTAGCCATGGTATTTGATAAGCTCCAATGGGCAAAAGTTGGGAAACCAAGCAACTTCGCTTTTTGAGCCCGAAGTTTTAAAATCATGACCAGGGTAGTGTTGTTGTCGTTGGCATTGCCATTATCACCCCGACTCACAAACATCCTCCATACTTTTTCTCTTAAATCTCTGTTATTGGAAAAAGTCAAAAAGGGTTCAACAGAAGAGCGTGTATTTGTAATACAACCCATTGCAGTTAACTTTCTTTCTTTCGCTTTTGCCATTGCTGCATTTTTTATTTCAAGCGGCAAACCATCAAAATCAGATTCAGCCTTTAATTCCATAAACAGGTTATGTTCTTCGGCCAGCAAATTTTGGCTGAAGCGCGTAAATAATGCAGCGAGTTTCTTGTTAATTTCAGCAATTTTCTTTTTGCTCAATACATCCGCCCGGGCACCTTCTCGTACGAAATTGGTACGGTATAACCAAACCAAACGTTGTTGTTCTTTATTTAATTTTTTTATTTCGGGTGAATTAAAAAGCACTTCAATTCTTTGAAACAGTTTACTATTTTGATATATCTTATTGGATACATCATAAATTTTTGGCATCATTTCTGTTTCCACCGGTTCAAATTCAGGAGTATTCATATTGCTGCTGTAAATGCCAAAAACCGCCATTACACGCGATATTGTTTGACCCGACAGTTCCAGCGCAGCAATTGTATTCTCAAAAGTGGGTGCTTGCTTGTTGTTGGCAATTGCATCCGTTTCATCCAGTTTTTCCTTGATAGCCATTTCGAGGGCTGGCTTAATATCCGCTATTTTGTAATCGGGAAATGCAGGAACACCTCCATATGGGCCTGACCATTTAATAAGCAATGGATTCTTATTTATGGTTTGCGCATTTAGGAAAAGCATAGAAGTTGTTAGCATGATGGAAGTGATTATTTTTTTCATGAATGGAATTTTTAGGCGACAAATATAGAAAAAAATGGGCTCTGTGTGTTTTAAATTGGGTAAGCCAATTTGCTTTCACCATTTTAAATTAATAAAGCATTATTATTTTTACCCTTTCTCATTAACACTTAGGAATTAATGTATCCTCAGCATATCTGCGAACAGGAACAAATATTAAAATATAACTAATTATGTTACAAAGCAGATATTCACCAACTATAAATCAAATAGAGTCCTTAATTTGCATTGCTATCTAAAAGGCATATTTGTAGAAATTATCAGTATGGAAATTTGAGGACAAACAATTTACGATGAACAACATGAAAATATTAACTAAGACGCCGGTTTTAACCTGTTTATTTCTTTCCTTTACGATTTTATTTACAATTAAGGCGCAAGGCCCAAAAAGGCACATTCAAACGAATGAAGATTCATTAAAGAAAGAAATCAATGCTTTTGTAGATGAATGGCATTCGGATGCGGCTCATGCCAATCTGAACTATTTCAAAAAGATTGATGAAAACGGAATTTTTATTGGTACCGATAAAACGGAGGTATGGACAAAAGATGCGTTTTATAATTTTTCCAAGAAGTATTTTGAACGTGGCAAAGCCTGGGATTTTAAGGCTAGCGAACGACATATTTATTTCAGTGACAAAAAGGATTATGCCTGGTTTGATGAATTACTGGATACCTGGATGGGACCTTGCCGTAGTTCAGGGGTTTTGAAAAGAACCAAAGACAGCTGGATTATTGAGCATTACCAATTATCGGTTGCCATACCCAATGAGGTAATTAAAGAGGTAATTAAAGTGATACAGGTTAGTGACAGCCTGAAAGTTATAACCGGCAAATAACCAGTTAGATTTACGATTTTGGATTTACGAAATACGAATCATACGAATGTACGAATAGGGAGATTTACGATTTTGGATTTACGATTTTAGATGTACGATTTTAGATTTACGATTTTAGATGTACGATTTTAGATGTACGATTTGGGATTTACGATTTTAGATGTACGATTTGGGATTATTTATATTCATTTGAAAATTTATTATCAGGCCGATCTGAAAGCAGGGAACTTTTGTTATATTTGAGCGAAACATGGCAAAATCCCTGATTGGTATGGAGTTCAATATTTTCAACTAAATAATACAATGCCTGAAAAAAATAATGATGATTTTAATGGCGATGGCGTTTGTGTATTTAAGCGCTTTTTCCCAAGGCAAGGCTCCGCTCCCGGTTAGTAAGGCTTTTGAGCAAAAATTCCCGGATGCTAAAAAGGTGAAATGGGAGAAAGAAAAGGGAAATACCTTTGAAGCCAAATTTTGGTTGAATGGTAAAGAGTGTACAGCGAATTTCACGGCTTCAGGTGAATGGCTTGAGACCGAAAGTGAAATGAGTCAACCTGAACTTCCAGAGGCGGTTCTGAGTTCTTTTAATTTAAATCATAAAGGAGCGTTCATAAAAGAGGTTTCAAAAATTGAATTAAATAACGGATCTCTTACTTATGAGATAGAAATGAAAAAAGGCATAAAAACCGTTGAATTGAATTATTCTTCTGATGGAAAGGAAAGCAAAGGGAAGTAAGCTAACTTATTGGTGTATTTACTTGTTATATCCAAATTTCTTATTACTCGTTTTTATGAAACAAAATTTCTCCTGCCTCATCATGCTGGCATTATGTTGTTTTTGGGCTGAAAACATTCAGGCGAAATCAATTCCGGCAAACGCTGCAAACTACACCACTTTTTTGAGCACACTGGTGGCAGGCGACACCCTTTATCTTGCTTCGGGTACTTACCTTAATAATCTTACCCTGAACGGCAGAAATGGAACACAGGCTCAACCGATCGTGATCATAGGGAATGGCAATTCAAGCCATTTTCAGGGGCAATCCTGTTGCAATACGGTTAGTATTACGCAATGCTCTTTTCTTGTTATAAAAAACTTTCAATTAGATGGTTTGAACCAAAATATTGATGCGGTAAAAGCCGAAGGTACGGCTAACAATTGGGCTCACCACATCACCATTGAATATCTGAATATCATTAATTATGGGCCGTCACAACAGAATGTTGGCATAAGCACAAAATGTGCGGCATGGAATTGGATAATCCGAAAAAACAGAATCATTGGTGCCGGAACCGGAATGTATTTGGGCAATTCGGATGGAACCCAACCATTTGTTAATGGAATTATTGAATATAATTATGTTGCGAATACCATAGGATACAATATAGAAATCAAACACCAGTTGGATACTGTTCGCGATAATTTCCCGGGCACATCGGTGAACGGTAAAACCTGTATCAGGCATAATGTTTTCACCAAAGATTTAAGTTCTTCAACCGGTGGAAGTGCGAGGCCAAATCTGTTAGTTGGCGGTTTTCCTCTTAACGGCTGGGGCACCACCGATTATTACGAAATTTATGGGAATTTCTTTTATAACAATCCGGGAGAAGCCTTGTTTCAGGGAACAGGAAATATTATGCTCTACCATAATATTTTTGTAAATCATTTTGATCCTGCAGGATTTCGGGCAATCTATATCACCCCTCAAAATGGCGTGAGTCCGCAAGATATAAAGGTATTTCACAATACTGTTCTGGCCTCAAATTCTTCAGGAGGTATTCGTTTGTATGGACCGAATACGAACTTTAAACAATATTGCTATGGTAACGCTGTTTTTGCGGCCTCACCCATTACGAATTTCACGGATAGTCTTCATAATATTTCCGATAGTTACGCAAATGCGGGAATGCATGTTCTTTCAGCTACTTCAAATATAAATACACTTAATTTGTATCCGAAAAACGGAAAACTTACTGGAACACTTACCCCAAACACCCTGTTTCAAAATAATACTTCTTTTAATGAGGATTTTAACGGAGATTCCTATATCTGGACGTACAGAGGAGCCTATTCGGGGTTTGGAACCAACAAAGGCTGGCAATTAAAATTAGATACCATTTCAAATCCCGTAATTTCAACTCCCGTTTTTCCGGTTACCTACGAAACTAATTTTGAGATTTACCCAAATCCAATTATTAACTCTTTTATAGTTATTCAAAAGAATTTCACCCCTTCAAAAATGGATATAACTAATATAGCAGGAGAAAAAATATTTGTTTCTGAAATTACCTCATCACCTATGTGGTTTGATTTAATGGATCAACCTGATGGAATATATTTCATTTTTATAAAAACCGAAAACGGCATTCTATCAAAGAAATTGATTAAGCAACAACAGTAACACAAATGCCTGCGGCAAGCCTGCAAGACATTTATCAAATCAAGTCTTTACCTGATTATCGGTGTATTTACTCGGGCACTTGAGCAGGATTTTTGCGGCTTCAAAATGATCGCCTTCCATGCTTCCCACGATCACTATCTTTTCAGATCTTTCGAAGTCTGCCGGTTCAGGATTGCGGTAAACTACTTTGCATTCCATTCCTTTTTCGTCTTTCATGTAAAAACTGAAATAGTTGGCATCCTTTTGTGGGTTATAGTATTTTTCCTTTTCTTTATTTAATGACCCTACCACATGGTACTCTTTCCCCTGATTTTCCTGTGCTACTGAGAAACTTTCATACGTACTGGCATCGCCATACATGCTTACAATAGCACCGATGGCAATGGCAATAATGGCAATTCCTATTATACTGGTTTTTTTCATATTTTTATGATCAACTAATTTTAGGCTCTATGTGATTTGTAGTGGGTAAATTTTAAAAACAGGGTTTATGTTAAGTTGATCTGGCATTTGTGTAATCCATTAAATAACCGGTTCTCGCGGATTACAGAGAGTATACGCAGAGTATCGGAGAGTCTAACTCCGCGTGACTCTGCGTATCCTCTAATGACTCTGCGAGAACGGGTAAATTTAATCCTGCCACTGATTTCATTGATAATTATTTCTGTTTGATTACCCACTATATTCCACATAGAACCAAATTTTATTTCTTTTCCAGGTCTTTCAATTTTTTATCAAGAAAAATTAAATAGGCCACGATACCGGCAAACAGAATTGAAATCACACCTATTACCACATAAAACTTTTCGGTTCCTTCTGCATTGGGCATATTACTGCTTTGCTGCATGACCTGATTCAACAAAAAATATTTCATCTTAATTAATCATTATGCTTTTTATGAGTCAGTTGTTTGACTCTGATTTGTAATTCTGCTATCCAAAAACCTATTAATAACCAGCCTAAAACGGCAGGATAAAATACCAAACGCAACCTGCTGTCTAAATCATAACTGTTAAAGCCGGGATTACCGCCATTGCCCGGGTGCAGGGAATCGGTGAGACGTGGCAACACAAAGAGAAGCACGATAAAAACCGGTAAACAGAATAAATTATAAACGGCCGAAATTCTGGCTTTTTTCTCTTCATCTTCAATGGAACTCCGCAAAACAAAATAGGCCATATACATGAGCATACCAATGGCGGCGCTGTTCAGTTTTGGGTCGTTGGTCCAGTAGGCGCCCCAGGTGTTTTTAGCCCAAACCATTCCGGTAACCAAACCCAGAATGCCATATAACATTGCCACTTGTGCGTAGGAAGAAGACAAAATATCAAATTTAAAATCTTTGTTGCCCAGCGTTTTGGCTGCATTGATGGCAGATGCAATCAACAAAGCGAGCATACCAAACCACATAGGAACATGGTAATATAAATTACGGATGCTTTGTTCTAATATGGGTAGCTGAGGCACAGGCAATAATAAGCCCGCGATCAGGGCATAAAACACACAAACAATACCTAAAATTTTCCACCAATTCATTCCTGTTCCATTTGTTTATAAGGCAATTTTGGATTGAAGCAACCCAATTAATCTCCCATTTAAAGGTTGCAAAGGTAAACTATTAGTGGAAAGGCACCGCACCGGTTTGTAAAATTTGCGTGTGATTTTGGTAAGCTTGTGCTTAGTAGAGATAGGCAGGGAGGCGTGGAGGCAGGGAGGCGTGGAGGCAGGGAGGCAGGGAGGCAGGGAGGCAGGGAGGCGTGGAGGCGTGGGGGCACGGAGGCATAGAGGCGTGGGGGCACGTGACAAATAACCAGGATTAAGACAAACATCATCCATGATAATGGGTTGTACCCTGAAAATTTGCGTCTTAGTATGTAATTACTTAAATTTGATAAATTATATTTGTTATATATGAGAACTGTGAATATTGAATTAGATAAGAATCAATTTATCAGGATCATTAATCGTCTTGATGATACTGATAAATTGGAGATTTTCAATGAATTAAAGAAGTCATTATTTCTCAAACGATTTAATAAACTTCTTAAATCAACCAAAACTGATGAACTTTCAATGGATGATATTACGAAAGAAGTTGAATCTGTGAGGAAAAACAGATATGAAAAAGGTAAGCAAATCATAAAGAATTATTATTGATTCAAATATTTGGATTTCATTTTTGATCGGCAAGAATTTAAGAGGATTGCAAAATCAAATAGACTCGCAAAATTTAAGGATAATAACTTGTAATGAACAGTTAATTGAATTATCAGAAGTACTTAAAAAACCAAAACTTAAAAAGTACTTTGACAAGGAAAAGATTTCCGATTTTTTCGAACTTCTGGATGAATCTTCGGAATGTGTTGTAATAACTACAAAATCTGATATTTGCAGAGATCCAAAAGATAATTATTTAGTCTCCTTAGCCCTTGATTCAAAAGCAAATTTCTTAATTTCGGGAGATAAGGATTTGCTTGACCTAAACACAATTGGCATAACTGTAGTACTAAAATATTCAGATTTTAATTCGATCATAAAATAATAGTAACCGGGTACAACAAAAGCTCACAGCCAAAACGAAGCTATGTGGGTTGTGGAGTAAAGCATTAATATAAAAAACAAAGGCCAGTTTCAGTAACAGCAGGAGTCTTGGAGAGTAGGAACTGGCATCAGGGTGCGAAGTTAAACTATTACCGGAAAGGCACCGCACCGATTTGTAAAATTTACGTATTTTTGCCGATATCGTAGTAGCCGAATACTGGACAGAACTTCCGTCAAAAAAACAATTAGAGGAAAAAATACACAGCATTCTGATAGGAGCAAAAGAAAGAATTGAGCGAAATAAATTGTTGGAATAATTGCGGCAACACCAGGTAATAAAGTACGAATATAGAAAACTACATCAGCGAAGAGGATATAGAAAAAACAGCCACCAAACAAGCCGCAATTTATAATACGGAATGAAAAAAATAATACTATCATTATTTACACTTGTTGCTTCCCAAATATCAACTTTTGGACAGGAAGAAGCTAAAACAAATGTCGGAAAAACTGTTTTGTTATATGAAGGCGGCACGAGGATTTATGCTGATACCATTCCATTAAATAACCTTAAGGCGATCCGCATAACGAATTTAGAACTCCCAAAAACTAATTCCAATGACATCATTATTACGCATTCAGGTTATTCGCTTTTATTCAACGAAAACCACTTACAAGCGAATTGGATTGCATATGACCTTAGCAAAGAAGAAACAAATAAACGATTTGAAAGGACTGATAAATTCAGATCCGACCCAAAAGTGAAAACTGGAACTGCTTCCGACGCAGATTACGAAGGTTCAGGATACGACAGAGGGCACTTAGCACCTGCTTCTGATATGGGCTGGTCGCCGGCCGCAATGGCTGAGTCTTTTTACTACAGCAATATGAGTCCCCAGACACCCCGTTTCAACAGAGGAATATGGAAAAAATTAGAAGAATTGCTTCGTACCTGGGCAATTGAAAACGACACCATTTACATTGTTACGGGACCTGTATTAACAAATGGGCTTCAAACCATTGGACCCCATAAAGTTTCGGTTCCAAATTATTTTTACAAAGTAGTTTTAGACTATAAGGAGCCCGGCATAAAAGGTATTGGCTATATTCTTCCCAATACGGGTTCAAAAGCGCCACTTCAAGATTACGCGGTATCCATTGACAGTGTAGAGAAATTAACTGGTATTGACTTCTTTCCATTGTTACCAGACGAGCAGGAAGCGTTCATAGAAAAAATACTTTGTATTGAATGCTGGTCATGGAAGCGATTCAAAACAACAATAGAAAATAATGAAAATAATTCAACTGAATCGGTTCCATGCAAAGGAAAAACAAAAGCCGGAGATAAATGTAAAAACAGAACACTAAATCTTAACGGATATTGTTATCATCACAAAGTGCAGATAATTGGGAAACCCCGAAAAACCAAACCATAGAAATCATGAACTTTTTGAAATAACACGAAATCTTGGTTTTATTTTTGTAATTGGATTAAAGGAATAGAATCTAACCGAGATCAAAACATGGGTTGGCATGTTTGCGGCTATTGTTGGGGAAAACCACAATAAAATTTTTATTAAAATTTCTAGCCTTTTTATGGTTATTTCTAACCATATCATTGTGAAATTTATTCCCTGTTAATCAATATTTTGCATAAGTATTCCGTTATCGAATTTTATCCCAATTTTTATTAGTTCAACTTCGAAAGACTTATGATAATTAAAAAAAATTTGTTACGGTTGGAGATCTTGAATATAGTTTACTAAACCTGACTTAAATCATATTTGTCTGTTTTTCAAAAAGTTAAACTTGTAAATTATGAGAAAATGGTTTATCCAGTTATTTCATTTTTATCTTGTTCTATTGTGCTTATTGGTCTCCATGCAATCGAATGGACAAACAATAGATAGTGTCAGGATTTCAGGAAATTTGGTGAATTTATGCCGTGGTGGAACTTATACACTGTTATTTGCCACAACCGGAACATTTAGTGGAAGTTTTACAGCCCAACTATCTGACTCTTCCGGAACATTTTCCTCGTATACTTCAATTGGCTCATGGCCCACTAATGCAATTCCGATAACTATTCCTACGGCAATCCCGAATTCATTTAATTATTCGATCCGTGTCGTTAGTTCATTTCCAAGTATTATTGGAGATACCCTCATTAATATAACAATAACATTACCAACATCTATTTTTACTTTTTCGCCAACAAGTCCTTGTTCGGGTGCAAATGTATATTTTACAAATTCTTCAACTGGTTATGGAACATTGAGCTACAATTGGAATTTTAGTGCAACGCCTGGTGCTCCTTCAATATCCTATATTCGCGACCCAATTGTTAGTTTTAACCCTGCAGCCGGCGTTGGTACAATTTCTTATCTTACTACTTTAACGGTTACTGATGGGTATGGATGTTCAAAAAGCTCTAATCAATATTTATATATTAAAAAGCTTCCAGATGTTCGATTAGATACCCCAATTGGATTATGGGATCAAGGTATTTTTTCAATCTGTGATACAGCTGTTTCTTTTTTTTGTGATTCAATATATACCTCAACATCCGGAAACATTTTTTCGGTAAATTGGGGAGATGGAAATTCTACCATATATTCTCAAAATGGATCTTATACAGTTGTAAATCATATTTACAATTCATATGGATATTTTTCTATTGATGTTACTGCAAGCAACTCAAATGGCTGTTCAAACAACAAAACCTATAATTTATATAAAGGCTATTTGCCAAAAGGACAGCCACAAAATAGTGGATTTCTTCAGCAATACTGTAACCCTTCAACTGTAGCATTTCCAATTGACACAGTTTTAACAAATCAAAATCCACCTGGTACTACTTATCAATTTTCAGTAAACGATTCAACTCCATCACTATTTTTTAATCAATCAAACCTGCCCCCAGTTATATATCATACTTTCACCAGATCATCATGTGGAATAACAAGTTACAATAATTCAACTCCATATCTAAATTCATTCTTAGCAAGTTTGAATGTAACAAATCCTTGTGGACAAGCCGGAGGATTAATCCTGCCAATTAGGGTAATTTCTAAATTGGTGGCAAACTTTACAATAAATCCAAGTAATACTGCTTGTGTTAATAATTCAATTATTTTTACGAATGCATCAAGTGGAAGTTCTTTTAATTCTACCGGATCAATATGCAACACAAATCTCAATAAATTATGGTCAATTTCTCCAGGAATATCTGGTGTAAATTGGAACATTACAAGTGGGACCATTACATCTCAAAGTATTACTGTAAATTTCTTAACAACAGGAAATTATCAAATTAAATTAAAAATAACGCAACCATCAAATCCTACAACTGGATGTAATACAGACTCCATCATCAAAACAATCTGTGTTCAACCTGTCCCAATTCCAAACTTTAACCTATCATTAAGTCCTGCAAGTGGTTGTGTGAACAATATTGTTACGGCAACGAATACATCGAACACCTTGCTCAGCTGTGCGGTTCCTGTTTATACCTGGTCGGTAAAGGATAGCAATACTTCTTTGGTTTTATTACCAGGATCGAGATTCAATTATACTTCAGGTACAGATTCAAATAGTGTAAACCCTGTGTTTGTTTTCACCCAGAAAGGTCGATATAAAATCAGATTAACGATAAGCAATACTTGCCCCGGAAACTTTTTTAAGGACACATTCATCATCATAAAAGACTTCCCAGTAGTAAGTCTCAAACCGGATATCATTTATTGCGATTCTCAAACTCTGTTTTTTGGGTTGAGTAACCCAAATCATAACCCAACTTATGATAGTAGTTATACGAATATTAGTAATTATAATTGGAGCATAACTCCATCAGTTGTTTATGTAGTTGGAAACAATGGGAGCAGAAATCCAACTATTAGATTTAATAACCTTACCCTGTTGCCTATCACCTATCGGGTAATACTAATTGTTACGAATGAATGTGGTATTTCGGCACCCGATACTCAGTATATTACTATTAATCCTCAACCCATTGTTACGCCAACGACTGGGTCTTTGGCTTTTTGCTCCGGTGGCACAACTAACATTGCACTTGCAAACAATCTGGCAGGCAGTGTTACGTATTATTGGAAGGCCATTCCCAGTTCTCCAAACCTTGCAGGATATAGCAGTCAATTTACAGGAGTAGCTGCTGGTCCTATTATTCAAACATTAACCAACTCGGGTAATTCCATACAAACTGTAACCTATCGCATTACAGCAAAACAATTAAGCACGAATTGTAATGGTGATTCAGTTGATGTGGTAATTACAGTATTTCCAATCCCTCATGTTTTGGCTTCCAACCAAGCTATTTGTTCGGGATTTACTACAAATTTAATTTTAAATTCAACTGTTGCCACTTCTCAATATACCTGGACAGCCACCTCCATAAAAGGCTTTACCACAGGTTTTTCAAATCAATCAACAGCCATTGCCGGACCCATATCGCATACCCTAATCAATAGTTCAAACAGCACCATTGATACCGTCAGATATGTCATTAGGGCGATTGCCAATGGCTGCAATTCACCAGATACTAATATTTACGTATTGGTTTATCCCACCCCAGTCACAAGTGGATCAACCCAAACTTTATGTTCAAATGATACTGCAAATTTTACCCCAAGTTCTACCCTTGCTGGAACTACTTTTAATTATATAGCCAGTTTGACTAGTGGTACCTTAAGCGGTTTTAGCAATGGTTCTGGCCCTATCAAACAAAAACTAACAAATGCGGGCAATATTCCTGGAGTTGTAAGATATACCATTACCCCAACCGGGCCAGGGCCTTCCAGTTGTGTTGGAACCTCTGTATATTTTGATGTAACAGTAAATCCAATTCCAATCTTAACAGTATCTTCATCAAGCACTATTTGTAGTGGCACGCCAACCAATATTGTTTTAAACGCTAATGTTGTTGGAGCTTTATTTAGATATGATACTTTAAGAACAGCTGGTACAAACACTTATGGTTATTATTCCAAAACTATTGACACCCTTGGTCCAATAGCCCAAACTATTTTTAATAACGGCACATTAAATGCAGTTGTCAGATATACTATTACTCCAAGATTTGGAACCTGTGTTGGAACAACTCAAACACATGCTGTCACAATTATTCCTGGCCCTGTTCCAGGTACACTGGCTCCGGCAGCGACTGTTTGTAGCAGTACAAATTCAGGAATTATTACACTTACAGGATATTCAGGAACTATTATCAGGTGGGAAAGAAGTGTGTTTCCTTTTACTGGGTTTGATTCGATTGCGAATACTAATCCGAC
The DNA here is from genome assembly GCA_964355075.1 of uncultured Chitinophaga sp. Taxonomy (GTDB): domain Bacteria; phylum Bacteroidota; class Bacteroidia; order UKL13-3; family UKL13-3; genus B1. The sequence continues at coordinate 24,320 of CAYHCF010000035.1, forward strand.
GTATTCTTATCTTAATTTAACTCAAAGTACCAAGTACAGAGTAGTAGTTAATACAGGTGCTTCCGGTGCCTGTGGAGAGGTAAAATCAGCATTTTTACAGATAAGTGTTGACTCCCAAACCATTGCAGGGACACTAAATGGAACAGACACGGTGTGCATAAGTGGTAACAGCGGTAACCTCCTATTAAATGGCATAAGAGGAACTATTTTGGGATGGCAAAACAGCATTGGCACACCTGGCTTTTGGAGCAATATCACTCCCGCAACTACAGCAAATCCATATTCATACTTAAACCTCACTCAAACAACCTGGTATAGGGTAATGGTAAAAAATGGGGTGTGTCCACAAATTAATTCAGATAGCGTTAAAATAAAAGTAGATAGTATTCCTTCTCCTGCCGTTACCAGGGATACTAGTTTTTGCTTAACTACTATTGGTGTTCCCATAACAGGTGCCATTGCTGCAAACAATATTTCTTCAGGGATTGGCACCTGGCGTTTTTTGTCTGGTCCAACTATACCAATTATTGCAAATATTACGCAAGTAACAACAAGTATTTCGAATTTATTAGATGGAATATATTTTATCGAATGGAAGGTTAGCAATGGAAAATGTCCACCCAATCTGGATACCCTAAAATTATCCATATATCAACCATTATCTGCAAGTATAGGAAGTGATCAAATAATTTGTAGTGGTCAGGCACCTTTATTGCTAACCGGCCCCACTCCAATAGGAGGAAATGGAATTTATTCTTATCAATGGCAACAAAGTGTCGATGGGACAAATTATGTAAATATTTCTGCAACAAATACACTTTCCTATCAAGCACCCATACTTACTGCAAACACATGGTATAGGCGAATAACCTTATCTGGCAGCTGTATTTCTTTTTCAAATATTGTTTTAATAACTGTTTACCCAAGACCTAATACTAATTTCACACTTGCACCCTCTAAATGTGCGAACGATACTTTTAGCCTGCTTGCAATTAATAATCCTATAGCTACAATTACTGCCACTTTATGGACTGTTACCAATACAGGTGGGTTTACCAATAATATTTTAAATAATTATAGTTCACAAAACCCAAAAGTTAGTTTACCTGAAAACAAAACTAATTTGGATGTGACTTATACAATAAAATTATTATGTGTAAGTGACCATGGATGTTCTGATAGTATTAGCAATTCAATGGTTTTGAAAAGACGACCTTTGGCACAATTTAGTACCGGAAGTAATATCAATTGCGGACCAGCAGTTTATTCAATCACAAATGGAACAACAAATGTCGTGAGTTCTTATTTATGGAGCACAATTCCGGCAATTTCAGTAAATATTAATACCTCCATATCAACCAACCCAACAATTACCCTTCCGGTTAATACAAGTAATTTAAGTCAAACATACCTGATAAACTTAATTGCAACCCGGAATGATGGATCACTTCCTTGTGCTGATACAATTTCTCACAATGTAATCGTATATCCGAAACCGCAGGCGATATATGGACTTGCACCATCTGATACTGGCTGTTCACCTTTGAGTGTTTTATTTACGAATTCCTCTAATGCCAGAAACAATGAAGGCATTGGTTCAATGAGTTTTCTATGGTCATTTACAAATCTTCCAAATGATACAGCCAGGAATCAGGCTAAAACATTTACAAATTCTGGTGTAATTGATAGTGTAACCAATGTTCGATTAATAGCAACTACACAATGGGGTTGTAAGGATACTATGCAATCAGTTGTACGCGTTTATCCTTTCCCTAAATCGGATTTTAACTCAACAATTTATTCTTCCTGTGCTCCCTTTCAAATAAATGGTTCAATAATAAATCTTCAACAATATCTAGGAGCCAATGATTTATATACCTGGCAAATTTTAAATAAATCATTGAGTATTATCAGCACCAGTTATGGTATTAGTATTCCTGTAAATACCATAGTAATGCCAAATGATACAATTTATTTGAGGCTAATAACAAGTAACAGTCACAATTGCAAACCAGATACTTTAACAAGGCTATTCAGAACCATATCTAATCCTGTAGCATCCTTTAATATGAGTGATAGCGTTGGATGTAGCCCATTATTAATTAACTTTTCAAATACTTCCACTATTGGAGTAACATCTGCATGGACATTCAGCAATGGAGCAATTGCAGGCGGGACAAATCCATTTCCAATAACATTTATAAATGGTTCCAATACAACCAATGCAGGATATTCAGCCAAACTTGTAATAACTGCCGGAACGGGTTGTAAAGATTCAATAACAAAATTAATAACTATTTATCCAAAGCCACTTTCATCCTTTAATATTACAAGTCCTGTTTGTGCAAATTCAGTACTAACCCCAACAAATAACAGCATTTTCAAAATTGGTTCTATTGGTTATGGATGGAAATTTGTGTCACCTCCCAGCACTACATTGGGCCAAATAAGTGATTCTACCAGTAGTGCTCCAAACTTCACTTTCCCTGATAACCAGTTAAGCACCGATACAACTTATAACATCCGGTTAAGAGTTACAAGTGTTGATGGATGTATCCATGATACTTCCAGACAAATTGCTGTTCTACGCAGACCGTCAGCAATTTTTTCTGTAACCCAACCCAATTGCGGACCTTCAACAATTACCGCAAACAATACAACAAGTAATGTTGGTTCAACCTGGTTATGGAGTATAAATCCAACAGCAGGTACAAGTATAGTTACCAACACAACTCAGAACCCACAGATTTCTTTCCCTATCAATAATACTAATGATTCAATCAATTACCGGATCAGCCTGACAGCAATAAGGACCGGTACAACTTGTCTTGATACAACCAGTCGAATCATTACTATTTACCCAAAACCACAGGCTTTATTTACAACGGTTAATTTGGATAGTTGCGGACCAAGGTTAGTTTATTTTACCAATACCTCCAATGCAAAGAATGGTGAAGCGCAAAACTCAATGAATTTTCTTTGGTCCTTCCTGAATAATAATCTGACAACTATAAATGCTTCGGGTAATTTCATAAACAGTCAGGCAAATGATAGCAATTACAATATACGGTTAATTGCAACAACCAAACATAGCTGCATTGATACGAGCAATGCGGTGGTTGTTGTAAGGCCAAATGCCAAAGCCATTTTTATATCAAACATAACAACTTCTTGTGCTCCATTTACAATTACATCCCTGAATGTAATTGCTAATCCTTACCCCAACGCAAACCTTGATTACTTTTGGTATGCCAATAATAATCTAATAGGATCCGCAATTACATTCCCAGGATACATTCTCCCAAATGCGAATGATAGTGTTTTAATAAAACTGAAAACCATTAGTAAAAATGGCTGTAAAAATGATAGCATGATGGTTTGGTTCAGAACTATACCTAATCCAATACCTGCCTTTAACATGAGTGATAGTATAGGTTGCAGCCCACTATTAATAAACTTTACCAATACTTCTACAGTTGGGGTAAGCTCAGCATGGACATTCAGTAATGGAGCATTTGCAGGTGGAACCAACCCTTTCCCTTTAACTTTTATCAATAATTCCAATTCAATCAATGCAGGATTTACCGCAAAACTTGTAATTACAGCTGGAACCGGTTGTAAAGATTCCATAACAAAATTAATAACTATTTATCCAAAGCCATATTCATCATTTAATGTTACGAGTCCTGTTTGTGCGAATTCAGTCCTAACCCCAACAAATAACAGCATTTTCAAAATTGGTTCAGTTAGTTTTGGTTGGAAATTTGTGGCACCTCCTTCTAATACACTGGGCCAAATAAGTGATAGCACAAGTAGTGCGCCAAACTTCACTTTCACTGATAACCAGTTAAGCACCGATACAACTTATAACATCCGGTTAAGAGTTACAAGTGTTGATGGATGTATCCATGATACTTCCAGACAAATTGCTGTTCTACGCAGACCGTCAGCAATTTTTTCTGTAACCCAACCCAATTGCGGACCTTCAACAATTACCGCAAACAATACAACAAGTAATGTTGGTTCAACCTGGTTATGGAGTATAAATCCAACAGCAGGTACAAGTATAGTTACCAACACAACTCAGAACCCACAGATTTCTTTCCCTATCAATAATACCAATGATTCAATCAATTACCGGATCAGCCTGACAGCAACAAGGACGGGTACAACTTGCCTTGACACAACTAGCCGGATTGTTACCATTTATCCCAAACCACAGACATTATTTTCTACAGTTAATTTGGATAGTTGCGGACCAAGAGTCGTTTATTTTACCAATGGATCCAATGCAAAGAATGGTGAAGGCCAAAACACTATGAGTTTTCTTTGGTCTTTTTTGAATAACAATTTTACCACCACCAATTCCTTTGGAACCTTTATAAACAGTCAAATAAATGACAGTAATTATAATGTCAGGTTAATTGCAACAACCAAACATGGGTGTATAGATACTACCAACCAAAATATCAACGTAAGAGCAAATGCCAAGGCTGTTTATACAAGAACTTTAGGTACTTCATGTGCACCATTTTTTATAGCGCCAACAAATGTTGTTGCACAATCTTTTCCGAATGCCAATATCAGTTATCAATGGTATATTAATAATCTATTGGTTGGATCCGGGATTAATTTTCCGGGATATACCATGCTTAATCAGGCCGACAGTGTAATTATTAAATTGAAAGCCATCAGTAAAAACGGGTGTAAAAACGATAGCATGGAAATGTGGTTTTATACTATAGAAAATCCGAAACCCAACTTTGTGGCCATTGACAGTATTGTTTGTTCAGGTGTTTCCATAAATTTTCAAAACACCTCGACTCCTGCAAATGGACTTAACTATTTATGGCAATTTGGCAATCCACAAACCACCTCGACATTAAAAAATCCACCGCATATATTTTTAAATTTTGGCATACAGGATACAACTATAATTATTAAGTTAATTACGCTGGCTGGTGGAACCGGATGTAGTGATTCAATAAGTAAATCAATCATTATAAAGCCCCTCCCTAACCCTGATTTTAGCCTGAGCGACACTATCCTTTGTGCACCAAATATTCTGACTGTTACAAATATCAGCACCCAAATACCACCCATTAATCCTACAAGTTACCACTGGTATATAAGTCCATATCCAGCAATTATTAGTAATGATACAAGCAATTCCCAGACAAGCATTAGCATTCCTAGCAATCCACACGGACTAAATTTTTTTTATCAGGTAAAGCTAGTGAGCTTATCTATTTTTGGTTGTAAAGACAGTATGCAAAAAATGATTAGAAATCCCACGCAGCCCGTCGTGATATATAATTTTGTCAACAGTGCATGTGGACCTATCACCGTGAATACCAATAATAATAGTTTATGGGCAATTTCTTACCAATGGAGCAGTTTAAATTCAGGAGTAACAGTAGGAAACCCAAATGCATTCAATACCAGTTTTACATTCCCTGTACATAAAGGAATCATAGATTCAATTTATTATACCAAATTAGTTGCAACTTCAGTAGATGGTTGCATTGACTATTTGGTAAAACCATTTGTGATTTTCCCAAAACCAATCAGTAGTTTTATAAAAAGTCTTGATTCTGGATGTGCCCCTTTGAATGTTATTTTTTTCAATCAATCAATTATCAAAAAACCGGCTTCCTACAATTGGAATTATGGTGACGGAACCGGAATTATTACCTCGCTTGATACCCTCAATAAAACCTATTTTGGGTCTATTTACCAAGACACAACTTATTATATCAGACTTATTACAACTTCAACGGATGGTTGTAAAGACACCCTTTCAAAATCCATATTTATTCAATCCGGTGCTGTTGCCCGGATTCATTTGGATGATACTATAATTTGCAGCAACACTAATAATCCTACTAAACTTAAAATCAGCAATTATTCTTTTGGAAGTGTGGATAGCTTTTATTGGGATTTTGGAGATGGAACTTTCTTAAATACAACAAAAGATACCGCTATTTATCATCCCTATCCATTCGAGGGTACCTATACAATTATACTAAAAGCTTCCAATTCATGCCGGACAAGTTTTGATTCGGTAAAAGTTACAGTTCAGGTTCCACCCAATGTTAATTTTACCAAAACCGATTCAGTAGGATGTAGTCCATTATTGGTAACATTTAACAATACATCTACCAAGATCTTTCAGGCAACTTATTATTGGAATTTTGGAAATGGGAATACCAGTACAGATTTAAATCCACCCGTTCAAACTTATTTGCAAGCCCTGACCACCGATACCTTTTATCACATAAAACTCAATGTAAGCAATATATGTGGGGTCTTTCCAAAATATGATACAGTCAGGGTTTTACCACGTCCAACAGCTATCTTTTCAACCAATACAGATACAGGTTGTTCGCCTATTGATATTTATATTTTGAATTTGAGTGTGGGTTCTCCACAAAACATTAAATGGTACTTTGGAAATGGGGATAGTAGCAATCGATTTACTCCTTTACAAAACCCAATACGATATACTACAATTGATACTCCATCGGTTTATAAAATCAGATTAATTCTTTCCAATATTTGCGGAGTTGATTCCACCCAAAAATACATCACAGTACTACCCAATACTGTAAAATCGTTTTTTAATACATCTGCAAAAAACGGGTGTCAGACACTCACCGTTAATTTTACGGATATGTCGGGAGGTGGTCAAAATGTTAGCTGGAACTTTGGAGATGGAAGCTCTTCAACCTTGCGGAATCCAATTCATACTTATGTTCAACCCGGTATATATAAAGCCATGCAGTTTGTGAATAATAATTGCAGCTTTGATACAAGTTCCTTGATTATTACAGTATGGCCAAGGCCAAGATTTACCATTGATAGAGTTCTTGGTAATATTTGCGTGAATCAACCCATACAATTCAGGGCAAACCTGATTGATAGTGGCTCCATCAAGTGGTTTTTCGGAGATGGCGATTCTTCATCATTCTATAATCCAATACACTCCTATTTAAGTTCCGGGCAAAAGATAATTCATGTTACAGTTACTTCTAATTTTAATAATTGTTTTACAACCCTTTCAGATTCAGTCACGGTTCAGCCAATACCTGTTGTTTCTATAAATGCAGATACCAATCGAGCTTGCCTGTATCACACGTTTATTTTGAACGCGAACAGTAATGGAAATAATTATTTAGCTTGGGATTTTGGGGATGGAAATTATGCAATTGTGCAGGATACCCAATATCGATTTAGCAAATCAGGTACTTATATTGTAAAAGTTGTAGCCACCTCAATAAATGGATGCACAGACTCAGCAGTAAAACAAATTGATGTATGGCCTCTGCCAATAGCCAACTTCGATTATACGCCAAAGGACACCTGCAATGGTCCTGCATGGGTTCAATTTAACAACCTTTCAATGGGGGCAAATGCCTACCATTGGGACTTTGGTAACGGGAATACCTCAACAAATACAAATGGTTTTCAATTTTACACCGGGTTAGGAAAGTATGCAATTCAATTAATTTGCACCAATACCTTTTTGTGTACAGATGATACAACAAGGTATTTTGAAATATTTACCAAGCCTCAACCTTCTTTTACTTTTGATGTTTCTTCAGGTTGTGTTCCTCTCACGGTTAAATTTACAAATACGAGTAAATTAAGCAAAACCTATATCTGGTATTTTGGGGATGGAGATACTTCTATGATTGAAAATCCCGAACACACTTTTAGAAAACCCGGAATTTACAATGTTAGTTTGGTAGCCTTTGCCGGAATGGTGTGTTCAGATAGTTTTTTGTCATCCAATACAATTTCAGTCCATCCCAAACCTCTGCCAAGTTTTACGGCAATTTTAAACACTTCCATATTTCCCAATCGTGAAGTAATATTTACCAGTACTTCCCAAAATGGTAAAATATTTGAATGGAATTTTGGAAATGGTTTTAGCGGCCTTGGGGAATTCTATACTTATAAGTATCAGGATGAAGATTCAGGTTGTTTTAATGTTACACTCCATGTAATTTCAAAAAACAATTGCGATACCAGCGTAACTGATACTGTTTGTATGCCTGGATATTGGAAGGGATTATTTGTACCCAATGCTTTTACACCTGGTATTGATAATCCAGCTGTCAATCATTTTACTCCTTCGGGAAGGGAGCTTAAGACGTATCATTTAATGATTTATGATAAATGGGGCAGTTTGATATGGGAAACAAATTCGCTCCCTGCACATGATAAGCCCAGTGGTTGGCCTGGAGTTGATAAGGATGGTAATCCTTGCAAACAGGATACCTATATCTGGAAAATTGAAGCAACCTTTTCCGATGATTTAGAATGGCCTGGCCAATTGCCATTTGAAAAGAACAATTTTAATATTTGGGAACCAGAATCCTCTCTTAAAAATAGCCAGAAGAAAAAATATGGCAATGTGACATTAATAAGATAAATGAAATTAAGGAAATCCATATTATATTTTTTGTTGCTTATTACATCGAATAGCTTTGGGCAGGACTTTGTAGTTACACAAAGTTTTAATACTCGCTTACTCAACAATCCGGCTTTTACTGGATTTGATGATGGATTGAACAGAATTAGCATGGTTCACAGGGCACAATATATTTCACCAGGAACATATAATCTTAATGCATTTACTGCTGATACACGCTTATGTCGACCTAAAAAATATGTTCGTCTGGGAGTTGGATTTATTGGTTCAAGAGAGGAACAAGGAGACGGTTATTTGAAAAGTTCATACATGGGTTCAACAATTGGGTTTCATCTAAATGCATCAAAAAATACTTTATTAAGCATGGGACTATCATTGGGATTATTGCAACAAGCTGTCAATTGGTCTAAATATGTTTTTCCAGATCAAATTAACCCTTGGGGAATTGATAACAATTTAATTTCTGTCAATAAAAACCTGACTCCGTCAGCTGGCCTTATAGGAGTAGATTTAAGTGGTGGAATTTTATTGAAACACCAGAGTAAAAAGTACTACAAACGAAGTTATATGATAGGTTTTAGTATTTATCATTTATCAAAACCAAATATTGGATTAGTTAATGACTATCTTTTACCCATTCGAACAAATACACATATCGGTTTGAGTCAGGAATTTATTAAATCAAGCATGAGTATTACAGCAAAATGGATACAGCAAGACAGACTTAAATTTCAGGCTTTCGATGCAAATATGGAGATCATCTTTAATCAAAGTTTTATTTTGGGGTTGGGGCTCAGAGAAAATCTCAATTACTATTTACCTAAAAATACGCTATTTATTCCAATTAGTGTTGGATTTGGTAAGCCATTTGAAACCAATTCCTGGCGAATTGTATTTAGTTATGACATAAATGTAGGTGGGGTTAAAAATCCTTTCGGAATTTTCGAATTTGCATTAGTTGGAAACATTAATACAAGCTGTGCTAAAGATAAAAGTCCAAAATTAAAGTGTACTAATTTCTAACTAATACGCTAACCTAATAGCGGGTTTTATAATCAAATAAAAGAGAATATAAATGTATGCATCAATTATGATTAAAACCAAATTGTAATTTAATTTTTGTTTTGCAAACCTTTTTACAAACATGAATCAAATATTAAAAGTTCTAACCCTTATTTTCATTTCAAATAATTTCTCATACAGCCAAAACGCCTACATAAAATTAATCGAAAAAGAAAAGTTCGCCAAAGCCGAGAAATAAACAACAAAGATTAAGTCAAATGCTGAAATAACCAATTATTTCACAACTGCAAACGATTTATGAGCCAGTTTTCCCTGCCCGTTCGTGAGTACCATATAATATTTGCCTGATGATAGATTCAGGTCAGTTATTTCAATGGTATTCTTTCCACCAAAATTGAGTTTAGAAGAATAAACGATCCTGCCCAATAAATCATAAACTGCCATATCTGCTGAATGTAAATTCATGTTGGTGATCTCAAGATTGAAAATGCCATTATTCGGATTTGGGAATAAATTTACATTGGCACTGAAGTCACCCATCAGATCGGCAGTTGAAACCGGGTTACATAAACTATCGGCAACCACTCTTACCTTCATGGAGTAGGAATAGGAACAGCCCAGATTTGAAACCGCATTCAAAACCACATTGTAAATTCCTATATAATCATATTTTTTACCATAAATATAGGTATTTGCTGAATCAACTTTTCCATCACCCAGATACCAAATATATTTAACTACCCAACCTTGTCCGTTCAGTGTGGTTTGGTTGATGAAATTGAAGCTCTGTTTTGATAAGCACTGAACCGAATCTATTGCTGTAAAATAGGTGGCCGGACTTGGAAATCCAGCATCGGTAACCGTTATCAACTGAGGAATGGAATGGGTTGGGCAACCCTGCGCATTGAAAGCGATGAGGGTAACCGTATAATTTCCGGTATAAAAGTACGAATGAAAAGATACAGGATTGGTGCTCTGCGTTGAACTGGACCCATCACCATAATCCCAAATATAACTTTTGGCATCGGGGGATGTGCTGGTAAACCGAATGCCGGTATTGCAAATACCCGCTTTAATTGCTTGTGTGGTAAATGTTGAAACCGGACCTAAATTTGGACCCACTAATACGCCTGACTTGTACCCAATTTAGCAGTTAAAAACTTAAGTCATCTATTCTCAGCAAG
>CAYHCF010000036.1:0-34027 GCA_964355075.1 uncultured Chitinophaga sp.
AATTTAGAATTAAGAATTTAGAATTAAGAATTTAGAATTAAGAATTTAGAATTAAGAATTAAGAATTGAAAAGTGAAAAGTGAAAATTAAGAATTGAATATTAAGAATTGAAATTGAAAATACGATTGAAAAAAAAATACCGAATACTGATTATACCTTTTTGAAATCAAACAAATGGCAAGTATAAATCAGATATTTTAAAATAGAATATTTAAATGGCTCAGAATAAAAAAAGTATAAAATACCAAAGCATTACGCAGTTAATTCTGGTGATTGCACTGGTGGTACTGGCAAATTTACTGTTGAATGGCTTTTTTTTCAGGATTGATTTAACCAAAGAGAAAAGGTTCTCTTTAGCCGATGCAAGTAAAAAGTTGGCATCAAAGGTGTATCAACCTATGTATATTAAAGTTTATCTCGCAGGCGAATTTCCGGCAGGGTTCAAACGCTTAAGTAAATCGGCCAAAGAAATGCTGGATGAATTTAATGCGTACAGTAACAACAATATTCAGTATGAATTTATTGATCCGTTTAAAGACCTCGACGCAAAAAAAACAAATGATATTATCGTTGAATTGAGCAGTAAAGGCCTTCAACCTACCAATGTTCAAACAAATAAAGAAGATGAGTTTGCCCAGAAAATTATTGTTCCGGGGGCAATTGTTTATTATAAAGGCAGAGAGTTTCCAATTAATTTTTTAAAAAGTCAGTTTGGTCAGGATCCTGAAGATGTAATTAACAGTTCTATCGAATTGCTGGAATATGAAATTGCCAATACCCTTAGAAAAGCCACTCAGATAAAAAACAAAAAAATTGCCATCATCGAGGACCATGGCGAACTGGGACGATGGGACATGGCAGAAGCTCAGGCCATGCTCGATGAATATTATCATGTGGATCGCTTGCCTTTGAGCATCCAGATCCCACAAAAACTGAATGATTATGCCGGTATCATTATTGCTAAACCCACGCTTGAAATTCCGGAATTCGATAAGTTTAAAATTGACCAGTTTATCATGAACGGCGGTAAGGTTTTATGGCTTGTTGAAACCCAGTTAGCAGATATGGATAGCTTACGTAGGGAAAACCTGTTTGTTACCAGCACCTATCCAACTAAAATTGAAGACATGTTGTTTAAATATGGTGTTCGCATAAATGGCAATATGGTTCAGGATCTGCAATGCAATGGTATACCAGTGCTAAGCGGAATGAAAAATGGTGTACCCCAACAAAAATTACTGCCATGGCCATTTTATCCGGTTGCCCCGGGTGCCAGTGATCATCCGATAGTTAAAAGCATTGAACCGGTTTGGTTTCAATTTGCCAACAGCATAGATACGCTCAACAATCCCGACATTAAAAAAACCGTTTTGTTTCAGAGTTCGCCTTACTCCCGTTTAATTTCAGCTCCTGTGCGGGTTGATTTGAATGTTGCCAGACTTGATTTGCAACCCGAAATGTTCAGGAGAAAAAGCCAAGGCAATTTTATTATGGGCGTTTTGCTGGAAGGGAAATTCAGATCCAATTTTGAGTACCGCTACGATCAAAAGGCAACTCCCGAATTACCTTTTAAAGACCATATAGATAACAACAAAATGATTGTGTTTTCAGATGGAGATGTGATCAGAAATCAATTCAGCAAATCCAGCGGAGAAGTTTATCCTTTGGGCTACGACAGATACACCCGGGAGCAATTTGGAAATAAAAAATTAATCCTCAATTGCGTTGATTTTTTATGTGATGACAGTGGTATTATTGAAATAAGAGGAAAAGAAATTACACTGCGCTTACTCGATAAAGGTCTCATTAAAAAAGAACGCACTTTTTGGATTTTACTCAATATTTTGACACCCATTTTTGTTATCCTCCTGTTTGGGTTCATCAATAAATTTATCAGAAAAAGGAAATACGCTTAGAATCTATATGAATCGAAATACACGCATCCTGTTATTGGCTGTTATTCTTTTAGGCATTACCTATTGGATCGTCAGCAAAAAAAAATGGAGTACCGCAGTAAAACAAGTTGATGAGTTCGCTATTAAAGATACTGCCTCGGTTACAAAAATATTTATGGCCAATAAAAGCGGAATCAGAATATTATTGGAGCGCCAACCCGACAATACCTGGACTTTTAATAAAAAAGGAATTGCGGATGAACCGAAAATCAGATTGCTTTTGGAAACCCTGCACGATATTCAAATTCAACGGCCGGTACCACCCAGTATGCACAATGGCGTTATTGCCATCCTGGCCAGTAAAGGAATAAAAACCGAAATTTATAGTGGGGAAAAATTGATAAAAACAATATATGTGGGAAGTGAAACGCCTGAAAAAATAGGAACCTATATGCTTTTGGAAGGTTCGGATCAGGCTTATTCCCTGCATATACCCGGCTTTGTTGGGTATTTAACGCCAAGGTTCTTTCTGGATGAATTAAAATGGAGAAGCAAAATTGTTTTTAATGAGAATTTCAATTCAATCCAAACGCTAAAAGTAGTCTATCCCAATAATCCGGAAGCTTCATTTTTATATAATAAAGATGTTTTTAAAAGGGATGGCACACTCGAAAGCCAAAATGGAGGCAGGATTCAGGCCGATTCGAAAAAGGTAGAATTCTATTTATCTGGCTATAAAAATTTGTTTGTGGAAGGTTATTATGATGAAGGAACTTTTACAGTTCATGACAGAGATTCCCTTTTACTACTGAAACCATTTTGTGAAATTGAGTTGAAAACGGTTTCTAATAAAACCACCTATTTAACGGTTTACGCCAAACCCATCGGAAGACGGTCAAAACAACAATATGATAATAATGATAATCCTTTAACCCTGGATCCCGAAAAATATTTTGCCATCATCAATAAATTTCCTGCGGTAGCATCTATTCAGGAGTATAATTTTGGCAGGTTATTTAAAAAACTGTCTGATTTTAAGAATATTCATAAAACTCCTTAATTTGCAGTAAATCTAAGCAATGGATAATCCTTCTTTCATCATAATTGGCAGTATCATTTTTTCAGCATTTTTTGCCGGAATTGAAATTGCCTTTATTTCGGCTAATAAGTTGCTGATTGAACTAAAAAACAAACAAGGTAGCGTTTATGCGCAATTGCTTTCACCCTTCGTTGCCAACCCTTCTAAATTTATCAGCACTACCCTAATCGGAAACAATATTGGGTTAGTTGTTTATGGTATTTATATGGCCAGTGTGCTCGAAAACAACCTTACTCAACTTATACCTGAATTAGAACACAGCCGTTTTATATTACTGCTTTTTCAAACGCTGATATCAACCCTCATAGTTTTGGTTACGGCTGAATTTCTGCCCAAAGTGCTTTTTCGCATTAATCCCGACAGCGTATTAGAAGTTCTGGTATTTCCATTTATTGTATTTTATTACCTGTTCTGGCCAATGGTTCACTTTATCATCTGGCTTTCAAAGATAATTTTGAGTAAGGTTTCCGGCGATCAGTTTACCGAAAATACGCCTGCTTTCAGTAAGGTAGATCTGGATCAGTACATTTCTCAAATAAACGAGCAGGATTTACCCGATGATATTGAAGTGGACACTGAGATATTCAAAAATGCGCTTGATTTTAGCACGATTAAAGTGCGCGAATGCATCATACCGCGTACCGAGTTGGTAGGTGTAGAAATTAATACAAGTATCGAAGCGCTGCAGCATAAATTTATCAAAACAGGATTATCAAAAATTTTGATTTTCGATCAGAAGGAAGATCAGATTATTGGATACGTGCATCAAAAGGAAATGTTTAAAAAACCTAAGAGTATCAAAAGCATTCTTATTTCCATTGAAATTGCCACTGAAACCATGTCCATTCTGGATTTACTGAATCGATTCATCAAAACCCGCAAAAGCATCGCTATGGTAGTGGATGAATTGGGAGGAACAGCAGGAATCATTACCATTGAAGACATTATGGAGGAGGTTTTTGGCGAAATAGAAGACGAACATGACATTGGGGATTTGACCGAAGAAAAAATCAATGATATGGAATTCAGATTTTCGGCCCGGCTTGAAATCAATTACCTAAACAACGAATACAATTTAAACATTCCCGAAGGTGACTACCAAACATTAGGCGGACTCATTTTTGAACGGCATGAGAACATCCCAACTCAGGGCGAAAAAATTATCATCGATTCTTTTGAAATGACAGTAGAATCTATTCACCATACCAAAATGGGCATTATCCGAATGAAATTATTGGAAAATCCCACCGGTTGATCCCTACACGATTCCCAAAATTTTTATTTTTTTGCCATTTAATTTATAAAAATCACCCGATTTTTTGCCTGCCAATGCCTTGCTCAATGGTGTTTCCGGCGATAAAACCATCACCTTTTTTTCATCAACCCTTACGTATCCAATGGCGGCTGCAATGTAAAACCAGCCTAGTTCGGTTTGAACCAAAGCACCCGTTTGGGATAATTTATAGGTGCCGGTTGGGGACAATTTTTTTAAATGGTCCAACTCCATTTGAAAGGCCAACATTTGTTTGGCATTCATCTCTCTGGCCAATTGGCTCATGGCTCTGCCTGTTTCGTATTTATCGCCCATGCTGCTCTTCTCTTCTGCATTGGCTGCCTCCTGGGCTTCATGCATAGCTGTTTTAGCATAGGCAATTTTTTCTAAAATCAAGGCTTCAGCAGCCTCGAAAACTTTTGTTTTAAAAACCAAATCCATTGTGCAAGGATACTGATTTCTGTTTGCATCAATAAAAAGTATATTTTTGCCTTTGGCTGAACCAGATTTTGATAGCTCTTTTGCCACAAAGACGGAAAGGCGCAAAGCCCTATCCTAAAAACTTAGCGTCTTAGCGCCTTAGTGGCAAGAAGCATAAGAAAGGTTGTAGAATAAATATAATAAAATAAAATGAAAGATGTTTTTGTAATTGATGCAGTACGTACACCTATCGGCAAATATGCCGGGGCATTGAGTTCTATCAGACCGGATGATTTGGCTGCATTTGCCATTAAAGCCTTGCTGGAACGCAATCCCCATATTGAGGTTAGCGACATTGAAGATGTAATTTTAGGTTGTGCCAACCAGGCCGGCGAAGACAACAGAAATGTTGCCCGCATGGCATTATTATTGGCAGGTTTGCCAGTAACTGTAGGAGGAAATACGGTAAACCGATTATGCGCAAGTAGTTTGCAAAGCGTGATGGATGCCAGCCGGGCAATTGCTGTTGGCGATGGAGAACTATACATTGCCGGAGGCGTTGAAAGCATGACCCGTGCTCCTTTTGTGATGGCCAAAGCAGATTCGGCATTTAACCGCGTAAGCGAAATTTTCGATACCACCATCGGCTGGCGTTTTACCAATAAAGCTTTATCGGCCTTACACCACCCTTTTAGCATGGGCGAAACAGCCGAAAATGTAGCCGATAAATGGAAGATATCCCGTGAGGATCAGGATAAGTTTGCCTTCTACTCCCAAAGTAAATACCAGGCAGCTCACCAGGCCAATCGCTTTGCCGAAGAAATAGTTGCAGTTCCCATTCCACAGAAAAAAGGAGAACCGGTTTTATTTGCAAAAGATGAACATCCGCGTTTGAGTTCCATGGATGAGCTGGCAAAATTGAAACCTGCTTTCAAAAAGGAAGGCAGTGTGACAGCAGGAAATTCGAGTGGCATCAATGATGGATCAGCCATGTTGCTGCTGGCAAGTGAAGATGCAATAAAACGTTATAACCTGAAACCCATAGCCCGCATTGTTTCCAGAGCCATTGCCGGTGTTGACCCGTCCATGATGGGAATTGGACCGGTTCCGGCTACTCAAAAAGCACTCAAAAGAGCAGGATTAACCGTACAAGATTTAGGATTAATTGAACTCAACGAGGCCTTTGCCTCACAAAGTTTGGCATGCTTACGTGATCTGGATCTGAATCCGGAAATCGTAAACGTTAATGGTGGAGCTATTGCTTTGGGACATCCATTGGGCGCCAGCGGTTCCAGAATAAGTGCAACTTTAATTCATGAAATGCAGAAAAGGAAAGTGCGATATGGATTGGCCACCATGTGCATTGGCGTGGGACAAGGGGCAGCTATTGTTTTCGAAACCCTGTGATGAATACTATTATATAAGTTCAAGCGTTTTTCAACCTATAAACGCATTCGAATTCATTTCATTCGGTTAATCATTCACAAATATGAAACGCAATTTATTGTTTGTTTTCCTGCTATCAACCCTTATTGGGTTCAGCCAAAATCGTGTTCGCCTCGATGTAAAAAACGATAAAGTTGGCTATACCGTTTGGGATGAAAAGGACAGCGTAATCATTCATATTGATCCAATTTTCGATTACATTTCTGTATATGTTGAAACAAGAATTGGAGATATTTATTTGGGTGAATTTTATTATGATGTAAAATCCTGCTGCGATACTGAATATATGGAAGTCCCTATTGATCCAAATGATCCAACACGCACCCGGGTTGATACAATCATAACTGACCAGAAGACGGTGGTTCCAAACAAATTACTGATTGCAAAAAAGAGCGGTTTATGGGGTTTGCTTAATCTGGATGGAAGCGAAGCCCTGCCTTTTATTTATGATTCTATCTGGATTTTGACGAATCGACATGCTGCTGAAAACAGTCCACTGTTTATCCTCATCAAAAACAAAAGAATAGCCTTGGCAAACCAAAAAAAGGAAATGGTTTTGAGCAGTGAAATATTTCAGAAATATTATCCCAAACTTACTTTAACTGAGCAAGAAGATTTATTGAATATTGCCTTATTTAACAATAAATTGATTGTACAACAAGGGGGCAAGTTTGTGGATACCACTTTTTTTGTGAAAGCAAGATACGCGAAAATTAAGGGAGTAAAACAAAAAGCAAGACTACCGGCCTATTACTATAACGAGTTTTTTTTCAGTGGAGGAAAATTCAATGTACTGAACCTAAAGAAAAACCACTTATTGTTTGGCAATTGGCAGAATAAAATTTTGCTCAGGTTTACCTCAAAAACTGAATTGGAAACTCCGCTGATTATGGATTTAACCAAAAGGAAATCGGTGATGGCGGCTTATAAACAATATATTGAGATAAAGGAAAAGATAAAAGTTGATTATATCGTTGAACCCTTTATGAATGGAAAATAGAAGTCCCCTGCAAATCTTCTCTCCAATATTTTCTTACAAAAATCATATCTGCATCACTTATTTTATTGAGTATTTTAGCTAATATTGAACCAAAATATTACTAAAAAATAATCCCATTAAGATGAGCAAAATAAAAGTACAAAACCCTGTTGTTGAGTTGGATGGAGATGAAATGACCCGAATTATCTGGAAATTTATCAAAGACAAACTAATCCTTCCTTACCTTGAACTCGATATTAAATATTATGATTTGGGCATGGAATACCGCGACCAAACCAACGATCAGGTAACCATTGATGCAGCCGAAGCCATCAAAAAATACCATGTGGGCATCAAATGCGCCACCATCACACCCGATGAAGCCCGCGTAAAAGAATTTTCGCTGAAACAAATGTGGAAGAGTCCGAATGGTACCATCCGAAATATTTTAGATGGAACTGTTTTTCGTGAGCCCATCGTTTGTAAAAACGTACCCCGTTTGGTTCCAAACTGGACCGCCCCCATCTGTATTGGTCGTCATGCTTTTGGTGATCAGTACAAGGCTACTGATTTTGTGACAAAAGGAAAAGGGAAATTGACCATCAAATTTGAAGGCGAAGACGGAACGATAAATGAAATGGAAGTGTATAATTTCAAAGGAGATGGCGTAGCCCTGGCTATGTACAATACCGATGAAAGCATTATGGGTTTTGCCCGTGCCTGCTTTAACCAGGCAATTACAAAAAAATGGCCATTATACCTTTCTACCAAAAACACCATTCTTAAAAAATACGATGGCAGGTTTAAAGATATCTTTCAGGAAATTTATGTGAATGAGTTCAAAACCAAAATGGATGAAATCGGTATTACCTACGAGCACCGTTTAATTGACGATATGGTTGCCTCTGCCTTAAAATGGAATGGCAATTTTGTATGGGCATGTAAAAACTATGATGGCGATGTACAAAGCGATACCGTTGCTCAGGGTTTTGGTTCCTTAGGTTTAATGACATCCGTTCTGATCACTCCCGATGGTAAAACCATGGAAGCTGAAGCGGCACATGGAACCGTTACACGCCACTACCGCGAACACCAGGCCGGTAACCCAACATCAACCAACCCGATTGCCAGTATTTTTGCCTGGACAAGAGGTTTGGCGTTCAGAGGAAAATTAGATAATAACCAGGAATTGATTGATTTCTGCACCGCATTGGAAGAAGTATGTGTGGAGGTAGTTGAATCAGGCAAAATGACCAAGGATTTAGCCATTTGTATGCATGGAAACAAACTGAACCATGGTGAACATTACCTGTACACCGAAGAGTTTTTAGATGCTTTGGATCAGGGCCTCAAATTACGTTTGGGGAAGTAGCTAGAAATGGGATATGTGAGATGAGAAATGTGAGGTGAGTGAATTCAGCGAAAATCAGCGAATTCATTTGCGTGAATCTGCGAGAAAACAAGAAACGGAAAGGTCAATCGGTTTTCTATTTCACTTTATAAATACGCTGATGTTGGGCATATTCTCCAAACCTTACCCAGCAATCGTATAAATCCTTTTCATTATTGGTTATACGCACATCCAGCGTATCATTCATGCCCCTTGATTGACCCATGTTTATCAAGCGATATTCGTTATTCGACAACCATTGTAAACGGTAAGTTGTGGTATCTTTTTTATTGAGTGATATCTCAATTTGTTTGTCAACAGATCGTTCAATATGCGCAAACTGACTCTTGAATTTTCCTGTTTTTAAATCGGTGCTATCAAACTCAGTTCCCTTAATATCCTGATACTTTATTTGTGGGAATGCACTATTATGAAACATCCCCTTTGATAAAACCAAAAGTGAATTTATGAATAGTAAAATAATACTGATAACCAGGTAAGATTTCCTTATATATATAAAAAATCGATGTTTAAAATCTTTATTTCTACTCCAATAAGCAGCAAAAAGTAAAACCAATATTGAAGTGGGTATCAGCAACAGAATTGGAAAACCATAGACACAAAACAGGTAGCACAATTGCCAACTGTACTTCATGCCATAATACGGAGCAATAATCGGTTTTATATAAACCAGTGCGGCCATATTGATAAAAAGAATGATGACTAATATGAGGGTTTCCTTTTTCATGGTGACTTGCAGCTAAACAAATATAATTAAGGTTTTGGTTTGTTCTCGATGATGGCATTAATAATAGTAAATTCAGCGCAGATTAACTAATATTTTTGTTTCTTAATATTTTCAAATTTTAAACTAACTTGCTTTTTCAAACCAAACCCATGAACGTAAACAAATATTTTCAATACCTGCTCATTCCCGTAATTTTTGTGATCGGATTTTTTGTGGCCAAAAGTTTTTATCAACCCAAAGAAAAAACTTCACAGGAGGATTCTGTTATCTTAATTGAACAAATAAAAACAGTTTCAAAACTAATTACGGTAGAAGCTTATTTTAATGAGTTATATACTTATCATGATTACCGTAAATTCAACTGGATGCCTTTTCAGAAAAAGGCCATCATCAGGGTAAAGGCAAAGGTTTTTGCGGGATATGATTTGAGTATGTTGAAGTTTGAAACCGATGTCAAAAGCAAAATTATCTATTTGCGGAATATGCCTAAACCCGCTATTTTAAGCATGGATCACGACCTGGATTACTATGATATCAACGAGGGTATTTTTAATAAGTTTAATGCCATTGATTATAACAAAATGAACCACAAAGCCAGAGAACTTATTTACCAGAAAGCCCTGGAAAGTTATATACTGGTGGAAGCGGCCAAAAAGGGAATTGAAATGATCAAAAGCATGCAGGAAATGGCCGGAAATGCAGGTTGGGAAATAAAAGTTGTGAAATAATTCCAATAATGGATAGTTATTTAGTGCTGTCCATATTAAATAAAAACATCCCATACTGAAACCAGCCTGGGATGTTTTTATGGAAGCGGAATGACAACTATTTTGCCTCTTTCATTTCTTCTTTAACGCCGTCTTCTTTTTTTGTACAATCAGACTTCTTCCCTTTGCTTTTACAACAGGCTTTTTTCTCTGCAGATTTACAGCATTTGTCACCTTTTTTGTGTTTGCCATCCTTGCATTCCTTATCGTTTGCTTTAGTTGGTTTTTCTTCGTTAACAACCGGAGTAGTAACTTCATCCTTTACAATTACATTGCTTACCCCTTGGGCATTTACAGTAAGATAACCAAATGCCAGAAATGCTCCTAATACTAATAATTTTTTCATAGTTTGTCTTATTATTTAATTTTTAATGTTCAAATTTAACGCTTTTTGGGTAAATAAAGTACACACTTATTTTAATTCAGCTAAAACAGTTTTTCCGCCTTTCACCTTTTGATTTAACTCCACCATAACTTTGGAATTCAAAGGCAAAAACACATCCACTCTTGAACCAAACTTAATGAATCCCATTTCGTTGCCCTGTTTAACTGCTTGATTTTCTTTCACATACCATACAATCCGACGAGCCAATGCTCCGGCAATCTGACGAAACAGAATCTGCAAACCAGTTGATTTTTCGATTACAATGGTAGTTCTTTCATTTTCGGTAGAACTTTTTGGGTGCCAGGCCACCAGGTATTTTCCGGGATGATACTTAAAAAATTTTACAATTCCCCCTATCGGATTTCGGTTCACATGAACATTAAAAGGACTCATAAAAACTGAAACCTGTATCCTTTTTTCATTAAAAAACTCGGTTTCTACCACCTCTTCAATTACCACAACTTTTCCATCGGCGGGCGCAAGGACATGACTTTCATTTTGAACAACCGAAATTGCCGGGTTTCTAAAAAATTGCAAAACAATAAGCAACAAAACAACAGAGCCAAATAAAATCAGATCCTGCAACCAGAATATTTCCGGGGCAACCCATTTTATCAAAGCATTTAGGGCAAACAACACAACTATACTTATTAATATAGTAGCTTTTCCTTCTCTATGTAACATTCTTCTTTTTTTTAATTTATTCAATATACGACAAAGGCGCCAAGTTTCAAAATTTCTTTGCGACTTTGCGCCTTCGTGGCTATTTTGTTTTCAATTCCTACATGCCAAATTTACCGCGTAACTTTTCAACTTCAGCTACTTTCTTTATTGCTACCACATAAGCAGCGATACGCATACTGCAATGATGTTCTTTCGAAGCTGCATATACGGATTCAAAAGCAGTTTTCATTACCCGGTCGGCTCTTCTGTAAACACGCTCTTCGGTCCAGAAATAGCCTAACCGATTTTGAACCCACTCAAAATAACTTACCGTAACCCCTCCGGCATTAGCCAAAATATCGGGAATTACCATGATTCCTTTGTTATTTAAAATAGTATCAGCACTTGCTGATGTTGGACCATTTGCCCCTTCCACGATCAGTTTTGCCCTGATTTTATCGGCATTTTCATGCGTAATTTGGTCTTCCATAGCAGCCGGAACCAGTACATCAACCTCTAATTCCAACAGATCTTTATTGGTAATTTTTGTACCACCGGTGAATTTCTCCAAGGTTCCATTATTTCCATCGCGATATTTAATGGCAGCATCAATATCAATTCCTTCGGCGTTAAAATAGGCCCCGCTTACATCAGAAATAGCTAATACTTTCAAACCTTGTGTTTCCAATAATTTAGCAGAAACAGAGCCAACATTTCCAAATCCCTGAACTGCACAGGTGGCACCCACAGGGCTAATTCCTAATTTTGATAAGGCTGAACGTGTCGACACCATTACGCCACGACCCGTTGCTTCAACTCGTCCCAGAGATCCGCCCAAAACAAGTGGTTTTCCAGTTACAACAGCAGGAGAATCATGTCCAACTAATTTTGAATACTCGTCCATGATCCAAGCCATTTCCTGTTGGCCGGTTCCCATATCAGGAGCCGGAATATCTTTATCCGGTCCAAAAACATTAACCATGGAATCCGTATAAGATCGGGTTAAACGTTCCAGTTCTCCTTTACTCATGGAACGTGGATCACATTTAATTCCTCCTTTTGCTCCACCGTAAGGAATTCCAACAACTGCACATTTCCAGGTCATCCAGGCAGCAAGGGCTTTCACCTCATCTAAATGCACATCCATACTATAACGGATGCCCCCTTTTGATGGTCCGAGATTCGCATTATGTACCACACGAAACCCTTCGAATACACGCACTTTCCCATTATCCATGGTAACCGGTATATTCACAATTACTGTTTTTTGAGGCGCTTTTAAAACATTATAATCACATTCATCTAATCCAATGATATGTGCAGCTTCATCAAATCTCGACATCATAGACTCGAATGGATTTTCGGAACTATGTTTAATTACATTTTCATTACCAGACATATAGGTTTCTATTTATTTTTTTTGGAGGCGGCAAAGGTAAACGTTTATTATAATAAAAAAAGCAGCAATATTAAGTTGGTTTGAAAAGCAAGAATCAGGTCAATAAAATCTGTGTTCAGAGAATTTGCGTTTTTGGTCGAACACTAATTGCTTATCAACAAATAAAAATATACTGCCGGAACTGAAAAAAACATGCCGTCGAATCGATCCAGAACGCCACCATGACCCGGCAAAAGATTTCCGCTATCTTTGATATTCATGTTGCGTTTCAAAAGCGATTCGGTTAAATCGCCAAAGATGCCAAAAACCACAATGATAGCCGAAATAACCATCCAGTCAAAAGTGCTGAAATCATCCCAGAATTGCGATAAAACATAGCCCAACCCAATGGTTATTACAAAGGCACCGGCGGCTCCTTCCCAGGTTTTTTTAGGACTTATTCTTTTAAACAATTTGTTTCTGCCGAATTTACTTCCAATCAGGTAGGCAAATGTATCGCTGCTCCATTGCAAAATAAAGAACCCCAATGGCAAAGAATATCCGTAAGAGATCGAATTAAAATATCCAAAATCGCCTAACATAGTGATTGGCAGGCAAATATAAATTATGCCTAAAACCTGAAAAGCCAGCGTTTCAAATTCACGTCCGGTATTTTCAAACAATTTTACAAAAAACAAAAGCATAAAAATAGGGATGAGATGATAAAACCAGGCATAGGTTAAATCACCTTTTATGATAAAAACAAACATGATATTGATTAAACCACCCACTATAACCCCCAGGTATTTTTCAACCCATAATTTATCCGGCAGCATGAGTTCAAAAAATTCGAGAAGACATAATAAATTGACAGCGAACAGGATTATCCAGAAACTCCATTCACTCAGAACCGTACATAATATGATGGTTCCTGTGTAGAAAAAACCAGTGATAAGACGTTTCCAGAAATTATTCATGCGCTATTTGGTTTGATCTGATTACCTGTTTTGCTTCTTCAGCAAATTCAGGTGGGCAATATACCGTTGCTTCACCAAAAATGAGTAAGGAGCTATCAATCTTATTTACGATAACGGATTCAATGCCATAATCCGACAAAACGGCTTTCATCATCTCCGCGTCAATTATATTACTCGTTTTAAACACATTTATCCAGTCTGCCATATTCGAATTTGTCGGCAATATATTCAAAAGTATCTTTTAACAATATAAACCGGAAAAATAAATTTATGGGTTCTGGTGTTCTTTCAGGTTTTCAAAACTCATTTTTTGAATTTTCGAATTCATATAGTCGAGGTACATTTTTTTTTGCCACCAGATTAACCCCACAACCATAACAATACTTAAAATATTAACGGCCATAGGGAACACATAATCGTCTTTTAAAATGGCCACATCCGGATAATAACTAACCATAAAAATCATTAGGGTTGCCATGGCATTATTGATAAAGTGCGCAAAAATAACCACCCAGATACTCCCTGAATTTGCGTAGATAAATCCCAAAATGATCCCTAATACAAACCGGGGAAGAAAGCCGTAAAACTGGCCATGAAAACCGCTGAAAATAATGGCTGCAAAAATGATGGCAACTATTTCATTATAGATACACATTTTTAAAAAATTTTGTAATATCCCCCTAAAAAAAAGTTCCTCACAAATTGCCGGAATAACAGCAACAACAATTAGGTTCAGGAATAACATACCATAGCTGTTTGCCTGAGTAAATACCTTTGTAAACTCATTGGCCTTGTCTTCCATATGCCTGATTTGTGTCTCAAATGAACTCCATTCAACCGGAAATTTCATTCCCTGATTGAGATGATACATCCACGAAACAATAGGAACAGATACGATGATTACCGAAAAAGCAATAGGCCAGTTAAACCAACGATTTGGATTTTTTGTTTTTAAAAAATAACTGGTACCTCTTCCAATTGCATTCGGAAAAATTAATGCTGGCAGCAAAAACATTCCAATGGAACCTGCGAAAGTTTGAAATAATTTTAAGGCTGCAATTTGATTCGAATCCAAATCCGAAATATTCAGAAAATTAATTTCTGCCATATCCACCCTAAATATAAGTTTACACAATCCCTGACCTGCAATAATGCCCAGTATGGTAAAAAATACGACAATTCCAATTAGAATTAATAATCTTGATAAAAAGAAGCCCAAACGGGTTGCGGTAAAGGTGCGAATGTGATGCATTTTGTTAATTTTGTGCCCGCAATATAAGCAAGGTTCATCAAGTGGTAAAAATAGATCAAATCGAATTAGGAGAATTTCCAATTTTATTAGCCCCCATGGAAGACGTGAGCGACCCTCCTTTCAGGGCTGTTTGTAAAACCCATGGTGCCGACCTGATGTACACCGAATTTATTTCATCGGAAGGCTTGATCCGTGATGCGATTAAAAGCAAAAAAAAATTAGATATATTTGATTATGAGCGACCTATAGGCATCCAAATCTTTGGGGGTGATGAGGAAGCGATGGCTTTGGCTACCCAAATAGTGGACATAGTTAACCCCGATTTGGTGGATATAAATTACGGCTGTCCGGTTAAAAAAGTGGTTTGCAAAGGCGCCGGATCAGGAATTTTAAAAGATGTCCCAAAAATGATAAAACTTACAGAAGCTGTTGTAAGATCTACCCGGCTTCCGGTAACCGTAAAAACGAGATTGGGTTGGGACGAAAACAATAAAAATATTGAGGAAGTAGCTGAACGTCTGCAAGATGCAGGAATAAAAGCCCTTACCATCCACGGGAGAACGCGTACTCAAATGTATAAAGGAGCGGCAGATTGGAGTCTCATCGCTAAAGTAAAAAACAACAGCCGAATAAAAATTCCCATATTTGGGAATGGAGATATTGATTCACCCGAAAAAGCATTGGCCTATAAAAATCTGACCGGGGTGGACGGAATCATGATAGGACGCGCCGCTATTGGATATCCATGGATTTTTAATGAAATAAAACACTTTTTGAAAACCGGATTGAATTTGCCTCCTCCAGGCATCGAACAAAGAGTTTCTGTTTGTAAAACGCACCTCGAAAAATCAATTCAATGGAAAGGTGAAATCGTTGGAATACTCGAAATGCGCCGTCATTACAGCTATTATTTTAAAGGTCTGGACCATTTTAAAGATTATCGAATGAAATTGGTAACTTTGGATTCGGTTCAAGACATTCTGGAGGTGCTTAATACCGTTGAAGAATATTACAGCAATCTGGTAGAAGCTTAATACTCCTGTGTAAAATTTCTAAACAATCCTGTTTTTGTTGTCATTATGTTATTTTTTGAAAATGTAAAAATTGTGTCAAATCTTAAAACATGAAGCTTTACAAATCGATTGTGGTCATTTTTAGCATCCTGATAGTAGGTTCAAATCCAACCTTTGCGCAATCTGTCTATAATAAAGTTGGTGGTGTGGCTTTTAGAATTGACGACCATCAAACTGCTGCAAAATGGAGGGATTTTAACAGGGTATTTAAAAAATATGGATTCCATTATTCTCTTGGGATTGACATCCAAAGAGTAACTTTCGATACCTCATCCGTTAATGCACTTAAAGAAGTGGTAGCCGACGGAAATGAATTGATGGATCATACCCCTTACGGCAATACCTGTTACTTATGGGTTTATAATTTAGCTGATACACTATTATTTATTGGCCATCCGGGTTTGGATCATATCAATAAAAACAGAATCTGCCTGAAAACAGATTCGGTAATTACAACAAGCGTTCTTGGTGAAGGTTTGGTTGATTTGGTGGGCGATAAATTAATCAGCCGAAATCCGGGTGAATTTAAAAACATGTATAGCCCTGCTTATTATTCAAATATTTATTTGCCCGGTAAAAATAAAATATGTGCTTGGTTCAATCTTCAAAATCTAAATTCACTGGATCCGGATACCGTCCAGCTTCGTACGTATTGGCAAGAAACATTCCCGAACGATACTGCATTCGGAATTCCACATCATCGCCTGACAGGTTACGATATTAAAATGACCAATCCGGCATTAAATCTACTGGTAGAAAGATCCCTTTTTTTATATGACTCATTAGGATTTCCAAGACCCTTAACCTGGGTTCAACCCGGTGGATCCTATACTCAACTGAGTGCTTCTGAAGTAAAGCAAAAAATGGGATTGCAATACGGATACACAGCTGCTGCAACTTATGTGAATCCATCCTACAAAATGTATAACGAGGTAGATTCTTTTAAGAATAAAAGATATGCCATTCAAAATCCTGATATTACGGATGAGACAAGCTATTTTCAGGCATTAGCCAATACTATTTCGGATAATTCGGCACGACATTTACACAGTTTTTCACTTGGACATTTTGTGAATTTAACCGGTGGTTGGGATGCTTACCTGGGAAGGATAGACAGCCTTTTAAATTGGTGTAAAACAAATGAAATACCTGTAAAAACAGTAAATGAATGGGCCTCCATCATGTTTGATAGCATTCCTAATCCGCATGCGAATGCACTCCCTGATCTTTACAGAGATCTGAATAAAAATGGTATCCCGGATGGCATGGTTTCGCCCTTTGGCACATTTGATTCAACAGATGGAGTTGCCCGAAGTAAGGGAAGATGTATCTCAAGAACCGGAAGCGGTTCATTTTTTGGAGTAAATATTATGGGTGGGGTTGAAAAAGGCTGGAACAGAGTCTCCGTCTATACCAAAGGAATGCCCGGTGATTCTATCCGGATTTCTATCAATTTTTCTGAGATAGTCAATTCTTATTCATTTTATAACCTGGCCGCAAATACTACGGAATGGAAAGAGGTTTCAACACTCGCCTATATTGATCCAAAAGCGTCAAGGGTAACTTATCAGATCAATGCCTTGAAAAATAATATACCCGGTACGCTAAAAATAAGTGGTATGCAATTGCGAAAGCAATCCAATATACGGGTTGTACGTAATTTTTCTCACAAAACAAATGCAAATATTGCATTTTCAGCTTTGAGTTCAACGCAATATATAATTGATTCATTCTATAAAGAAAACGAATACCAGGTAAAACCAATTGGCAATTTTATTAAACTCACTTATACTTTTGATACCCTAACCAATATTTTTCACCTCACAAAACCATCTATTTTCTGGATGGGTATGGATTCCATAAAAATACGGGCAAACAACCCCGACAAAACCTCCGATAGTGCCTACATACATTTTATTTCCCAATGGCCATCTATGTGTATTGGAGATTCTATCTGGATCAGTGCCGATGCAACCTTTGGCAGTAACTTTGTGTGGCTGGGACAGGCAGCGGGAAATGGATTCTGGACAAAACCGATACAAAACACCTGGTATAAACTTCAATACAAGAACAAATCGAATCAAACCATTTTTGATAGTTTATTCGTTCAAGTGAATACCGTAAAACCTTCCATAACGCTTGTCAATCAAAAAACAGTCTGTTACGGGAAAAACCTTTCTCTATCTGTTCCGAATGCAGGTACCATAAAATGGTATAACGACAAAGGCATAAAAATTCAGGACGGTGCCAGTTTCTCGCTTAACAACATGAAAATATCGCAAAAGTTTTATGTGAGCAATGCAATTAATAGTTGTGTAATATGGGATACGGTTCAGGTTGATGTGAACCCCTTGAAAAGGTTAACGTTGAAATTAATAGTCGATACCACAATCATGAATGTACCTAAAACAATCGTTATTCCCGGATCAAACGGACTCAGTGGATATATTCTAAATACGCCGATAAACCAATTTATCTTTAACAATGGGAGTGTGCTTTTTAATCCCAATTTTGATTTTTACGGACGAGACTCCGCACGCATTCATATTACAGATGATATCTGTTCTCATGATACCATTTGGGTTAAAATATATATTAGAAATACAATTGGGATCAAGGAATACAGTCAATTAGCCGGGATAAAAATATACCCTAACCCTGCCAATCACTTTCTCACCCTAACTCAGGAAATTCCTGAAGTGCTGACCATTCATTTGAGTGATATGACCGGGAGGCTTATTTTTAATCAGGTATGTAAAAATTCGATCGAACAAATTGATATCAGTGGCTTATCCGGGGGTTTGTATTTCCTTCAGATGGAAAGGGGAACTGATAAAAAGCAGCTTTTAATGGTAAAGGAATAAACTTCGATTGATCACATAAGTTCCTTTTATTTAATGAATTTCAGACCCTTTTGAATCTTTAGGGTGCCCAAAATAGATTGTTATGTTTCCTCAGTTTTAAATAGCTGACTGATAAAAATTATTTATTTTTTTTTAAATATGTATAAAATAAGTCTAATTTTACTTCGTCAAACTGAACCGAAAAACATATGAAAACAATTTTTACTTTTCTTTTATTAGGATTTACTTCACTCCTCTTAAGCGCCCAACCCAAACAACCGCCTAAACCCGTTGTTCCTATTCAGGCCCGACCAGCCGCGCCAAAAGGTCCGCTACCTTATGTTCTTAAAAAAGATTATGATGATAATGTAGCATCCATCACTTCAAAAATCAATTCGGTTGCCGGTTCAACTTATGGCATCAGGAATATGATAAATGCCAAGGATGCCCAAATAAGTGAGCTGGGTCAGAAAATCAATAAAATTGAGGAAACACTGAATTCAACCACCTTTAAGGTTGCTAATACCTCCGATTCATTGAGCCAGACACGTATTACTTTTAGCCAATATATGAATGAGAATGAAACCCGTTTAAATAATATGAATGCGGCTTCAGCTCAAACGGCACTTTGGGTATGGATCGTTTTGGGAGTGGCCATCATACTTCCTTTATTGTTGTTTGTGGTTTTGTTCCTTCAGCAAAATAAATTTAAAACTTTACTTACAAATCAATCCCGGGCTATGGAAGCTAAATTAGAAGAAGGCCTTTCAAGAAACAGAGATTTCATGCAAAGTGAAATAAAAAACCAGCAATTTTACACCGACCGCACCACCTTAGTTGTAAAGAATGAGTTGTCAAAAAGCATGAAATCAGAAATGGAATTAATTGGCAGAGAAATGTCGAATATCAATAATGAGATTCAAGCCTTAAATAATAAAATAGGTCCTCAGGAGAATTCTGAATCATAACTTATAGTCCGACCTATTTTGAACCCGCAACAGGCCAAAAATGGCTTTTTGCGGGTTTTATTTTTTCAGAACCCAATTCGAAATATCATTGATCACGACTTCAGGTACGTTTCCCGTTTTCAAATATTCTGATGGAACAGAATCACCCTTACCGGTCAGGAAAAGATGGTTCAGGTCTTTATAAACCTTATAAACTACAGTAGTATTTTTTGCCAAAGCCATTTTCCATTTTTCAAGTTCAGCAGGTGGCACCTGGTAATCTCTTCCTCCCTGCAAAAAAAACAATGAAGGGTGATTTTCGATCGTACTGATTAATTTTTCCGGACTATTTTCATTGAGATGCCATAAATAAGGAGTGGTAATCCCTAAAGGCAATGAATCATTCGGGCTTTTCCTGTTAAAACGATCTCTTGCATAGATTGCCTTTGGCATCATTTTTAATATTTCTTCTTTTTCTTTCGGTGTTTTAGCATGATCGGCAAGGTAATTCACTTGATTGGGAATTAATTCGGCCAGTAAGCTATAACTCCCGGCCAGGCTAATAAAACCACGTATTCCTTTCAGGTTTTTTGCAAAATAGGGAATCAGGGATCCACCTTCACTGTGCCCCATGATATAAATTTGAGTCGGATCCACATAGGCCATTTTGCTTAACATCTTCACAATGGATTTGAGGTCATCCAGGTACTCTTGTTTGACGGTTAATTTTTTGTCCTTACTCATTTTGACCCCAAATTTTACGGTACGTTTATCATACCGGTAAACGCCAATTCCTTTAGATGCCAAACCCCAGGCCAAATCTTTATAAATTTTATTGGGTCCCATAGTCAAATCTTTATCGGTTGGGCCTGAACCTCCCACAATAATGATCAGCGGAACTTTCTTGTTTCCATCCGGCATCGTTAAAATTCCTTCGGAAGGATATTTTTTGTTCGGGATATTTTTCTTGATTTCATAGAAAACATTCGTATTTAAATAAGCAGCCGGCTGGTAAGGCATGTTAACCGGAACAATAAAAAAACCACAAATTTGCCCCTTAGTATTAAAGGTAAACTGTATGCCCAATTTCAAACTTTTGAACTGAACCGGAGTAATGGTAACCAAAAAGGAATCTTTCTCATGCAAAGTGGGTTCTTCGATGTTCAGGATCGTATCAAATTGCATTTGAAGCCCATCCCAGATTGCCTGCAACTGTTCTTCATCAATTTCCCTTTTCATGGTTTCTTCCATGTAAATATACACCTCATGAAACTGGCCGGCTTTGAATTTTGAAAGTGTTTCGAGGGATTTCTGCTTCGCATCGAAAACTGGCTGAGCCGATAGTATTATTGGGCAAAATCCATAAGCGATCAGCCATAGAAAAAAAAAGTACTTCATACCTTCAATCCTACAAAAAAGACCCTTAACAAACTAATAAAAAAAACAGAATGAAGAAAAATTAAGAAAGTTTAAAGATTCGGGCGATTCCCGGTCGATTGCTTTTTATCATAAAAAGTTTCTATTAGAGCTTACGGGTTAATTTATACCCTTGCACTAGATTAATAAAATCAAGTTTGGATATCAGGAAGAATCGGAGCTAATAAAATGAATATTTGCTATCCAATGGTACAAATAGGGAAACAACGGACTTTATGTGTAAATATTTATAGTAGTTCATTCAGTTAAAATATTCTCAGAACTCTACCTTTAATAAATTAGAAAAATTGGATAATTTTCTTCCCAAAATCTTTTCGGCATCTGCTTTTGCCCTAGCTTTTTCAGAGTCTTTCAACTCCCTCTCCATCCCGCTTATATAGCCGATATTTTTTTCCTGTACCGTGGTTTTAAATACTTTTTTTCGCTCATTATAAATCGAAAACCAGGTATAACTTTTCACAAGGTCCTTGTTTACCCTATGACCGGTATAATACATCATGGCAAGATTTAAGCGGGTAGTTCCAATCTGTACATTGATATCATGCAAATCTTCAGGTGCATCAAGTGAGGCTAATTTTACCGCCCAATAAATCATACTGTCGGTATTCATGGCAACGCCGATTCCATCTTTATAACAGCCAATCACATTGTACATACATTCCGGATCCATTTGCCAGGCACATTTT
Source organism: uncultured Chitinophaga sp. (assembly GCA_964355075.1). GTDB lineage: Bacteria > Bacteroidota > Bacteroidia > UKL13-3 > UKL13-3 > B1. Next base: position 21,659 of record CAYHCF010000036.1, read on the forward strand.
AAAGACCAATAAAAGGATTTCTCCAAATCCTTGGGAACCACTAATCCAAATGCATAATTTAATGCCAATTCATACTCAGAATCTTTCCAGCCCTGTTCCGCTGATTTTAAAAACCAATAATGGGCAATGCTGTCACTTTTCTCAACGATAATTCCCTGTTGAAAACATACGCCGTAGTTATATTGCGCTTCGGCATTTCCCATTTCGGCAGCCTGTTTAAAAAGCGGAACTGCGTTTTTATAATCTTTCTCTAAGAGATACTCTTTCGATTTAATATTAAGCTCTTTCAGGCTCAGAACAGATTGTGTGAAGCCAAGTTTCAGGGTTAAGAAAAAAACAAAAACTAAAATTATTTTATTCATATTTTGAAAGAAATTAGGTTTATAAAATTTCACAGAGAACCACAGAGGACTCACAGAGAACCACGGAGGTGAATTATGCATCATTGAAACGCTGTGAAACGCTGTGAACCTCTGTGAATTCTCTGTGTAACTCTGTGTAACTCTGTGTAACTCTGTGTAACTCTGTGTAATAAAAAAAATAACAAAGAGAACCACGGAGGTAAATTATGCAACATTGAACCTCTGTGAACCTCTGTGGATTCTCTGTGTAACTCTGTGTAATAAAAAAAATAACAAGGAGAACCACGGAGGTAAATTATGCAACATTGAACCTCTGTGAATTCTCTGTGTAACTCTGTGTAATAAAAAAAATAACAAGGAGAACCACATAAGATTTTAAGTTGCACGATTTTCAAAAACATCCGAACGAAAACTATATTTTAAAAAATAACCCATTATAAATCACACAGAGCCGGGCACTTTTTACGATTGATTCCGATGATGTTATGCCAAAACTTTTTTTACATCGGTATATGGCAAATTAAAGGCATCTGATACCCCTTTATAAACCACTTTTCCGCCAACCACATTCAAACCCAAAAGTAACTCTTCATTTTCGGCACAGGCCTTCTTCCAACCTTTATTTGCCAATTGCAACGCATAGGGCAAAGTGGCATTTGTTAAGGCGAGGGTTGAAGTATAGGGTACTGCTCCCGGCATATTGGCCACACAATAATGGATGATGCCATCAATCACAAAAGTTGGATCTTCGTGTGTGGTAGGTTTACAGGTTTCGATGCACCCGCCCTGATCAACCGCCACATCCACCAAAACCGTACCCGGACGCATTAATTTTAGCATATCCCTGGTAATTAAATGCGGAGCCTTTGCACCCGGAATCAACACCGCACCTACAATTAAATCTGCTGTTTTAATGGCTTCACGAATATTGTATTCGTTTGAGAAAACCGTTTTTACGTTTGCAGGTAAAATATCGTCTAACTCGCGTAAACGAGGTATCGAAATATCCATAATGGTAACATCAGCCGCCATACCTGCCGCCATTTTAGCAGCTTGCGTTCCCACAATACCGCCTCCCAAAATCAATACATGGGCAGGCTTTACCCCCGGAACGCCCCCTAATAAGATACCGCGTCCACCCATAGGTTTCTCCAAGTATTTTGCACCTTCCTGAATACTCATACGACCGGCAACCTCACTCATGGGAATCAATAAAGGCAAGGAACGGTCTTTCTTTTCAACTGTTTCGTAAGCCAAACAAACCGCTTTGCTTTTTATCATGGCTTTGGTAAGTGGCTCATAAGAGGCAAAGTGAAAATAAGTGAACAATAATTGTCCTTCTTTGATCAAAGGATATTCTAATTTTATCGGTTCTTTTACTTTAACAATCATATCTGCCTTTTTGTAAACCTCGGCAATTGTTTTAAGCACCGTTGCACCTGCTTTTTTATACTCCTCATCACTAAATCCACTTCCATTTCCGGCAGTTGACTGAACAAATAATTTATGCCCGGCTTTTGACAGGGCCGAAACGCCTGCAGGGGTTAATCCTACACGGTTTTCGTTGTTTTTAATTTCTTTTGGGACTCCAATAATCATAATGTTAAAATTTGTGGGGCAAACTTAGGTTTAAATTGTTAAATGTCAAAATTTGAAAGCAAAGCCATTTCTTCCGCTTTGAAACGAAAATTTTTACTTGCAATTATCCAACATTGCATTCACCAAACTATCTGAAAATGATCTGGGTTCATTCAGAAATTTTTGAAACACATAGGAACTGATATCCGCTATTTCCCTATAATTTAACTTCGTATTTGCAGGCATCGCTAAGGTATAATTCCTGCCGTTTACATAGATTTTACCCTTTATTCCGAATTGGATATAACAAACCAGGTTCTTTTTGTTTTCTTTCAAAAAGTCAGAATTCGCAAGCGGTGGAATCAGATTGGCTAGGCCCGATCCATCTTTTTGGTGACAGTTTGCACAATTTCCCTCAAAAAGTTTCGCTCCATTACTGAGCTGTTCAGAAGTCATCAAATCGGCACAGGAGCTTATCAAAAAAAACGAGCAAATCCCTGCCCATAAAAAATATTTGCTCATTTTTCCTTCAGTAATATTTCAATATCCGTAATAAGCTGATCCACTTCCTTTGGGTCGGTTCCATTGTATATACCTCTGGCATATTGATTTTTATCTACCAGAATAAATCCACCGCTATGCACAAAACCTCCCGGCTCCTTGGAATCAGCAATGGCTGTTGAATAATACCCTTTTTCGGCTATCTCATATATTTTCTCTCTGTCGCCGGTTAAAAACATCCATTGTTTTCCGTCGGAACCCAGCCGCTCACAAAAATCTTTCAATAAAGCAAGCGTATCATGCTCCGGGTCAATGGTATGCGAAATTATCATCACATTTGAATTTCCTTTATACTTATTGTAAACCCGTATCATTTCTTTCTTCATGATCGGGCAAATGGTAGGGCAGCTGATAAAGAAGAAATCAGCAATATAAATTTTACCTTTTAAATCAGCATTGGAGATCAAAATACTGTCCTGGTTCAAAAATGAAAAAGAAGGTATTTTCGGATAAACCGTATCCATGATGGTTTTGCCATTCACAAGCTTTTCCACGATCGTTCTATCTCCCAAAATGGGTAGCTTACGTTCATTATTACAGGCAGTTAACAATCCAATGATGGCCAGGAATCCAACTAATGATAATCTTATTTTTCTATTGGGCAGGTTCTTCATTTTGATATTTTTTTAGGATGATTTCAGCATTACTAATACTATTTAAAATTTTATCTTTCACTCCATAAATTACTTTTTTTTGCCCTTCTAAATATTTCAATGCAGAATCGTTTGAGGCAGGTGTTTGATACTGGTGCATCCAATCCATCATTCCAGCATCTGCGACGGTAAGGGCGTAGGATATCTTTTGCAATGAGTCTTTCCATTGTTCATCCCTGCATGAATCTATTTTAGTGTAAATTTGCCTTCTAAGAGAGAGAACCAACCCTATTTTTGGCATTACCTCATCGTGCGTTTTTAATATCTCAGCATTCAATTTATCAATCTCAACTTGTAATTTTTTTTGATCCGAATTGCAGGAAACCAACGCCAGCAACAAAAACAAACTACCTAAGAGGCGATTCCTCATTCCCATATTTTAATTTATTCTATACATAATATTGATCTTTCCATGAAGGAAACGCTTTTCTGAAAATCCGGTTCTATATAAATTCAGAATAAAATGGGTTACGATTATCATTTACTCACAATTTTATATCCAGTACGATTTCTTTACCTTCTCTCAAAACTTTAACCTGAGTTGCGAGACCCTTTTCCAGTTTACCTAAAGTTTGCATGTAATCATCCATTCCGCCAATGGTATATTTATCTAATTGAATAATAATATCCCCTCTTTTCATTCCGGCCAGCGCTGCAGGTCTTCCTTCGGTTGTTCCATCTACTTTTAATCCTTTTCCTTCAAATAAATAATCAGGCATGATTCCCAGGGTAACCTTAAATTCACTTTTTGCGGTGGTAGTTTCTTTGGTTTTAGTGAAGGTTAGTTTGCTTCCTTTATCCAATTTACCTATCACCTTGTACACATATTTAATAATCTGCAAAGAGCCTTTTAAATTTAGCAGTTCCCAATCATCGCTGGGTTTATGGTAATCGGAATGGGTGCCTGAAAAGAAATGTAATACCGGAATACCTGCATTGTAAAAGCTCATATGATCACTGGATCCGGTTCCGCTTGGGTCATACTTTACTTTTAAGCTATCAATTTGAATGGTTTTTAAAATGCTATCCCATACAGGAGAAGTTCCGGTGCCACTTATCGAAAACATGTTTTTTGCCGTATCCAATCTTCCTACCATATCCAGATTCAGCATATAATTTACCTGTTTCAATGGAACCGTTGGATTCTCTACAAAATAATGTGAACCTAATAAACCCTCTTCTTCTCCACTGAATGCAATAAATAAATAATTCTGGTTGCGGTAAGGCGATTTCTGAACCAATTCAGCCAATTCCAATAGGGCCGCAGTTCCACTGGCATTATCATCCGCACCATTATAAATCTGAGGTTTCTCATTTTGTTGCTTACGGTAGGTAGATCCGCCCAATTCATTATAGCCTAAATGATCATAATGAGCTCCCAATATGATGGTATTCGGCGATTTATTATTGAGGTAGGCAACTACATTGTGGCCCTGTAAATTAATCGTGGCCGTATCGGTATGAATGGTGGCTTTGGCATTCACAAAATGGATGGAATCTAATTTTGCATCACTGCTCAAAAAGTAAATAGGTACCGATTTAAAAGGTGCTTTCACAATCGATTTAAAATCAGGTTCCAGAATTTCCGAATGGGTATTGATAATAATTATTCCCGAAACTCCTTTATGAATCGCAGTATCAATCTTTGCCTCTAGTCTGGCGTAGGCAGATAACGGATCTTTTGGATTATTATAATCAGGATAACCCAATTTTATGACACCTATTCTACCTTTTAAATATTTAACGTTGGCGTAGTCATTATGTCCCAGTAACGGAGCTTCAATTCCATAACCCAGCCAAACACATTTATCAGAAACCTCAGCAGGTTTGCCGGAAGCCAAAGGAAAGTTCTTTGAAGGAATAATCTTATCAAATTTAATTTCTCCCGCTTTATTGGAGATTATAAGATTTCCTTGCGTAATCGCAATTTTTTTGATTGAAAAGGTCTGCAAAAAACCCTGTTCTCCTTTTGGCAGTAAATTAAGGGACTGAAAATTCTCAATTAAAAAATCGTAGGCCAATTTTTCACCCTTGCTTCCTAATAATCGCCCTTCTAAATGGTCATCCGCCAAATAGGATACATTGTGTTCAAGCGATTCTAAAATATTTTCATCGGTTTTCGGTAAAGTTTGGCCAAACAGGGTTGAACCAAATGCCATCCAAATAGCGGCTGGCAAAATCATTTTATTTAGTAAATATTTCATATATTATTTTAATTAATACGAGACCAACAAAACTTGCAAATATGGCGCGAATGGCGGGTTGTGAAGTTCTTTGAGAAGCCTTCACTCCCATTGGCGCAAAAATAAAGGAAGCTAAAATCATCGGGATAATAATCGGGAAAACAATGTATCCAACTTGCCATTCACTAATTTTATAGGCAGGTGCATCATTTAAGTTATATATACCCACCATAATGGCCAATAAGGGTATTACCCCATTTGATACAGAACTGGCCTTTTTAATAGATTGTTTCAGAACATCCGAAACGATAGGAGTCATCACTACTCCACCCCCAAGACCCGAAAATGCAGATATCACCCCTGTAAATAATCCCGTTAATCCATATTTCCAGCCGGATACTTCTGCAACGGGATGTTCCGAAATACGTTTTTTACTAAAAAACATGCGTAAAAAAATAACAAATAACAAGGAGGCAAATACATAATTAAAAGTTGTTTTCGAATACCAGGTTCCGGTTTTAATAAGCCAGGTGAAGAAAACAGCACTCACCATACCGGGTATGGCCGTTTGAAAAATTTGTTTGGGGAAAAAATTGCCCATATGGTATTGTTTATAGCTGGAAACGCAACCCGCAAAGATGATCGTAAAAAGCGAATTGGCCAGAATTCCTTTTACCAGCATATCGCTCTTCATCCCGTATTTTGTTAAAAAATAATCTAAAACCGGAACATAAATAATTCCTCCGCCCACCCCTAATAAACCGGATATAAACGCCCCCAGCGAACCAAAAATGCCCAATAACAGGTAATCAGATAACTCCACTTATTCTTATTTCTTATTGGTTTGAACCGCCAAAGTGCTTTCAAATTTTGCCGGATCACCAAATATTTTTAGGGCCTCCTGTATTTCGGCATCATGGGAAAAACTTGATTCGAATCGTCCCTTTTGGAAATAGTATCTCTTCACAATTTCCTCTTCCAGCAAGGCAATAATCTCTTCCTGATTCTTATCTATATCCGCTTTTTTATCATGCTTTAATTGTGTCTTCAAACTTTCATACGTATTTTTTATCGCATCGAAATACTTTTCCTGTTCGGCTTTCTTTCGCAGCTCTTCCAACTCCTTTTCAGTTTGTGTGCTATAAGCATATTCCTTGTCGGATATAAAATTTTTAAAATCTTCAAATTCCGTAGCCGAAAGGGAGAACTCTCTGGCAGCGACAATGCTTTCATGGGTATTTCGATACCGGGTTGCATAGTCAAAAATATGTTGTTTCAGCAACAGGCTCTGAGCAATTTGGGAATAAACTTTCAAGTCAACTTTAAAATCCGGGTCAACACCTCCTCCATCAAAAACCTTTCTTCCATTTTTGGTTTTAAATTCCTTACGCAATGAATCCGCAATTGCACCCACACTTCCATCCTCATTCCGATGGCTGTAATCCAATGCCTGAATACACCTGCCGCTGGGGATATAATATTTTGCAGTAGTGATTTTTATCTGAGTATTGTAATTTAACGGACGGGTTGATTGAACCAAACCTTTACCATAGGTTCTTTGTCCAATAATGATGCCTCTGTCCAAATCCTGAACCGTTCCTGAAACAATTTCTGACGCCGAGGCAGAACCTCTGCTGGTAAGAACAATGAGCGGAATTGAATTATCGGCTGCACTCACCGGCGTTGTATAAATTTTATCCCATTCGCTCACTTTTCCTTTTGTTGAAACAACCTCCTGACCCTGTGGAACAAATACATTCACCACATTTACGGCCTCGTTGAGCAATCCTCCCGGATTTCCACGTAGATCCAATATTACATTTTTGATATTTTGCTTTTTTAAATCAAGAAAGGCATCACGCACTTCTTTTCCGGCATCGTTGGTAAAACCACCCAACTTAATATAACCCGTTTCTTTATTTATCAAACCAAAATAAGGAACATTCTTTACTTTTATCTCTTCCCTCACCACTGTTTTAGTTAATTCCTGACCCTCACGTTTTACCGTTAATTTGATGGAAGAGCCGGGTTGTCCTTTTAATAATTTACTGATATCAGCCGTACTTTTCCCTTTTGTATCTTTTCCTTCTACATTAATAATCAAATCACCCGCTCTTAAATCGGCTTTATGAGCCGGGAATCCTTCATAGGGATCGGTTATCACCACATAATCTCCCTTTTGAGCAATTTGTGAACCCACTCCCCCATATTGACCGGTCATTTGATAACGGAAATCCTCAGCCTCCGCCTCACTGATGAAATTGGTGTAAGGATCAAGCGTTTTCAGCATCTCGTCGATCGCCTTTTTATTCAATTTCCCGGCATCAATCTCATCTACATAATAGGTATTTATTTCTCTGAAAACAGAAATGTATAGCTCTAAATTTTTTGAGAGTTCAAAATAATTGTCAGCAGCTTTAAATGAAAATAAAACGATTCCGGCAAAAGCTACCAGGTAATACCAGCGAATTTTATTAATTAGTTTTTTCATAATGGTCGTCGAATTTAAGTGAACCTTTTCAAAACGCAGCATCCGTTTAAAAAATTTCACTTATCGTTAATCTATTTATTTGAATGGGACACAGGGTTGATAAATGGACAAACACTAATTAAAGCGGGTACTTATGGAACCGGATCGTGACCCTGTCCACCCCACGGATGGCACCTGCCTATTCTTTTGGCTGCCAATATAATCCCCTTCAATACTCCATGTTTTTTTATTGCATCTACTGCATAATCACTGCAAGTGGGTGTAAACCTGCAGGCATTGGGCAATAAAGGAGAGATCAAATATTGATATCCCTTAATGAGCAACAGGAAAGGAGCCTGAATAATTTTTTTTAACAGCACGGGTAATTTTCGATATAGCATTTTTAAAGATAGCATCATGTTGAGCCCATAGAAGCGGCTCAACACCAACATAATTGATAGAAAGCGCGATAGAGATTTGATTTTCAGCCAGGAAAGAAAGTAATGGATCTTTACTCAGGCGATACAATTCCCTTAACTGACGTTTTTGCCTGTTGCGGTCAACACTCGATTTTAGTTTTCTTTTGGAACTTACAATCAATACCTGGCAATTAGCGCCGGCAATAGGTTCAACATATATCCAGCCAAACTGAAAGGGGGGCTCATATAAACTAAAATTGCCCTTTGAATAAAGGGCAGAAATGACTTTTTGGGAACTAACCCGCTCAGATTTTAAAAACCTTTGCATGCATTTAAACTAAAAATCCGGCTACTTACCGGATTTTTTATTATTTCTTATGACGACTTTCGTCGGAAACGGTAAGTTTTTTACGACCATGCGCCCGACGTGCTTTTATTACTTTCTGACCAGCTGCACTGCTCATTCTTTCGCGGAAACCATGCTTGTTTTTACGCTTTTTTGTGGATGGATTGTATGTTGGTTGAGCCATTACCTTTAAATTTTAGGACTGCGAAAATAGGCATTTTTAAAAAAATAACAAATTCTTTCTAAATAATGTCAAAAAAAAGAGTCCGGTCTCGTAAAAACGTGACCGAACTCTTTTGTTTGTCTACTACTTACTACTAAGGAGCTGGAGCAACAGTTGTGTCAACTGCAGCTGAATCAGGCATCATAGAAGCTTCTAAAGCTGTTAATGAATCAGCAGTGCGCTGAGCAGCTTCGATTGAATCAGTGATTCTTTTTTCTTCAGCTTTCTTTTTGTCTTCAGCAGAAGGACCGCAAGCTACGATAGCCAACATAGCAGTAGCAGCAACGATTGATAATACTTTTTTCATTTTACTTGTTAATTAATTTGTTTCTAAAAATCGGTGCAAATATATGCAGGAGATTCAAATAACCAAATACTTAATTATTTTTTTCTAAAATAAATGGCAATCGGCACTCCCGTAAAATTATAGTTTTCACGAAGTTTGTTCTCCAGGTAACGCATATAGCTATCGGTAACATACTGAGGCAAATTGCAAAAAAATGCGAATTTTGGATTTCTTCCCGGCAATTGGGTCACATATTTTATTTTAATAAACTTTCCTTTAACCGATGGGGGTTCATAAGCCTTTATCACCTCCTCCATAAAATTGTTAAGTTCAGAAGTACTTATTCTCTTTGTTCGGTTCTCGTAAACCTCCATGGCTACCTCAACAGTTTTGTGAATTCTTTGCTTTTCTATTGCAGAGGTAAAAATTATGGGAACATCATCAAACGGACGTAATTTTTCTTTTATCTCTTTTTCAAAATTTCGGGCACTATGCGTGTCTTTGTTTGGATACAAATCCCATTTGTTGACCAAAATAACCAACCCTTTTCCATTTTTAACGGCTAAGCCAACCAGGTTCAGGTCTTGCTGATCCAAACCCAGGGTGGCATCCAATACCAAAATTGCTACATCACAATTCTCGAGTGCACGCAAAGATCTCATCACCGAATAGAACTCAATATCTTCACTCACTTTTTTCTTCCGGCGAATACCGGCAGTATCTATCAACAAAAACTCTTTACCAAAAAAATTATAATGCGAGTTGATGGTATCACGCGTGGTTCCGGCAATTTCAGTAACTATATTTCTCTCCTCACCCAATAGTGCATTTACCAGAGATGATTTCCCAACATTGGGTCTTCCCACCACAGCAAATTTCGGTAAAGGCACCTCATCTTCAGTTGATAACAGGTCCTCCGGAGGTATAAGAGAAATGATTTCATCCAATAATTCACCACTTCCTGCTCCCGTTACCGAGGAAATGCAAAACATTTTTTCGAAACCTAAACTGTAAAATTCATAGGCATCATGCTGCTTTTCGTTGGTATCTACTTTGTTCACAACAACCAATATGGGCTTTTTACTTCGACGTAATAAATTAGCAAAGGCAGCATCCAAATCCGTAATTCCTGTTTGTACGTCAACCATAAACAAGATTACATCGGCCTCTTCTATTGCAATTTTTACCTGATCGCGAATGGCAATTTCAAATACATCTGAGCTTTTATGAACGTAACCACCGGTATCAATTAAGGTATATTCTCGTCCCTGCCAATCAGCCTTACCATAGTGTCTATCACGGGTAACGCCGCTAAAATCATCCACAATGGCCTTAAATTCTCCTAACAGCCTGTTAAACAGGGTTGATTTACCCACATTTGGCCTTCCAACTATTGCAACAATATTACCCATTCAATTCCATTAAGCTCGCGAAGATAGGCAAACATTTACAATGAAGTCAGAATATTACTGATAACTAATTCCTCCTTTTGTCATATATTCGTCGGCCTATAAGGAATAACTTTCGCCCTATTCAATAATTTTTTGGTTAAATAATTTGCAATACGATTAATTATAGAAGAATGTCAAAAACCATTAAAAATCTCTTTATTGTTGATGATGACGACGTCTATGTGATGTTAACCAAAAGAACCATTAAGTCAACAAATCAGGTTGAAAAAACCAGTGTTTTTGAAAATGGATTGGATGCCATTAATTTTCTCAAAGAAAATGCCGGTAATCCTGATTTGTTACCTGAGATCATTCTTCTCGATCTCACAATGCCCATCATGGATGGATGGCAGTTTTTGGATGAATTTATTTTGTTAAAACCAAAAATAGCTCATTCCATAAAGATATACATCGTTTCCTCCTCTATCTCACCCTATGACCGCAGTAAAGCGCTGAGGATGGCTGAAGTTTCTGAATTTATTATTAAACCTATATCATCAGAAAAATTATTAGAAATTTTTTAATAGGCAGTCTGCCTTCGGTGGATGCAATAGGTTTTATTGCCAGCAAGGTAAAATCACACTATGCCTTTTGTCGGTAAAAACAGGAAATATTGAATGTGGAATGCTGAATATAAAACGGTGAAGGAATCAAAACTACGTTATGGTATCTCAGGTTCCTCCCGATGGCAATCAGTAACCATCTCTCTTCACCATTCCCATCTCTGACCCTATTCTATTTCGTATCCAAAATCCTTAAGTGTTTTGGTATTATCCCGCCAATCTTCTTTCACTTTCACAAAAGTTTTAAGAAAAATTTTCTTCCTAAAAAATAATTCCAAGTCTCGCCTGGCCGCAATACCAACATTTTTTAAGGCAATTCCACCCCTTCCAATCAAAATCTGTTTCTGCGAATCACGCATCACATATATGATTGCATGTATATGTAAGATTCCCTTTTCTTCTTTAAATAGTTCGATTTCAATCTGAACCGAATAAGGTATTTCCTGCTTATACCTCACCATTATTTTCTCCCTGATAATTTCGGAAGCAATAAACCGCTCACTTTTATCTGTTATCTGGTCGGTATCATAATAGGGTGCTCCCTCAGGCAAATATTTTAAAATGGTCTGAATCAATACATCCATATTAAATTTATTGAGTGCTGAAACAGGAATGATCTCTTTGAACAATTTTTTATCGCTCCAAAATTTTACTTTTTGTTCTACAATATCCTGGCTTGTTTCATCAATTTTATTCAGGATACAGATCATTGGCGATGAAATAGCCTGCAATTTTTCGAGCAATTCGGGTTCCTCGTTCATCAGATTGAAATCAGTCATAAAAACAACCAAATCACAGTCGGCCAGACTTTCATTTACAAACTTCATCATGCTTCCCTGAAGTTTATATTTTGGGTTGATGATACCGGGGGTATCCGAAAAAACGATTTGAAAATCAGGTTTATTCAGGATTCCTTTAATCCGATGGCGCGTAGTCTGAGCCTTCTGGGTAATAATGGAAAGTTTCTCACCCAATAAAGCATTGAGTAAGGTAGATTTACCCACATTTGGCTTGCCAATTATCGAAACGAAACCTGATTTAAATGCCATTCATTTACAAATTTATTTGCACAGCAAAGAAACAATAATATCTTTGCAGTCCCAAAAAGATAAATGGTTTAGTTAAAAATGTCAGATTTATCAAGCATTTTGAGCCATTTTCTTATTTAGGAATTTTATTTCATCCAAATAAAATCTTAGAATTAAAGTTCTTTCGAAAACAAAAGATACATCGCGGAGTGGTCTCGTCGACGCAAGGAGACAAGACGTTGGGCT
>CAYHCF010000037.1:0-33194 GCA_964355075.1 uncultured Chitinophaga sp.
TGATTTTTAAAATGTCACGTATGTCTAACTGCGAGGAGTAAGGAGTTCTGAATTTTTAGGATGGGATTTGCAAATTATGCAAAAAGGGGGAAAGGGTTTAAGTGATTTTTTTTTATATATAATCTGTTTTTCAAACAAAAGCCCCTGAAATTATGAAGGAATTTCAGGGGCTTTCAAATACCTATTTTCAGATTGGTCTCCTAACTGCAACCCGTCTGTGTTCCGCAATTGATGCATTTGTAGCAGGAGCCGCTTCTCACGGTTATATGTCCGCAAGTTGGGCAGGATGGGCTATCTCCCATGCGCTTGTTCATCTCACTCATCTGGTCGAGTGGTGCAGCTTCAGGTACTAAAATTCCCTTTGGTCTGGCCTCCGTTTCCGATTTTACATCCGGACGGTGAAACCCGATTGGATTCACCTGCGCTAAACTTACCGGTGAAAAAGGCTCAGACTTTTGAATCGCAGATACATGTTTATTTTGATTCATCGCCAAATGGCTGCGTTGTGTTTCGGTTGCCGGTACCTGAACAAAATCTTCTCTTCCCAGGTATTCAAAACCAATCATTCTAAACATATAATCAATGATAGAAGTTGCGTTTTTGATGTTATCATGTCCATTTACGATACCGGCGGGTTCAAAGCGGGTAAAAGTAAATTTGTCAACGTACTCTTCCAGTGGCACACCATATTGCAAGCCCAAAGAAACAGCAATAGAGAAGCAATTCATCAGCGACCGTAATGTTGCGCCTTCTTTGTGAAGGTCAACAAAAATTTCACCTAAGGTTCCATCTTCATATTCACCGGTACGAACAAAAATGGTTTGACCGCCAACGGTTGCTTTTTGGGTGAATCCACCTCGTTTGCCCGGTAATGTTTTACGAGCAACCACACCTGCGAGCTTATGTTTAAATGCGGTATCGTGGGTTCGGTTAAGAATTGCAGTGGCTGCCTCTAAAACTTGTTCAGGGCTTAATTCTCCAACAGGTTTATAGGCATCTTCTCCTAAAATCTGTTCAACCGCTTCTTGTATGTCCTCTTCGTCACTTACATCAGATTTGCTACTGAGAGGCTGGCTTAATTTACAAGCGTCCCTGTACAACGCATTTGCTTTTAAACCCAGACTCCAACTCAGATGGTAGCATTCTTTTACCTCTTCAATGGTGGCTTCATTCGGTAGATTTATGGTTTTGGATATGGCTCCACTCAGGAAAGGTTGAGCAGCAGCCATCATGCGAATGTGCCCTGATGCGGCTATATAACGCGTTCCTTTGTTTCCACATTTATTGGCACAATCAAAAACCGGTAAATGTTCTGATTTAATATGTGGAGCACCTTCTACCATCATGGTACCACAAATTATATCATTGGCTTCTTCAATTTCGGTTTTGGTGAAACCCAATTTACGCAATAAATTAAAATTTTTACTGTTGTATTCTTCAGGTTTAAATCCTAAACGTTTTAGACAATCTTCGCCAAGGGTCCAAACATTAAATGCAAACCCTATTTCAAAAGCACCGGAAGCTGCTTTATCCAATTTGTCGATTTCTTCCGGTGTAAATCCGCGAAATTTGAGACTTTCCGGGTTAATATGAGGAGCATCTTTTATGGTTGCCGAACCGATCGCATATTTAATTATATTGTTTACTTCTAACGGTGAATAACCCAGACTTTTCAGAGATGCGGGTACGCAGGAATTGATAATTTTGAAGTGTCCTCCGCCCGATAATTTTTTGAACTTAACCAAAGTATAATCCGGTTCAATGCCTGTGGTATCGCAATCCATCACCAAACCAATGGTTCCGGTTGGTGCAATAACCGTAGTTTGTGCATTGCGGTAGCCGTGCTCCTCGCCCATTTGTACAGCGGTATCCCAAGCATTGCAGGCTGCTCTCAATAAATAATCGGGGCAGTATTTTGGATCTATACCAGCCGGTTTAATGGATAAACCCTCGTAGGCTTCGGGTGTATTATAGGCTGCATAGCGGTGGTTACGCATAACCCTTAACATATGCTTTTTATTTTCCTGATATTTAGGGAATGGCCCCAGGTATTTAGCCATCTCTGCCGAAGTTTGGTAAGCAATTCCATTGAGGATAGCAGTTAATGAACCTGCAATGGCAAAACCTTTTGAGCTATCGTAAGGAATGCCTGAAACCATTAATAAACTTCCCAGGTTGGCATAACCCAAACCAAGGGTACGGTATTCGTAACTTAACTGAGCCACCTCCTTAGAAGGAAATTGTGCCATCAGAACAGATATTTCCAATACAATGGTCCATAGGCGACAAGCATGTTCATATGCTTTTACATCAAAAACAAGGGTTTCCTTGTTAAAGAATCGCATCAGGTTTAAACTGGCAAGATTACAGGCGGTATTGTCTAAGAACATATACTCACTGCATGGATTGGATGCATTGATTCTTCCCCCTTCAGGGCAGGTATGCCATTCGTTGATGGTGGTATCGAACTGTAAGCCCGGATCTGCACATGCCCATGCCGCTTCACCTATCAAATTCCATACATCAGAAGCAGGGATGCTTTTCATCACACGATCATCTGATCTGGCTTTCAAATTCCAGTCTTTGCCTTCAGCCAGGGATTCAAAAAATTCATTGGGTATGCGTACTGAGTTATTGCTATTCTGACCCGAAACCGTGGCATAGGCTTCTCCTTCGTAATCGCTTGGATATCCGGCGGCAATTAATGCGGCTACCTTTTTTTCTTCGTTCTTTTTCCAATTTATGAATTCAATAATTTCGGGGTGATCCAAATCAAGGCATACCATTTTGGCCGCCCTGCGTGTGGTTCCACCTGATTTTATTGCACCTGCCGCTCTGTCACCAATTTTTAAAAAGCTCATCAAACCGGATGAAGAACCGCCACCGGATAATTTTTCATTCGCTCCCCTTATTTTCGAGAAATTGGTTCCAACCCCTGAGCCATATTTGAAAATGCGTGCTTCACGAACCCATAAATCCATGATTCCGCCTTCATTTACCAAATCATCATTAACAGAAAGGATAAAGCAGGCATGGGGTTGCGGACGCTCATAAGCCGAGGACGATTTTTCTAATTTTCCTGAAATCGGATCCACATAAAAATGCCCTTGTGGGGTGCCGGTAATACCATAAGAACTGTGTAAACCGGTATTGAACCATTGAGGAGAATTAGGAGCTGCATACTGACCCACAATCATATAAGAAATTTCGTCATAAAAAATCTGTGCGTCCTCACGACTATTAAAGTAACCATACTCCTCGCCCCATTTCATCCAGCAATACGCCATACGGTGGGCAACTTGTTTTACACTGGTTTCCTGACCCAGCGTTCCATCGGGTTGGGGAACTCCTGTTTTTCTGAAATATTTTTGAGCAAGTACATCCGTGGCTACCTGGCTCCAAAAATCAGGAACTTCGACGCTTTTCATTTCAAAAACAACAGACCCATTCGGGTTTTTGATAACCGATGGACGATAGTCATACGAAAACATATCGTAGGCACTTACTCCTTCCTTTGTGAAAAAACGTTCAATAGAAAGTCCCTTTAGATCAGCTGTTTTTTTGTTGTTGTTCATGGTCAAATCTGTAATGTCTTTTTTTTGTTATAATTCATATTAATCAAATGGGCAGGTGATCCTTCATTTTTCATTTATTTTTTTTTAATTCTGATAAACGAACGCCTTACTGAACCCACGACCTAATCAAATCCCTTTATGCCTTTTAATAGGTTATTTTCTTGTGACAAATAAACTTTAAAATTTATAGGGGGTTTTAATTCCAAAAGTCAAGTTTCAAAAGTTCATTATCAAATTTCAATTTCAACATTCGCATCGGTTGACCTCCTTTTTACAATGTAAAATCAGCCTTTGAGCTTGTTCATAACAATAGTTATTCACATTCAATCCCTTACCAATTGCGGTTTTGGCGGCACTAACAATTTACTAATAATCAAGTCCTTGTCTGATTTAATCTACAATTTGGCTGATTTCTGTTTTATGCAAAAAATAAAACTTGTTTTTATTCCGAATTTTCTTTTCTTGTAGCGATTCTGAATAACCGCTGATATTGAAATTGAAAATTTGAATATTATCTTGATATTTTGAAGCAGCAGGTAATTATTAAAGTGAAATAGCTTTAATTTGTTGTTTAGAAAAAACAATCCGCTCCTGATTTGAAACAAACCATACTAAATAATTTAATAGAGCAGGCAAAGAAAGGTGCCAAGCAATTGGCTGTATTGATTGACCCTGATAGTATCTATTCGGAGGATAAACTTTTGCACACCATTAATTTGTGCAATGAGTCGGGAGCAGATTTAATATTAGTGGGTGGAAGCCTGATCACCAATAGTTTTTGGGATCGCTGCATCGAATTATTGAAATCCAATACCAAAATACCGGTATTGTTATTCCCCGGAAATATCATGCAAACCCATAAATTAGCCGATGCTATTTTGTTTCTAAGTATGATAAGCGGACGAAACCCCGACTTATTAATTGGTAAGCATGTATTGGCAGCACCCATTTTAAAAAAGTCGGGCATTGAAATTATTCCTACCGGATACATGATCGTAGATGGTGGTAATATTACCAGTGTCATGTATATGAGCAATACCACACCTATCCCATCCGATAAAACCAATATCGCTTCCTGCACAGCCATGGCTGGAGAAATGCTTGGATTAAAGGTAATCTATATGGATGCAGGCAGTGGCGCTCAAAATCCCATTTCTGCGGTTATGATCAAAGAAGTAAAACAAAGTATCAGCGGGCCTTTATTTGTGGGTGGTGGTATCAGAACTTCTGAACAGGCAATTGAGGCCTGCCATGCGGGTGCAGATATTATTGTGGTTGGAAATGCCATCGAAAAAAATCCAGACCTGATTGCTACCCTGGTAAGAAGTGTTCATGGGCTGAATAAAGTTTAGCAATTTGCTTTGTCTGAAAACAGGGGATATAGTGGTAATTCGATGGTAATTCGATGGTAATTCGATGGTAATTCAATGGTAATTCAATGGTAATTCAGTGGTAATTCGATGGTAATTCAGTAGCCTGATTATTTTTTGAATTATTGAGATACCAAGACTTTCATTCATAGATTGACAGTAGGAACAAATGCAACTATTAATATTTACCCACTTTACAGACAGTCAGATTTATCCACTTATTGTTAGCGTAATCTGTATCGTCGGGTCAGTCATTAGTTTTCATTTTTAAAAAAAAAAAACAGCAATAACCCTGTTATTTTTGGGTTCTCTCGGACTTGGTTTCTTCATCGCCAACCTGGATCATTTTTTAACCATTTGGGACGAGCAATACCACGCTCTTGTCGCAAAAAATATGCTGAAGAATCCTTTCAGGCCAACACTTTATTCCAATCCCCTATTAGAATATGATTATCACAACTGGACCGGAAATTATATTTGGCTGCATAAACAACCTTTATTTCTTTGGCAAATAGCTTTGAGTTTGAAAATATTTGGAATCAATGAACTTGCCGTAAGAATTCCAAGTATCTTATTACACGCTATTACATCCATTCTTGTTTATCGAATTGGTAAAATAGTTCATAGTGGAACGGTTGGATTTTACGGAGCGCTGTTTTTTACTGTTGCCTGGTACCCGCTCGAATTAATTTCCGGCAGGGTTGGAACAGACCACAACGATGTTGCCTTTCTCTTTTATGTTACGGCCAGCTTTTTTGCCTGGTTTGAATACAAAAATTCACAAAAATCTTATTGGTTAATCTTCATCGGAGTTTTTTCGGGTTGCGCCGTGCTGGTTAAATGGTTAGTTGGCTTATTAATCTACGCAGTTTGGGCAATTTCATTAGGCGCGAACGACAAAAAGAATTGGTTCAGGATAAAAGAATATTACCCGCTTTTTATTTCATTTTTAATTTCGCTTGCAGTAATAATTCCCTGGCAGGTTTATATCCTTATAAAATATCCCTTAGAAGCCAGATATGAGTTTCAATTAAACACAGACCACTTTTTTAAAACGATAGAGGATCATGGTGGAAATTACTGGTATCATTTTAATGCGGTAAAAGATATCTATGGCTCCGGCTTCCTGGTTCCTTTTATACTCATATTCGGACTTTATTTACTTATTAAAAATGCTACTTCGGCGACATATCGTGTTGCCATTTTATCAGCAATTATTATCATTTACAGTTTTTATACCCTTGCAACAACAAAAATTATTTCATTTTGCATCATCGTTTCCCCTTTTGTATTTTTAGCCCTCGGAGCATTGACAGATTCAATAATTAAATTTCTTCAGACAAAAATAAAATTCAAACTATTTGAAATGCTATTCAGGCCCCTTTCATTAATTGTTATTTGTTATTTTCTGATTGATCTGCCTAAAATTCAAATAAACCATACAGACTGGAAGCCCACAGAAAACCAAAATAGAGATAAAGATTTGGCACAGATGCAATTTATCAAAAAGACATCCGATATTTTGTATGGTGAAAAATATGTTATCTTCTATACAGGTTTAAGATTCAATGGAAACATTCCAATCATGTTCTATACAGACTACATCGCTTACGACTTTATTCCCGATCAAAAACAAATTGAAAAGATTAAAATGCAATCCTACAAAATTGCTATCCTGAGCACAGATAGCTTACCTGACTACATCACAAAGGACGGTAAAATCAAAATAATTAGATTCAAATAACCGTATATCAAATTTATGTTATTCGTAAATGTCTTTTCTGTGACCCACTTTTCTGATCTCAACAATTTTAATTACGTCTTCGATCAGGTAAATAATCCTGTAATCACCCACTCGGATTCTCCATATTTCTTCCTTTTTACCTTCTAATTTTTTTGAGCCATAAGGCCTTGGATTTGCAGCAAGTTTATCAATTACCGGGCTTATCCTACTTGTAACCTTTTGGGAAAGCTTTTCAATTTCCTTTTCGGCAGATTTCTTGAAAACGATCCGGTACATGCTAAAGCTTTCCTTTTCTCTTCAATTTCTTTTTCACTTCCTCCCATGATATGGAGGGCTCATCCTTTCTTGACTCAGCGATGATCACATCAAGCAAATCTTCAATTTCTTCCTCATGTTTTTTAAAGGTTTTCAGGTTAATAACAACTGCCTGCCTTCTGTTCTTACTATCCGTAATGTAACTTATACCCTTCATAATAGTTTTTATTTACAAATATAGTGGCTCACAAAACATCACTAAACTCCCCATTGAAAACGAAAGATACAAATAAAATTCAAATTTATCGAAAGGGATTTAAAGTGATGACAGTAGGATGGTTAAATAAAATATAAAAATACCTGGCATTATTTTATACTTGCCATTCGCATCACATGCTATCATCGCCTGCACTGTCGGCATCAATTGCATCCATTTGGGCTTTTATGGCTGCTTCCAAGGAATCCATGGATTTCTGGTCGTTTTTTAACTGCGTTTCAACGGCAGTTTCTTCCTGACTATTTAATTTTGGTTCGTTGTTGCAAGCCAGCACGAAGAAACAAAAGAAGCTTATCGCGATAAATTTTTTCATAAGGAAGGAATTTTATAATACGAATGCAAATATTAAATAAATACTATCTCAAAACAAAGTTCTCGCCCAAATAAACTTTTCTCACTATCTCATCGTCGGCCAATTCCTGCGCAGTTCCACCTTTCAAAATTTTACCCTCAAACAACAAATAAGCGCGGTCAACAATGGAAAGCGTTTCGTGTACATTGTGATCTGTAATTAAAATTCCAATATTTTTATGTTTGAGTCGGGCTACAATTTGCTGAATATCTTCCACCGCAATCGGGTCAATTCCGGCAAAGGGTTCATCCAGTAATATGAAATTCGGATTCACCGCAAGGGCACGGGCAATTTCTGTTCTTCTTCTTTCGCCTCCACTCAACACATTTCCAATACTTTTTCTTACGCGGTTCAGGCCAAATTCCTCCATGAGCATTTCTAACTTTTCGGCTTGTTCCTTTTTGCTCAAATTGGTCATTTCCAAAACAGCCTTCACATTGTCTTCAACACTTAAGGTTCTGAAAACAGATGCTTCCTGTGGCAGATAACCAATACCCTTTTGTGCTCTTTTGTACATGGGTAAATTGGTTATTTTCTCTTCGTTTAAATATACATCTCCTCCATCTGGTTTTATCAAGCCCACCATCATATAGAATGTAGTGGTCTTGCCGGCGCCATTTGGGCCTAATAAGCCTACACATTCACCACGGTTCACGTTGATGGAAACCTGATTTACGACAACCCGTTTCTTATATTGTTTAACTAAATTTTCACTTCTTAAAATCATAATTTAGGGTTCTCATTTTGGTTCAACGCTAATACTGAAATGCTGCCTGTATATTAAATAATTACATTCAGTTAATAGGCTCTTGCATTATTGCCTTCCATGTAATTGATAAAAGCTTTGTTAACTACCTTGTTTCCTCCGGGAGTTGGGTAATCACCACTAAAATACCAATCGCCTAAATGGTTGGGGCAGGCTTCATGAAGGTTTTCAATGGTTTGATAAAGAACATCTACTTCAGCATGAATATCAGATGACGTTATAATCTCTGCAATACGTTTGCTTATTTCGTCTTCTGTAAAATTTGCATAAAGATCTTTCACATAATTCACCATTTCTTCTTTAGGTAAAGATTCCTGCGCTTTGCATTTCTGGTAAACTTCATTTAACTTATGTTCTGATTTATTGCTTTTGAGTAATGAAACCATTGCCTGAAAAGCCACAAAATCTTTCATCCGGCTCATATCGATGCCATAACAATCGGGATACCTGATTTGAGGGGAGGAAGAAATAATGATGATTTTTTTAGGATGTAACCTGTCAAGGATACGAAGAATGCTTGTTTTAAGTGTGGTTCCCCTCACGATGGAATCATCAATAATTACGAGTGTATCCACGCCGTTCGTGATTAAGCCGTAAGTAACATCATACACGTGGGCTACCATGTCTTCACGGTGTGCATCATCGGTAATAAACGTGCGTAATTTTGCATCTTTTACGGCTAATCTTTCTCTCCGGGGATGAACCGACAATATTCTTTTAATCTGTGCGGGTTCCGGGTCATTTCCAAGCTTACGGATTTCTTCAACTTTCCAGTTATCAAGCAATTCATCAATTCCGTCCATCATACCATAAAAAGCAACTGCAGCGGTATTTGGGATATAAGAAAATACCGTATTTTTAAAATCATAATTTACCGCCTGCATGATTCTGCTGGCAAACAAACGACCCAGCATTTTACGTTCCTGATAAATTTCGCGGTCATTGCCTCTTGAAAAATAGATGCGTTCAAAAGAACAGGATTTTCGCTCACCCGGTGGGATGATATTGACTTCTTTTATTTCTCCGTTTTTTCTTGCAATAATTGCATTCCCCGGTCCTAACTCTTTCACATCAACGAAAGGAACGTTAAATCCTGTCATGATCGCGGGTTTTTCACTTGTTACGACCAAAACCTCATCATCCTGATAATAGAAACAGGGCCTGATTCCATTCGGATCACGCACTACAAAAGTGTCGCCATGACCAATCATTCCGGCCATCACGTAACCTCCGTCGGTATCACGCAAGGATCGGCGTAAAATATTTTCAACATTTACGTGTTCCGACATTTCGCGGCTGATATCTGTATTTGATTTTCCTTCAATTTTCAGTTTAACAAAATTTCTCTGAACTTCTTCATCGAGGAAATGTCCCATTTTTTCGAGCATGGTAACCGTATCTGCCTTTTCGCGCGGGTGCTGACCCAACTCAATCAAAAGGTCAAACAATTCATCCACATTCGTAAGGTTAAAATTTCCGGCCAACATCAGGTTCCGGCTCATCCAATTGTTTCCCCGGATAAAAGGATGACAAAGGTCAATATTATTTCCTCCATGCGTTCCATATCGCAGGTGACCTAACAATAATTCACCCACAAATGGCGCATTCTTTTTTAGATAATCCGCGTCTTTTACCTGCTCGGGGGTACCCGATTTGTCAATTCTTTCAGAAATTTTATCAAATATTTCGGCAATGGCTGAGCTTCCATTTGCTCTCTGACGGAAAATAAAAGTTTCACCCGGTTCAGGATCAAATTTAATAACGCCCACACCTGCTCCATCCTGGCCCCGATTATGTTGTTTCTCCATCAGAAGATACATTTTTTTCAGGCCATAAAGCGCTGAACCATATTTTTCCTCGTAAAAACTTAGTGGCTTCAGGAGGCGGATTACCGCGATACCGCATTCATGTTTTATTGGATCACTCATATCTTGCCTGCGAAATTACACTTTTTAAGCGATGGAAGCCTCAAAAAAAGCTGTAAAAATTAAAAATACCCATCGCAAATCCATCCTATAGGCTATAGATTTAATGAATTAATGCAACTAGTTCCCCATATTTCCATTGTCATTCTGGCCAATAAAAACGGTCTGAGATGGATATGCAAATTGGCAACCCTGTTTTTTTACTATTTCAATAATTTTCAGGTTGATCCTTTCTTTCACTTCTATTAAGATTTCGTAATCATTGCTATTCACGAAATAATTTACCAATAAGGTTAAGGAGCTTGTATCAAAATCTGTAAAACGTACCATCATTTCTTCAGCAGTTAGCGGGCTTTCCAAAATGATCGCTTTCTTTATTTCTTCAATTATCATTAAAATATCTTCCGGCTTACTCTGATACGTTAAAGAAATGGAAAATTTGATCCTCCTTTGAGTGCTTTGCGTAATGTTGTTCAGATTTGAATCTATGATCTTTTTATTGGGAACAATTAACAGAGTCCGGTCCATGGTTCTGATGCGGGTGGTGCGAAAACCAATTTTTTCAACTACTCCTTTTATTTCCCCCAATTCTATTATTTCCCCTACCTGGAAGGGTTTATCGAGGTAAATGATAAAGGAGCCAATTAAATTTGCCAGAGTATCCTGAGCAGCCAGCGCAATAGCTAAACCCCCAATTCCCAGACTGGCTACCAATGTCAAAATATTAACCTCGAAGGCTTGGGATAGAATGGCAAAAAAGCAGAAAGTATAAATCAGTACCCGGGTTAGTTCTTTTAAAAAACTTGCCAAATCTTTGCTAATTTTTGAGTCCTCCAGGTTATGGTGAACAAACTCCATAAACTCCGCGGTTTTTAGCAAAAGTTTTGTAAAAACGGTGATTAACGCGATGATAAAAACAGCATGTAAAGCCCAGCGTACTCCAAATTCATTCACCGTACACAAATTCCATTCTTCGGGAAAAGTAAGTTGGTTCAAAGCGATATAAACAATAACAACATTTAACAGCTGAGAGAAAGGAACTGTAAATAACTTTGTAAACTCCTTTAAAAACCTGGAATGTGAAAGCTGTTTAAATATCTGGTAAGATAGTTTGGAAGCTAATTTTGCAATGTACCTGCTAAAAATAAGACCCAGAATGATAATCGTGACACAAGCAATGTAACTGCGTAATGGATTACTAAAATATTGCTCATTTAAAAAACTCCAGTCCATTCGGTAAATAATTATTATTGCTTCTTTTTAATTACATTAAATTGATCAATGCCATTTCCAAACCTTTTTTCAAAAGACCTTTCTGTTTTGGATTAAACTGATGTAAACGCATTAAGGCTTGCCAGATAATTTTTGAGGTATCTTTAAATATGGCTTCATCACTCAGGTCAACAGCATCATGGCTCATGCAATAGGCAAATACACGTGCCATCCCACAATTAGCCATATAATCAGGGATCACAGCAACCTGGTCATCGGCGAAGTTAGCAATAGGACCCAGAAAAATTTCCTCATCTGCAAATGGCACATTGGCACCACAACTTATAACTTCCAGCTCATTGGCGATCATTTTATCCAATTGCTCTTTACCCACTAAACGGGACGCAGCGGCTGGAACAAATATTTCGGCTCCGGTTTCCCAGATTTTCTGGTTTATATCTTCAAAACTCATCAAATCCGGATGTGTTAAAACATTGCCTTGTTTATTTAAAAACAGCTCTCTTATTTCTTCTTTACTGAACCCTGCTGGCTTTATTAAGCCTCCATTTTTGTCAATGATTCCTACAATCAAAACACCATATAAACTAAGGTAGTATGCTGCGGCGGCACCCACATTTCCCCAACCCTGAATAATGGCACGTTTGTAATTAATATTTCCACCCCAAATTTCATAAAAATGACGAACTGCTTCGGCAACTCCGAAACCGGTAATCATATCGGCAACCAGATAATTTCTCTCAATATAAGGCGAGAACCGGTCATCTGCGATAACTTTGGAAACGCCTGTTCTCAAATTATCAATTCGTTTTTGTTTTTCAATTTCTGAAACCAAAAAGTGTCCGTTTACAATACCTTCCTGAGGATGCAATAAGCCATTACTTTCCGTAATTGGGATCACCTCGTGAATTTCATCCACATTTAAATCACCTCCGGTTCCATAATAATTTTTAAGTAAAGGAAAAACCGCCTTATACCAGCGTTCTAAAACTCCCTTTTTCCGTGGATCTGCAGGATCAAAATTTATTCCTGATTTTGCACCCCCAATTGCCGGGCCCGCAATGGTAAATTTTATTTCCATTGTTTTAGCCAGCGAAGTAACCTCATGTTTATTTAAACCCTTTCGCATCCGCGTTCCCCCTCCGGCGGCTCCTCCCCGTAAAGAGTTAATTACCACCCATCCTTCCGCTTCTGTCTCACTATCTTTCCATTCAAATACGATTTCGGGTTGTTTGTCTTCGTACTTCTTAATTAACTTTTGTAGTTGCATATTTCTGAATTTATTTCTGAGTATGTATGAATTAGATTATTTAGTTGAGTTTGCTAAAATCACCATAAAGAGCACCCCCTATGTTGTTGCGCTTAGACCCTGTAACACTGCATAACACATTTGTTTGATTTTTAATCCTAAGAACTCCCAAAAAGGCAAAAATCAACGCTTCTTTAAAGTTGATGATGGATTCATCCGGTATGATTATTTCAGCTTTGGTTTGCGTTTTGATCCATTCCAATAAATGCGAATTATAGGCACCGCCCCCAGTGATTAATAACCTATGAATATTATTTTTATTAATTACTGCCGAAATCTGCCTTGCGATATGTAAAGATAAAGTAGCCATTTTTACGGGCTCAAGCGTATCCGGAAAACTTTTTATGACAGGCCAGAATATTTCATTGATCCATTCTCTTCCAAGCGATTTCGCTCCCTGAATCTGATAGAACGGTAAGGCATCTAACTGATTCAATAAATTCATATCCGGTTCAGCACTGGCTGCAATAGCCCCTTTATCATCGTATGGCTGACCCAACCAGCGTGCAACCCGGTTCAGGATAATATTACAGGGGCAAATATCGAAAGCCTGCATTTTATTCTGACTTCTGAAAGAAATATTAGCAATACCTCCCAGGTTCAGACAGGCCTCAAAATCGTTAAAAAGCAATTGGTCACCTATTGGAACCAAAGGTGCACCCTGACCACACAATGCGATATCCAGGCTCCTGAAATCGCAAACAACGGGTAAACCTGTTTCGGCCGAAATAGCAGCTCCATCGCCAACCTGTGCCGTATAACCCGCTATCGGCTGATGAAAAATAGTATGACCGTGTGAGGCGATGAGGTCTACTTCTAAGTTGTTGTCTTTTATGAATTTCTGTATAAGCTGACCCAAATAGCGTCCATAAAAAGCATGCGTTTTTGGGTAAACTTCAATGTATTGCCTATAAAGTTGAGAAAGGCGAATCCTCCATTTTTCGTCGTATGGAAAGGTTTTCGCAACTTTTATTTCATAATGCCAGGCTTCATTTTTGTAATTAAATTCACAAAACGCCACATCCACGCCATCCATAGATGTTCCGCTCATAACCCCAATTACACGATAGGTTTCTTTCATTAACAAATTTTAACTGCTTGCGAATTTATAAGTTTTAGAGAGAAATGCTAAGGGTAAATAATAAAATAACACCTGCATGAATGAAAGAGAATTTATCCAGATTAATCGGGATTACTGCTAAGGGTTAGGATTCCTTTAGTTTTGAATCCATAATTAATCTATAATTTATAGTCGTTTAAACATTTTTCATTTCTAATCATTGTAAGAAGAGCGAATTCAAATATTTGTGTAAGAAACGAACCTAACAAACATATGAAAAAGTTAACTTTGCCTGCTTAAATTTAATAGATGGACAAACTTATCATCCTAATTGCTTCTCTTATCAGTTGTCAGACCCTCGCACAAACCATTCAAAAAGGGGTACCGTTTGAAGACATTGACCAAACCTGGCAGAATGGAAGCGACCGAAGAGATTCTTCCGTTTTTAATAACCTGAAATATTTTACTCCGAGTATTTTCATTGATGTGAACTACACGTATTCCTTCAGCAACCCAAACGACAATACTGTTATTGGCTCAACAGCTTTGGCCAGAAACAATGAGGTTGAACTATCGGCTTTACATTTCGGTGGCGATCTTTATTATGAAGGAGCAAGAGCCAGATTTATGACACAGTTCGGAACCCGCTCTGTTATTGTGCCGCGAAACGATCTAAGTTCATATCGTGGACAATATCAATTGGCAAATGTATACAGCTACCTGAGTGAAGCGTATGCAGGTTATCATTTCAATAAATGGTATGGAATCAATTTGGATGCCGGAATGTTTGTGTCTTATATTGGTCTTAACTCCTATTACCAACACGAAAACTGGGAATATCAGGCATCCCTTACCTCTGATAATACACCCTGGTTTTTCAACGGACTTCGTATTCAAATTCACCTGACCAAACATTTTAAAATTGAACCTTGGATTATTAACGGTTGGCAGAGTTACGGCAAGTTCAACAGCATGCCCGGTGTTGGCGGAAACATTACCTGGATGCCGAAAAGCAATTTTAAAATTCTAACAAACAATTATTATGGAACCGATGTCGGTGGACTTCCTGAGAGAAAGCGTTTCCATTCTGATAACAGCATATTGTTTCGCTATTTCAACAACCCCGGTTCAAAAGGAATGAGTCGTGCGGCATTTTCTCTTACCGGTGACATCGGTTTTGAAAAAGGGGGCGGTGTTAATGGATTCGATGACAAGGATTCAAGCAAACCCGCACAATATTTTGGTAGCATTATGTTTTACAACCGTGTTTGGTTTGCCAAAAACAAATTCGCCTGGACCCTTGGCGGTGGTTACATGACAAATCCCGGAAGATATTTAGTGTTGGTTCCGACTGGGCAGGCAAGTCCACTGCCTAATCCAAACAATCCGACACAAACCGAAGGTGCATTTCCATTTACAGTAAATCCCGGCGACAAATTCGAAGGTTGGGATGTCTCAACAAACCTTGATTGGATGCCGAATCAAAGTATTACCTTTAGGATTGAATTTGTGCATCGTGAAACCAGCGTACCCTACTTCGCCGGTAAAGGTGGCGTAACTTCACAAACAGGTTATTCAACCACACCGCTTGATCCGAATTGGCGACCTGATTTAGTGAAAAGTGAAAACAGAATAATTACTGCCATACTTTTCAGATTATATTAAACTTATAATGAAACGAATTCATAAAAACTATAAAATGGATGATTTCATAAAATTTAACAGGATAATTTGAATGATGTCAGCAAAAAAAGCAATTGTTATCGGTTCGGGATTTGCCGGTCTGTCGGCAGCGTGCTACTTGGCAAAAGGAGGTTTTGAGGTTACCATACTCGAAAAAAATAGTCAGCAGGGGGGAAGGGCACGGAATTTTTCAGCACAGGGATTTACCTTTGATATGGGTCCGAGTTGGTACTGGATGCCCGATGTTTTTGAAAAGTTCTACCATGATTTTGGTCATACCACAAATGATTTTTACAAGCTGATCAGGCTTGACCCCAGTTACCGCGTTATTGCTAAAAATGGCGAGGCGGTAGATATTCCTGCTGATATGACAGAACTTGAAAATTTGTTTGAACGCTTTGAACCGGGAAGCAGCATTCGCTTAAAGAAATTTTTAAAAGAGGCTGCTTATAAATATGATATTGGAATAAATGAATTGGTTTATAAACCCGGCCTGAGTCTCTTTGAATTTGCTGATATCAGGTTATTATCGGGTTTGTTAAGAATGGATGTTATTACGAGTATGCGCAAGCATATAGGCAAGGTAGTGAGTAATCCCTTTCTGACAGAATTGCTTGAGTTTCCACTGTTATTTTTAGGTGCTTTGCCGGAGAATACGCCAGCTTTATACAGCCTCATGAATTATGCCGATATGCAGTTAGGAACCTGGTATCCACAAGGTGGAATGTTTAAAGTAATTGAGGCCTTTACCAAAATTTCCGGGGAGCTTGGGGTTCAATTAGTATTGAATCAGGAAGTAAAACATATTCATACTAAAAATGGAAAAGCGATTTCAGTTCAAACAAAAGATGGAATATATGAAGCAGACGTATTTGTTGGCACCGCCGATTACCATCACATTGACCAAATGCTGCTTGACCCTGAAAACAGAGCATATAGCGAAGCATACTGGGACAAAAGGAAAATGGCGCCATCGTGTTTATTGTATTTTGTGGGGATAGATAAACGCATACAAAACCTGAAGCACCATAATCTGTTTTTTGATGCCGATTTTAATCTGCACTCAAAAGAAATTTATACTACACCGAAGTGGCCGGGTGATCCACTGTTTTATTTGTCGGTACCCTCTAAAACCGATCCGGGAGTGGCACCAGAAGGCTGTGAAAATTTATCTTTGCTTATTCCCATATCTCCGGGCCTGGAGGGTGATACGGAAAATATAAGAGATTATTATTTGAACATGCTATTGGACAGATTAGAAAAACATACAGGAGAAAAAATAAAAGAGAGCGTGATTTATAAACGCAGTTATTGCCTGAGTGATTTTAAAGAGGATTACCATGCATTTAAAGGAAATGCATACGGACTTGCGAATACCTTAAAGCAAACGGCCATTTTTAAACCGGGAATAAAAAGCAAAAAGGTCGGAAATTTATTTTATGCCGGGCAATTAACAGTACCGGGTCCCGGTGTACCCCCTTGTATAATAAGTGGAAAGGTAACTGCTTCTCAAATCATAAAGGAATATGAAAACAAAATTTAAGCTTTTGGTTAATATGTATATATTTACCTTTAGAAAACTACCCGAAAACATAAAATAGTCTGATAAAAAATGAAGTCCATATTCGATCATATTTCTTTCAAAAGCAGCAAAATAGTCACCCATGCTTACAGTACTTCTTTTTCTTTATGCATCCGGTTTTTGGCGAAACGTTTTCACAATCCGGTTTATGCTGTTTATGGCTTTGTAAGACTTGCTGATGAAATAGTGGATAGTTTTGAGGGATATAAAAAAGGGGAGTTACTGGAAGATTTTAAAAAGGATACCCTGAAAGCAATTGATCTAAAAATCAGTTTAAATCCAATACTGAACAGTTTTCAGGCAGTGGTGCATACCTATCAGATTGATTCCATCCATATTGAGACTTTTCTTAAAAGTATGGAAATGGATTTGGAGGTTCGTAATTACGACACGAATGGATACGAGAAATATATTTTAGGTTCAGCCGAAGTGATCGGTTTAATGTGTTTACGCATTTTTATGGAAGGCAATGAGCAGGGATATGAAGCGTTGAAACCTTATGCGATGAAACTAGGTTCAGCCTTTCAGAAAATAAATTTTTTGCGCGATTTTAAGGAGGATAAAGAAGGATTGGGAAGAATTTATTTTCCGCTATTACAAAGCAATAATCTAAATGCGGAGACCAAACACGAAATTGAAATGGATATATTAGCTGATTTAAAAACGGGTTACGAAGGAATACATAAATTGCCAAAAGAGGTTAGGTTAGGTGTTTATCTGGCCTATATTTATTACTCAAAACTTCTCCATAAAATTAGAAATTTGCCTGCACAGGCGATCATTGAAAACCGGATAAGATTGAGTAATAAAAGAAAATATTTCCTCTTTTTGACATCCTATTTCAGACATAGTTTTAACTTGGTATAATATTTATTGGCAATCTTATCTTTGCCTGAAACCGACCTGATAATTACTTTTAAAGATGCTATTCATATTGTTCATGAAATTTTTCCTTTCAACAATTTTTACGGATTTATCTCAAAAAGAAATACGTGAATTATATCATATAGGGATAGAAGATGAAAATAATTGCAACAAATTGCTCGCGTATTTTGAAACGAATCCACCTGCAAAAAGCAATTTCATATTATATGGATACCAGGGTGCAAATAGAATGGTGTCGGCCAAATTTGTGAATGCACCTGTAGAAAAATACAAACGATTTTCATCCGGCAAAATATTATTGGAGTTGGCCATTTCAGCTGAACCCAATAATTTGGAGCTGCGTTATTTGCGCTATTCCATTCAATTAAATTCACCCTCTTTTTTAAATTACAACACAAATAAAGTGGAGGACAGGAAACGGTTAATTTCCGAATTAAAAAATATAAATGACCAGGACATAAGTCATCGGATAAAGTCATTTTTACTGGCTCAGGGAAATCTAACTCCAAAGGAGCGGGAGCAACTAATGTCCATGGTCATATCAAATTAGTTTTAGTTAAACAGCTAAGCAAAATTCCCATTTTCCATTTTCTTCAAACAGATTCCCTTTAAACGGCGTGGTGTATATTTATTCAGGTATTTGCCGGTAAATAGCCAATAGTTCACCTTTGCTGTTTACCTGAAGTTTGGTATAAATACTTCTGATATATTTTCGAATGGTATCAAGTGAAACATCCAGTTTCGAAGCGATCAATTTATAACTTAAGCCTTCAACCAAGCCTTGTACAACATCTTTTTCCCGTTTTGTCAGGTTCTCACTCAGATTTTTGTTGGGTTGGAAATAATCAAAAACTTTACGGGCAATAGCCGGAGTAATTGGCGATCCTCCTTCACTTAAATCAATAACAGCCTCCTTTATTTTATTTAACGGCGTATCCTTATCAAGGTATCCGGAAGCGCCTGCACAGATTGACTTGAAAATACTATTGCTGTCACTTAAAACAGAGATCATGATAATCTCACACTGCGACCATTTATTCTTGATGTGAAAGATACCATCTACACCCGACATCCCCGGCAGATTAATATCCAGTAGTATGATAAAATGATTGAGGTTATCTTCAGAGGGAAGGATATCTTCAATACTGCTAAATGAAATTACCGATTCAAAATGGTCTGTATCTTTTTTAAAGTAATTTACCAGTACCGCTTGAATTTGTTTATCGTCTTCAACGATTGCCAGACTTATTCTATCCTTATTCATTTGATTCTATACATTAAAATAATTTTTGCTTCAAATTTATGGTCAATTTGATAAGATACCCATCTGAAGTATCAATGACAAGTTTAGCACGAATGCGCTCAGCTCTTTTTACCATATTATTCATGCCGCTGCCGGTCTGAATTTTTCCTTCCGGTAGTTTTCCGGTGTTAGCGATAATAAATACGAGTTCATTTTTTATCCTGAAAACTTTAAGTTCAGCCAAATTTCCCTGCGAATGTTTAACAATATTATGAAAGGCTTCCTTAACAATAAAAAATATTTCCTGTTTATTTATTTGTGAAATTTTAATTCTGTATAATTCCGGATCAAACTCCAACGTATATTGGATTGGAGAATATTCCATTGTTTGCTGAACCATTTCGGTAATCTTATCAAACAAATTTCCAACACGATAATATTGCCCGTCCATGCTCCAGATTACATCACGCATGCTCGATATGGCCATCCTGCAGGAATTTACGATCGACTTCAATACTTCCCGGTGTTTTTGGTCAACGTCTTCTTCAATAAATTCTGCCAGCATGGCAACCCGCGTCAGGGCACTACCAACCTCATCATGAAGATCGCTGGAAATTTTGGATCGAACCGCCGTAAGCTCTTTTACCCTTTGAATTTTAAGACTAACCCACATCGTATAAAGTGATATAATAATGGAAAGTAAAATCAGGATGAACCACCACCTCTTATAAAACACCTGAAGGACTTCAAACCTTAGAATGGCCTCTTCTGCCTCCATATTGGTTTTAGCACTCTTTCCTTTGATATGAAGCGTATATTTCCCGGGTGTCAGTGAGGCAAAACGGATGAAATTTTTTTCTCCAAGCGGCAGCCAGTCTTTATTCAATTCTTCGATTCGGTAGTAGAAAATATTTTTGTCGGAATGATAAAAATCGGAATTAAAAAAAGTGATATACAAAAAACTGGATTCATAGGGTAAAACCAGGCCATTACCCAAATCATCCTGATTATATACTTCTTTGGTTTCATTGTTTTCGATTAAGAATTCAATTTTTGAGAAATTGATTTTGTTTTTGGGTTCGGACTCATAAGAGATGGGTTGATAAACCTGCCCGATATTTATACCGTTTATGCCCCCGAAAAATAATCTGCCATCCTTTGCTTTTAAACATGAAGCGGGATTAAATTCGTTGTCGGATAATCCATCCTCTTGAAAATAATTTTTAATACGATAGGTTTTTGGTTCAATAACAGAAATCCCGTTGTAAGTGGTTAGCCATAACATTCCGGAAGAATCTTCCAGAATAGCTTCGACCGTATTATCGGTCAACCCGGTCGCTTTATTCAGGACACTGATTTTCTTGTCTGACCAATTTATTCTGCAAGCTCCTCCACCCTCAGTGGCTGCCCAAATTTTCCCTGTTCTATCTTCGTTAAGGTGGTTGACCCTGTTTACAGGTAACCCGAAACCCTCTTTTCCCCCTTCAAAATATCTGGCAATAATATGGCGGGATTTATCCAGTACAAAAATTCCATATTGGGTGCAAATCCAAACAAAATTATTTTTGCTGCGATAAATATATCTTACCATGGGTCTCTGGAAACTGGCTCCCTCATATTGTAATTTGAAATCAAGAAATGTATGAGTGAAAGGATAATACCAAAAAAGGGCATCATTTCCGCCTAATAACAGAACATTGTTTGTGTCCTTCATACCGGCCATCAGGTAATTGTATTTCTGATTGTTGTTTTTTACCTGAATAACACTTCCGGTTTTTTTATTTACATGTAAAATTCCATGTCCTTCACTGATAGCCCACAAGTAATTATTATTGTCGTCTATCAGTATATTTGAAATATAGGAAATGCTCCTGTCATTCAGTTTTAATATCTTTTGGTTGGCGCTTATCTTATATAAACCTCCATATCCTCCAATGAAGATTTCTCCGAGTGAATCTTGTATCATGCCCTTGTAGCTTGGAACATAAAAGGGCTCATTGATTTGATATTTAGTTAAGATAGACTTAAAAAGGGGGCTCTCGATGATAAGTTTGTAAAGTCCGTTATTTGTGCTGATCCATAAATCCCCGCTCAGGCCCAGATTGATAGAATTAATTTGAACATTTTTCGAATAATCAAACAGGTAACCTGAAACATCCGTAATTCCATTATTACTGCAAAAATATAGTTTCTTTCGATTTGAGGCTACTATCCATAAATCTCCATTTCTATTGTTAAGAACGGTGGATATGTCATTTAGATTGCCAAATTGAATATTTTCGAACTGATTGCCCTCTGTATTAAAAACCTTCACACTATCCTTCCTCATCCACAAAAGGCCAATTTTTGGAAGCACAGAGATCCCGCCTTCATCAAAGGAAGAAAATCCGGAAGTAAATTGCTGAATTATATTTCCGGATACAGGGTCCACTTTATAAACACCCCGATCTGGTGTTTTTAACCAAATATAATTTTGAAAGGCGGTTATTGTTAATTTACTTCCAAAACGTTTGTCTTTGGCATTGAGATTATAATATCTCTTAAACTTTCCCTTTCCAATGTATTTATGAAGTATGCCATTTGACGTGCTAACCCAGATTGTTTTATTGGGGGCCTGATAAATTTGCATAACATAATTATCCGACAAACTGTTTTCGGTCGTATCTTGTCTATACACATCGGTAATCAGGTTGTTTTTTAAGTTTACCACATTGATCCCATTGTCTGTGGCTACCCATAATTTCCCCGGGTCAATTTCAAATAGTTGAGTAATCAGGTTACTGCTAAGAGAATTTTTTATAAACAGGCCAACCGGTAAAAACGCATAACCATCAAATCTATCCAATCCTTTGTTCGTTCCTATCCATAAAAAACCATCAGAGGTTCTTATACTGGAATTTACATTATGATTGGATAATCCATCTCGCTCTCCCCAATGTTGAACATACTGGCCCTTGAGTTGAAAATCCAAAAATGATAATATGAGTAGAATCAAAAACTTATTCATGGCCTCAAGTTGTTAGATGCATAAGTATAAATTGAAGTGGAAAGATACCCTATTAAATGAATATTTCAAGAATTAGCGAAATGGACCATGCAAGAAACGGGTGGAATATTTAAGCGATATCAAGTCCGATTATGGGAAAACATGAAATTTATTATTGGTGCAATGTTTAAAATACAGCCATTTGTTAAATATTTTCTGCCATTTACATAAGTGGTACATCAATATGTACCCCTACCTAACCTTGCGGTCAGTCTATACTGGTTTATCTTGCACCTCATAAAACTCCGCTTGACCTAATGAAAAAAAACATTTCAAAACGATTCATTGAAACCCTGCCAAGGAGGGAATGGAAACAGTTTAGCAGCTGTTTTGTTCTGCTTTTAATGGCATTCTTTATGTTCGCTTTTATCCCATCGATTCAGGCCCAGGTAAAAAAAACGAAATTAAATCAAGTCCCCAATTCACTCACTACCCCAGTGAACGGGACCTGGAATGAGTTAATTCCCGGAAGCCTTTGTGGTGCAGAATTGAATTACAAATCTGCCGGCGAAAGAGAAATTGAGATTTATTTAACCAAGTATTTTTATTGCTCCGATTTTAAAATTGATAGTGAGGAGACGGTTACGGTTCAGGAATCTCTTATTAATATGGTTACCTCCAAAACCCGGCTTGGGTTGGTTTCGGTAAAGGACACTTCAAGATTAGTGAATGTGAATTGCCCGGGATATAAAAACGGATGCTATAAAAAGGTTATCTATTCGGGTAAGGTAAACATCATGAGTCCCATGATGGGAGGATATGATGTAACGTGGGGTTACTGTTGCTGGGATGAACACCACATGTCAAATATTCAGGGAGTTCAGGAATTTCAAAAGCAGGGACTTTCATTAACCCTTCACATTCCGGAATTAACTCCCGGACAAATTAATTCTTCTCCTGTTTTCCTATTTCCTCCGGTTTTTTCTACCTGTAAAGGACAGCTTATTGCCATTCCAATGGCAGCCATAGATAATGACAGGGACTCTTTAGGATACGAACTGAGTGCATTAAGTAATTATAAAACTGCTGATGGTGCAAAATTTTTCGAAGAACCAACAGTATATCCCGGACAGCCTATGAATAAATCATTTGCCGGTGGAAGACCGCCTTTCCAAAAGGTATTGTACAAGAAAGGATATGATTACAGGCATCCTATGGGGGGAAAACAAATTGAGCTCCACGCAAGAACAGGTGAAATGCAGATGAAACCAGACTCTATAGGAGAGTTTCTTATCGGGGTTTCCGTAAAAGAATACCGGAATAGAAAATTACTCGGATCTCACCAACGCGTATTTAAAATGCATGTTGTTGATTAATATTAACTAAACAAAATACAAAACAGAATTTAACCTATATAAACAAAAAAATGAAAACAAATCTACTCGCAAAAGGCCTTGGCAAACTGGTGAAGTTTACACGGGTACTATTTATTTTGCTGTTAGCATTACCTGCAATGGCAACTGATTATTACTGGGTTGGTGGATCAGGGACCTGGACGGACATTAGCCACCACTGGGCAACTACTTCGGGAGGAGCAGTATTCCAACCCCAGGTACCTTCACAATTCGACCGCGTAATATTTGACGCAAACTCCTTTTCTGCAACGGGTCAGGAAGTAACCATGAACGTAGAAGGATTTTGCAAAGAATTCCGTTCTAAAGATGTTAGATCCGGAGTGAAATTTACCTCCACCAAACCCTTAAATGTTTATGAAGGAATGTCGATTGACTCCAACATGATCTGGGTTCAGAGCGGTAACCTGATCATCTCAACAGGTGGATTTAGTCTGGGTAAAAATGCTACCTTCTCGCTAAACGGAACACTTAGTATGCCTGTTGGCGGATTTGCATTACTCTCGGGTGCTACCTATAATCAACCCGGAGGAACCATTACGATCTCAAACGGACCTTTTTCAATGAGCACAGGTTCTTCATTTAACCATACAGGAGGAACCTGCACAATTACCAATGGATTATTTACATTAAGTCAGGGTTCAAGTTTTAACCAAACAAACGGAACATTATATATAGGTAATAGTTCATTAGCAATTAATTCGGGTACAACTTTTACTCAGAGAGGTGGAATTACCCTTAATTCAGGTTCGCTAACTGTCGCTACCGGTTCCACATATACTGAGTATGGCGGAACACTGCAAATAAATAATGGTAGTGTTACCATACAACGTCAGGCTACCTTTTATCAAAACGGAACTTTTAATATCAGCACCGGATCATTTAATCTAGGGTCAAAAGCTACCTATACGCAATATGGCGATATGAATATCGGTAATGGAAGTTTCACAATTGGAGATACATTAACCTGGACAAAAAATAATTCAATTTATCAAAACAACGGAAATTTTAGGATAGGAACAGATAATAACTTTTATGTAAATGGCGGAAATATCTATAATCAAAATGGAGATATGTACGTGGGTGCCAGAACCACATTTGCTCCAAATTGCTGTGCAACTTATATCCCTCAGGGGCATTTCTATTTTGATCCGACAACGATCGTTAATATTGGAGGAAATCTTCAAATAGGACGTGGTGACCTTGTATTGGATTCGGGTTTGCATTGGACCGTTAATCAGGGAATATATTTATATGGTGGATCTGTTTATGGTGGATCCCTGATTGTTAAAGCCGGTGCATTTCTGGTTCATAATGGTACTTGCGTAGTTACCGGAAGTCTTGATTTAGATCCGGCGGCCAATATCACCGGATCTGTTCAGTATTATATGAGAGGAACCACTTCGGGCCTGTATGTAAAATCGGGTGGAAGAGATCTGAAAAGAATTCAGTTTGATGGTTCAAACAGTGTTTATACTTTCCTGGATGATGCCATTTTCAGTGCGGATGGTATCTTTATGTACGGATATAACAACAGGGTAAATTTTAATGGGAAAAAAGTAAAGGTTTACCATTTCTATCAATGGGATGGCAATCCGTTTACGATCGATTTAACAGGTACAGATACCGTTTTTGTAAAAAGTCAGTACAGAATATACAACAATGTGACATTGCTGGGAAACCCGGTAATTTATTATAATGGAACGGATCATTTTTATATGATTTCCCTAAATAATAAAGTATATGATAAAGTTTACATGAAAGCCGAAAATACCGGAGGTACACAAATTCAGTTTCAAAATAATTCAGCTGCCAAATCAGTAGAAATTATTGCTTCAGGAACGCAACAGTTGTATTTTGATAACGTAAATATTCAAAAATATTCTGCTACTTATTTACAGAACACAAATGCAACGGTGCTCACTCAGTTTAGTAATGGTGCACATATTGATACCTTAAACATCACCAGTAATTATAATATTAAAACGAACCTTGTTACAAACGGAAACAATTATTTGGGAAGAGTTAATATCCCAAAAATCGTACAATGGACTATTGGTGCAAATTATACCCAAACTTTGGTTTCAATCAATCCTTTAAACGGATTGTGCGGAGGAGAATTTCCACTTAATAGCAACAGTGTTGGAACTGCAGGAACCATTTCGATGGCAAATGACACTTTGCATGCGAACTGGTTGAAAATACAGGATTGTAATGCAACAGGCGGAGCCGTATTTGTTGCCGATAATACCGTGAATTTTGGAAACGTATCCGGATGGATTGTGAACGCTATTCCTCCGCGCAATTTCTATTGGGTAGGTGGAACAGGGAACTGGAATGATCCTAACCATTGGGCTTTCACAAGTGGTGGTATTACCAGTGGATGCGCTTTACCCAACAAAGTAGATAACGTTATTTTCGATTCCCTGTCTTTTACAGCTTCAGGCCAATATGCGAATGTAAATTTGACTGTGGATGTAAATAACATGACCTGGACGAATGTAAAATCAGGTGCAAGATTTGAAGGTGGAAATGAGTTTAATTTATGGGGCTCACTTGTATTGCATCATAATATGGTTTACAACTTTGGAGGTAACTTTAATTTTGTTTCCAGAACGATGGGTAAAACGGTATTTACCGATGGCGTAAAAATGAATACAGTTTGGTTCGGAAGAGATGCAAACGCAAGCACAGGATCCTGGACTTTACTTGACAATTTTAATAATGATGGATCCTGGTTCTATTTTATTTATGGTAAATTGATTACCAACGGAAAAAATATAAAAACCTTTGGTTTCCATAACTGGCATGGCCCATCCTGCACAATAGACTGGACAGGAACTGACACGGTTCAGGTTCAATACCAGTTTTTGTCATACTACCCTACTACTTGGATTAGCAGACCCGGAATTGTAATTTTTGACAGCCAGAATCACTTTTATATTTATGGAGGTAACCATACACTGAATGATGTGTTGATGAATGCACGCAACCCGGGTTCAACTTATATTGAAATATCTCAGGGTACTACTTTAAGAGACGTGAAGATTAATGCATACGGCACGCAATATATGACCCTGCACCATCAGTTAACCGCGCGTGATTTCGAATTTAACTATATGCTCAGCAGTAATGTGCAGCAAAATCTTGATTTTCAAACAAACCCGGGCATCTTCAGGAATCTGAAAGTGCTTAGCTCTGGTTTAATGCGTCCGCAAA
Source organism: uncultured Chitinophaga sp. (assembly GCA_964355075.1). Classification (GTDB taxonomy): domain Bacteria; phylum Bacteroidota; class Bacteroidia; order UKL13-3; family UKL13-3; genus B1. The sequence continues at coordinate 26,874 of CAYHCF010000037.1, forward strand.
TCTATTGGAGATATAACAATACAATGGATTCAGTTGTATTTAATAATATCAGCAGGTTATATTTAGCCGGTGGTTATACTAAAACGGTTAATCAATACATGGCACCCATCCAGGGAGCTTGTGATAATCGTATTCCTTTTTACAGTGACGGATCATGGGGCTACATTAGCACTCCTTTAGGCAAAACAATTTCTGCCGATTGGGTAAATATGCAAAACTTAAAAGGTCAGGGTGGCGGAACCTTTAATGCAACCCGTGTTTTCGACGACGGTAACAACCAGGGATGGAACATCACGCAACAGCCAACAGCGAATTTCTACTGGGTAGGTGGTTCAGGAGACTGGTCAGATAAAAATCATTGGTCTTTCACAAGTGGTGGAACTCCCGGAGTTTGCCCAATGCCAACAAGAACAGATAATGTGGTTTTTGATGTGAATTCGTTTAGTGCAGCCAATCAATATGTGAATATTAATACATCCGCAAATTGTTTGAGCATGACTTGGAATAATGTGAACTTCCCTCGTATCATTGGTGGTGGCGACCTTAATATTTATGGTTCAATGACCCTGGATTCTAAATTAAGCTGGCAACATACCAACTGGACCTATTTCCGTTCTAAAACTACCGGTAATACAGTTACTACCAAAGGAGTGAACATGTACCTGGTAAATTTTGCCGGTACAGGTGAATGGACTTTAGGTGATAATTTTAAAGCACAATATGATATTTATGTAAACTCAGGAACATTCAATTCAGGAGGTAAAACAATTACCCTGGGTAGAAATTTCTATTGCTGGACAGGAAATCTGACCACTGTAAACATGACCGGAACCGATACCATATTTGTTACCAATGAATTCCGTATTTATCCAAATAATTTTAATTTAACAATGGGTAATGCAGTAGTGAAATTCACAGGTACCAATAATTTCTACTTTACAGGTGGAGCTAAAACCTATACCGACATTGTTTTCAATGCCGATAATACAGGCTCTTCTGTTATCAATATTGATTATAATAATACCATCAGAAACGTAAAAATAAACGCAGCAGGTTACCAACAGGTAAACATGACAAGTGGCTCTACTTATAACGACGTAACCATGTTGTTTAGAAATACCACAACCAATAACCCTGCAGTAAATGTGAGCGGAAACAATATCTTTAATGATATGACGATTACTTCCATTGGAACGGCCGGTCCGTACATTAATTTGTATAATAACAATTCGTACAACAACCTGATTATTGCCGGTGTTGGAACCAGAATTTTCATTGGTGCAAACCAAACACAAACTGTGAATGATGCACTGGCACTGGGTTCAGGAAGTTATCCGGTATTTCTGCAATCAACTTCTCAGGGAACACAGGGAACAATCTATAAACCAACCGGAAATATTTGTATGGATTATATCTGGATGCGTGATGTAAAGGTTCTTGGAACAGGTATATTTAATGCAGGTGCCACCAGTACAAATCTTGGAAACAATACCAACTGGTCGTTCACATCCTGCGCAGGTTACTACTGGGTGGGTGGAACAGGAAGCTGGTCAGATTATGCACACCATTGGGCATATACATCAGGTGGAACCATTTTACACAATACCGTTCCAACTGAATTTGACGATGTGTTCTTTGATGCGAACTCATTCACTACTGCCGGAGAAGTTGTTACTGTTGACGTAAACGAACCAAAAATGCATAACTTGTCATGGGCATCTGCTTTATACAATCCTACATTGACAGGTACCCTGTCTTCAACTGAAATGAATGTTTACGGGTCAATCAAACTGATAACAAACATGAATCAGAATTATACAGGCGAGTGGAATTTCAAAGCGCCGAATGATTCCAATGAAATAAATACCGCCGGTAAAACTTTACAACGCATAAACTTTGTGGGTGGTAATAACGGACAAGGAGGATGGATATTGAGAAATAACCTGACGGTTGCTGATGCCATCAATTTAAATAATGGTAAATTCCGCTTAAATGGAAAAGAAGTTATCACTAAATACTTTAATACATCAACAACCAATACCCGTACGCTCGACCTTTCTTCTTCGAATATCAGCATCGTTGATGGAGCATGGAATCCTTCAAATCTAACCAACCTGACTTTTGTAAAAGGGACTTCCGAAATTTTCATTAAAGGAACTTCCAGCAGTAATTTCTTAGGAAACGGACTAACCTATAATAAAGTAACTTTCCGTCCTACTACTACGATGAGCTCATTGTTAACCGGAGCGAATACATACACCAGACTTCGTTTTGAAGGAGGCGTAAATGCTTCATTGGAACCTGTAACACAATTAGCAACTACTTTTGAATTTGCAGGAACTTGTGCCAAACAAATCGGAATTCAGTCAACTAGTGTTGGCAACCAATCAACTTTCAGACAATTAAGTGGAACGGTAAACGGCTCATTTATTAATTTGAAAGACAACGTAGCTAACGGTGGAGCAACCTTTAATGCAAACCAAAGTGTGAACATTGGGAATTCTTCGGGTTGGACTTTCTCGAATGCTCCTTCCATAAGTATTGCAACAACGAGCGGATTGGTAAATTGCCAGGTGAATAATGACGGTTGGGCTAAAGTAAACGTATTGCAGGGAACTGCACCGTTCACCTATTTATGGTCAACCAATGAAACCACCGATTCAATTCGTGGTTTGATCCCCGGAGTTTATACCATAACTGTTCGCGATTCGAATGGTTGTGCTGCAACTGATGCCGTATCAGTAATAAATTTACCATCAGCACTGGCTCCTGTAAGCTGGACTGCATCCGCAAACGATGTTTGCCAGGGAACAAATATTAGTTTTACACCGAGTGAAGTTTCAACTGCAATACAATTGGATGGTACAAATGATTTTGTATCCGTTCCCAATAGTACTTCATTAAATTCTGCAACCAATGCCACATGGGAAGGCTGGTTTTATTTTAATTCTTTACCATCTACCAGTACATTATTCAGCAAGAATACAAACAATTTCGCTGATGGTTATTTCATCAATGTTTTGGGTAACGGCAAACTCCAGTACAACCAAGCCAGTGATACCGGTAATACAGAAACATTTACAACAACCGGAGTTATTACAACAGGAGCATGGACACATATAGCTGTTACAAAAAATGGTTCAACGGTTACCATATATGTAAATGGTGTTCAAATGGCTCAAAATAGTGCTCATGCTACATATATTGTTACTAGTACAAATCCGCTTAAGTTAGGGGCATCCATCAGTAATGCCAATAATATCGTACAATTCTTTAGTGGGAAAATGGATGAAGTACGCGTATGGAATACAAGCAGAACCCAAACTCAAATTCAGTCAAACAGAAATATTGACCTGAATGGAAATGAGTCGGGGCTCGTTGCTTATTACAATATGGAATACAATACGGGTACCAGTACCTTAAAAGACATGACCTCCAACAACAATAACGGAACTTTGACGAACATGAATCCTGCAACCGACTGGATTACACCGGGTGCTGTAAATTCTACCATTTCTTATGTTTGGAACTTTGGAGACTTTACAACCAGTGCGTTAAAAACACCTTCAAAAAACTATTCTTCTGCAGGAACTTATAATGTTTCTTTAGGAACCTATGACAAAAACGGATGCCCTAATTTTGTTTCGAAAACAATCCGTGTGAGTCAGCTTGTGGTTTCTGTAATTAAATCTAACATTCAGTGCCGTGGCGCAGATAATGGAAGTATTACCATTACCGCATCAGGAGGAATTTTACCTTTTAGCTATTCAATTGATAACGGTGCTACATACGTATCAACGGCGTCGTTTACCGGACTTACCGCAGGAACCTATAACGTAAAAGTAAGAGACTCGATAGGTTGTACATCAGCTGTTCAAAGCTATGTTATCAGCCAACCCGCTACCGCGCTATCCTTTACTAAAATTCAAAACGGACCCATTTGTCCGTTCTCAACTGCAGGAACGATTACCGTTACTGCCTCAGGTGGTTCAACTCCATACCAGTATTCAAAAAATGCAGGTATCAGTTACCAGTCGGCAAATTTATTCGACTTGTTACCGTCGGGTACTTATACCATACGGGTGAGAGATGCAAACAATTGTCTGGCAGCCGACCAATCATTAACCATCACCGATGTGGATACCATTAAACCGGTATTCACCACATGTCCGTCAAATATTACGGTTAACACTTCAGGTGCTTGCGTTGCAACGGTAAATTATGCTGCCCCGGTAGCAACCGATAATTGTAAAACTCCGGCTATAACAAGAACTCAGGGATTAGCCAGTGGCTCATCATTCCCTCTTGGAACAACTACCGTAAGTTACCTGGCAGATGACAGCAGTGGAAATACTGCAACCTGTACTTTTACCGTAGCAGTAGTTGATAATCAAAATCCAACTATAAATTGTCCTTCAACAATAACTGTAAATGCAGCCAATGGCGCTTGTTCTGCCAATGTAACTTTCTCGGCAACCGCATCCGATAATTGCGGAATCCAAAGTGTTACTTACAGCAGGGTATCAGGAAGTAGTTTCAACGTAGGAACAACTTCGGTAACTGTTACTGCAACGGATGTTAATAACAGAGTTTCGACCTGTAGCTTTAATGTGGTTGTGGTGGATAATCAAGACCCAGTCATTACTTGTCCTGATACGATTTTAGTAAATGCAGATGCAGGAAATTGTTCAGCAGTGGTTGCATCGCTTGGAACACCAACCACAAGTGATAATTGTGGCGTTGCGCTGGTTTCAAATAATCATCCTTCAACTTCTTATTCAGTTGGAACTACAACCGTAATATGGACCGTAAGAGATGTGAACAACAGAACAGCAACTTGCAATCAGATTGTTAGGGTAACGGATACACAGGACCCAACGATTACATGCCCTGCAAACATCAGCGTATTTGCGGATGCAGGAAATTGCTCTGCAGGGGTTTCTTCTTTAGGTACGCCAACAACAGCCGATAATTGCGGAGTTGCTTCTGTAACTAATAATCATTCCTCTACAACTTATCCTGTAGGAACAACCAATGTTACCTGGAGTGTAATGGATGTAAATGGAAGAACAGCTACCTGTATACAAACCGTAACCGTTATCGATAATCAGAATCCTACCATCACAGCACCTGCGAATGTAACGGTGAATGTGGATGCAGGTTTATGCAGCGCAAGCAGTGTAAGTTTAGGAACCCCGGTTACCCATGATAATTGCTCGGTTGATTCAATATGGAATAACGCAGCATCCTCTTTCAATAAAGGTACCACAAACGTTACCTGGTTTGTAAGAGATATACACGGAAATTCAAACAGTACCATTCAAACGGTTACCGTTAATGATAACATTGCTCCAACACTGGTTTGTAAAGTAGATACAGCCATATTGAATGCACTTGGAACCGTTACGATTACCAGTGCCGACGTGATATCTACTTCATCAGATAATTGTGGAGTACCTACCTTAGTTCTAAGTAAATACACCTTTAATTTGGCTGATATCGGAAGTAATCAGGTTATTGTTACTTCTACCGATGCCTCCAATAATATTTCAACTTGTTCTACAACTGTTGTGGTGGTTGAACCTGCACCACACGCGTTTTGTAAAAGTGCAACAATCTATTTAAATGCCGCCGGAACTGCAACTCTTGTTCCTGCTGATATTGATAATGGAAGTTACAGCTTAATTGGGATTTCTAGCAGAACGGTAAGCCAAGGTACATTTAACTGCAGCCATGTGGGAGACAATTTCGACACCCTTACCGTTTACAATTCGTTTAATAGAAGTGCAAGTTGTGTAGCTACAGTAACTGTAATGGATACCATCTCTCCAACAGCTATTGCTCAGAACGTGGATATTTATCTCAATGCAAATGGTATCGCCACTACAACTGCATCTGCAGTGAACAATGCCTCTTATGACAATTGCAGCATCGCAAGTCTGAGCCTTTCAAGTACCAGCTTCAGCTGCGCTAATGTTGGCAATAACGGTGTAACCTTAACTGTTCTGGATGTAAATGGTAACAGCTCAGTAGCCTATGCTACCGTGATTGTTCATGATACTATTTCACCAACAGCCATTGCTCAGAACGTTGATATTTATCTCGACGCTAATGGGACTGCATCTACTACTGCTTCAGCAGTGAACAATGCCTCTTATGACAATTGCAGCATCGCAAGCCTGAGTCTTTCAAAGACCGACTTCAACTGCGCTAATGTTGGCAATAACGGTGTAACCTTAACCGTTCTGGATGTAAATGGTAACAGCTCAGTGGCCTATGCTACCGTGATTGTACATGATAACATCGCTCCAACAGCCATCG
>CAYHCF010000038.1:0-32211 GCA_964355075.1 uncultured Chitinophaga sp.
CGACAAATTATTCAAATGGGTTGCTGCCAATGATTAGAATTATTCAGCAAAGGGCAAAATGTATCGGTTGTAATGTGTGTGTTGAGGTAGCCCGGGATCGCTGGCGATTATCACGAAAAGATGGAAAATCTACTTTGATTGGTGGTATCGAAAAGAATGGCTACGCAAGTGTTATTGTAGGAGATGATGAATGGGAGAAAAATAAAATGGCCGCCAAACATTGTCCGGTTAATATTATTAGGATTGAAGTAATTAAGAGTTAGGAAGCCAGAGATGGGAAATGAGAAATGAGAAAGGAGAGGTGAGAAGCGAGAAACGAGACAAGAATTGGAATTCAAAAAACCCTGAAGGGGTTTAATAATAATAGCCACGGGTGCAACCCGTGGTATGATATGAGTAATAGAAAAGGCGCGGCGCAAAAATTTATGAATAGGCAACAGAATTTAAGCCGCGCAATATGCACAAATGATAAAAAGTGTAGTAAGTCAGAAAGAAGGGGAGCTAGAAATGGGATATGGGAGAGGAGAGATGAGAAAAAAATAAGTCTGCATTTTGCAGGTTGAAATAAGGTAATTTAATAATAAAAAAAGTCTGGTTAAGCAAAAAAAATTATATGCAAATTTTTAAACAATTCACATTCGACTCGGCTCACCATTTGCCAATGGTTCCTGAGGGTCATAAATGCAAAGAAATACATGGACATACGTATAGAGTGGTGTTCCATTTTGAAGGGGAGATAAATCCAGAATATGGTTGGGTGGTTGATTTTGCAGTAATAAAAAGCGTGATTGAACCAATCATCAGAAGCGTTGATCATAAATTGCTGAACCATGTTGCAGGACTTGAAAATCCTACTTGCGAAATGATGGCTTTTTGGTTCTGGAATCAGGTTAAACCCGAGATCGGCAGCTTATATAGAATTGAGTTACATGAAACCCCAACTTCAGGCGCTATTTATGAGGGCAAGTAGTTTAATCGTAAATATGGGATTTGATAATCAATTTTTTATTTCTACTTTTCAAAAAAATTTACGCTAACCAAACACACTATGCGCTATCTACTTCTTTTATTATTTACATGCTCACTTGCCTTATCTACAAAAGCCCAACCAAGAAAGAAACTATTAAATGACACCATTATCTGGCGCTCTGATTATTTATTGGTTAGAGAAGATTTTAAAGCCAAAGTGAAACCCGGATCAGGAGGCCACGCAACTAGTGCTATCTATTTGTATCCTAAAGAAGTTGATGGTATATATTTGTACTACATTGAAGCCATTTTGATAAAATCGAAATCTGCATTAATGGCAGATTCAAAATATACTTTAAACCATGAACAAAAGCATTTTGACATTACTGAAGTACACGCACGAAAATTAAGAAAAAAGCTTTCAGAGACAAATTTTCTGAAAGTTAATAATTCCGGAAAAAAAATAAACGACATTTATGGAGATATTTACAAAGACTATAATAAGGAACAGGAGAAATATGATAAAGAAACAGAGCATGGTATAAATATGGCCAGGCAAAATTTCTGGGATGAACGTATAGCAAAAGAACTGGAAGAACTTGCCGCTTATTCTGAAATTGAAGTAAATATTGTTAAGAAGTAATTACAACAAAAGATCGCATACAGCATGTCGTCACATACCATTGTAATAGATACCCAGGAACCTGCTTTAATTATTGCCAATGGGGAGGCGTGCTCGGGTGAGTTGCTGACTCAATTATTGGAATGGAATCCGATCGTGATGGTATTAGATGGTGCTCTTAACAGGGTAATTGAGCTGGGAATTAAAATAGATATTGTTTTAGGTGATTTCGACCATGATAAAAATCCACAAGCTTTGCTTGAACACCAGCAGCCGGTTGAGATTATTCACACACCCGATCAGGAAAAAACAGATCTTGAAAAGGGTATAGATTTACTGTTGAGCAGAAACCACAAAGCCATCAATATTATATGGGCAACCGGAAAACGTGCCGACCATACTATCAATAATATTACAGGTTTGGCTAAATATGCCGACAAGGCTACCCTGGTAATGTATGATGATTATTCTAAAATTTATTGTCTTCCCAAAAAATTCGAAAAATGGTATCATGCAGGCACACTCATTTCGCTTATTCCGGTGAGCTTAGTAAAAGGAATTGCTACCAAAGGTTTAAAATATAACTTGAGCCGGGATAGTTTAGAAATGGGTATCAGAACCGGTAGCAGCAATGAAGCTGCGCTTGATGGTATTGTTTCTATTGAATACGATGAAGGGTGTTTGCTCATGATGGAATGCAGTGATATGGATGGGAAATAGTTATGGAAATGAGATTGAGAATCGAGAAACAAGAGGAATAACGTTTCATGATAAAAAGCATAAAAAAAGCGGACAAAAAAGTCCGCCCTTTTCAGGAATGAAAAAAGATTTATTTTGAAATAACCAATTTGAAGGTTTTTGAGAAATCAGCAGAACTTACTTTGAGTAAATACCAACCTTGGTTCAACTCTGAAGTACCCATGGTAATTTTATTATTTCCCGAAACATATTGTTCAGAAGGCATGCTCTTCACAAATTTACCCGTGATTTCATATAAATCTATCCGGACTGGAGGTGCTGCCTGAGAGGTGTATGAAACAGTTACATTTTCGGAAGCAGGATTTGGATAAATGCATACATTAATCAATGTTTGTATGATTCCGTTAACATAGGTAGGAATGGCATTGATGTTTTGGGAAATAGAATCAATACCTGATGTACTCAATGCATAGAGGGTAACAATATATGAACCCTTGGCAGCAAATATAAATGAAGTATTTTTTAGGGAGGAAGTATCCGCAATGTTGTTTGTAAATTTCCACCTATACAATACCGGGTTTCCTTTCTCATCAGTAGTATTTGTAAAATTATATTTAAGGGATCCCTTGGCAGTATCCTGAATATAATTGAAACCGACAATTGGTTTTTGTACACTGAAAACCAAACCTGAGAAAATAGCATCTAAGAAATCGGCGCCCATTAAAGCAGGTGAAGCTGCAGCAGGTCTGTAATCAGGAGTTGTAAAGTTATAAGGAGTAATTAAAATTCCTGTGGTACTAACAAAGGAATCATTTTTAGAAGCACTGAACCAAGAATGAATATCAAAGCTGCTGCCTGCATTTACTTCACAAACCCTACCGGTAGAATTTCCGGCTACGATATTGTTTTTGAATTTCAACGTACCATTGGTTGCATTAGCTTCTGATAATGCTCCATCAATATGAATACCGCGTGAATGATCAATAAAGACTGAATTCATGATCTTCAGAGCAGAATTTCTTCTGATCCTTGCTCCTCTGCGATATCCGGTTGCGATGGAAGAGGTTGTATTTCCTCTGTATGGCCCGATTAGGGTCATATTGCTAAAAATGGCACGGGTTTGTGGAGCAGCAGTTGTTCCTGATGGATCATTATCCGATTCAAAACCTTCGGAAGTAGATACTGTTGGGTTGTCTGCAATCTGAGGATCTCTTACAGATAAACCAAACTGAACATATCCACTGTATCCATTGTCTGTATCAAAATCATCATCTAAACCACGGTAAGCAATCATATATTTACAATTAACTGTTCCACCGAACCATTCGTAAGAATCATCATTTGAAAATGAAACCTGGATATGATCAATGCTTGTTCCTCTTCCTACTGAACCAAAAGTTAAACCATTTATTTCTTTGCTGGGTTGAAATACATAACCCGGGAATTCAATTCTCACGTATTGCATAACGCCAGAGTTATCATTGTCATCAGGATTTGCACCTCCCCCATATTGAGTATCAGAAGTTGGAGCTAAACCTTCCACATTACCCGTATCACCAGGATTATTATTGGTAGCCTTACCCAGTATAATAACACCTCCCCAGTCTCCCAGATTTCTTTGTGCGGTATCCTGATCAGAAGTAAAAACAATAGGAGAAGTTGCAGTACCTACTGCCATTATTTTAGCCCCTTTTGTAATAATCAGGGATGAATTTGGGGTTGCCTTATCTCCTTTAATAATGGTACCGGCCTGAATAGTAAGCGTGGCACCATTTTTTACATAAATTACACCTTTCAAATGATAAACATTAGTGGATGTCCAGGTTGTGTTTGAAGTTATAGCTGCCGTAACATCTACTGTAGATGCAGGGTAAAACTTATGTTGGGGATCCCAGTTAGTCCAGCCACTTGTCCACTCTGTTGCAGGCGCAGGAGCAAATGCGCCTCTATATGCAGTTGGTGTAAAAAAGGGTGTTTGACCCCAGGAATAGCCACCTAATAACATAAGGGCTACCAAATAATAGATTTTTTTCATGTTTTTTGATTTGTTTATTTTTCAGGTTCAAAACTATGATTGAAACACCTAAGAGGGGTAACCTTAAGGTTAAGATTTTGTTATTTAATTGTTAAGGGCGTCTGATTCGTATAGCTATTAAATATATACAAAACATAGATACCTGTACCTAGTCAACACCGACTCAAAGGTCAATGTTAAAATAATGCAAGAACCGCATCAGGTGAAAGAGTGAAATTAAAATCTATAGGAGATACTTAAAGAATAGGTACTTCCATAATTGGTAGCCCATACCAACAAATCCGTTTTTTCCTGAAGCTTATGATCATGATTTCTGTCCTGGAAAAAATATTGTTTCTGTGCCAGTAAATCCTTCAGGTTTAAACGAACTTCCATTTTATTATTTAAGAAAGATTTGGCAACTTGTAAATCGATCACATCTCTTCCACTTTCCCAGATATGAATTTCATTGTTATTCCCAACAATGGCAATTCGAGGCCCAACACGGTTATAGGTAGCAGAAAAAGAAAAACTTGTTTTTGGGTCATAATATTGTAAACCTGCGTTAACAATATAAGGTGACTGACCTTGGAGAGACCTAACCTGCTCAAGAGAATCTGTGGAATGTTGGAGGTCTATTTTCGACTTAATTAGTGCAAGGTTTGTATATAATGTTAAATTATTCAGGAAATTACTTTTTGGTCTGTTTAATATCACACCCAGAATAACCCTATATTCAAATTCAAGTCCGTAATTTTTGCCTGTTGGAATATTGGCGAATGAAATTTCTCCGGTCACGTCCTGTCTGGCAATTTGTTCAATAGGGTTGATAAATTTTTTATAAAACCCTGAAGTTGAAACAAGCTGACCGCGGCCGGCATACCACTCATACCTGATATCATAATTATGTATGAGTGCCCTTTGAAGTTCGCGGTTACCTGAAACAACCAAACGGGTCGAATAATCATAAAATGCAAACGGAGCAAGTTCTCTAAACTCCGGACGGTTCACAGTTTGCGAATAACACAGGCGGATATTTTGATTTTCTGTCAAAGAATAAATCAGATTCGCTGAAGGTAAAATATCCATTTTAGTGGTTTTGTTATCATAAGGAACCAGGTTATCGAGTGTAGTAATCAATTCCTGCTGATAACTTTCCATTCGCACTCCCCAGATCAGTCTGAGTCGTTCTTTATATCTGTGATCAAACATTAAAAAGACTGCAACCAAGCTGGAATTTGCTTTATAAGAATCGGTTGGTTTGTATTTGTTGCTTAAGGCAAATCCTCCATAACCCGAACTTGAGGAGCCCATGAAACGGGGATCAAAAATCAGATCCTGTGGTAAATACATTACCGAATCAGGGAAAACCAAACTTCCTGATGGAGCATATTTTATTAAACCCAGTTGTCTGGAAACATAATTGCGTTCGCGGTATTGAAATAAACCCCCGTACTTAATTTCATTTTTCAGTTTGATGGATTTAATATTGAATGATTGAGAAGCGTTTGCATTAAAGCTGTATATTTTTTCTTTGGTGCTTCCATAAAAACGATTTCCTGCATAATCAGGACCAACATTGGCCTGGGCTACATTTGCAATATATAAGGTATCGGAAGAATTGTCTTCAACCAATTTATTTCTTACATAGCTATTCCTTCTCAAATTTGGAATATCCCTGTCAACATTTCCATAGGAACCCACCCAGTTTACCTTGGTATTAATGGAATTAAAATAATGAATCCCATTAATCTGACCGGTATAAATCCTGTTACTGGTGAACCAAATCGCATTTGAATAGACAAGAATGGGATTATTATCAAGAGGTGAAGAGGTTCCGTTTCTGATAATAACCCGGTCATCTGAATTTATGCTGTAAATATTTTTGAAACCGATTTGGTGATTGGGATGTATTTTATAGGATAAATTTAATAAGGCTCCGGCCAGGGTTTGTGTAACATAATTATCATCCACATAATTTTCAGTCATCTGAACCGGAACATTTACATCATAATGGCTGTCATATTGATTCCTGGTGGTTGTATTTCTGGAATTGGTTTTACTGTAAGTAAGAGCAAAAATGACACCCAGTTTTGATTTCTTTATATCCCAGGTTTTTCCCATTGAATATTGCATGCCCAAATTCGGACTGAAATTTTTATGGATCAGACCCCAGTCATTTTTCATCAATTTACCCATATTGGCCTGATCCTTTAATAGTACAGGATAATTCTTGTCATCAGGAATACCGGAAGGTAATGCCCTTGTTCCGTCATCAATTCCCAACCAATCCGTTTTTCCTCCTTTATATGTTATCTGGTTTTTTCCGGTTGTGATGGCATTATAACCCCCATTTATTGAGAACGAATGAAAATCCTTATCAGGAATACTTTTTGTGTTTATTTGGATAACCCCTCCTCCAAATTCGGCTGGGAGATCTGGAGTGGCTGTTTTGATAATTACCAAATTATCAAGAAGGTTAGAAGGAAAAATATCAAAGGAAAAAGCCTTTTTATCACTTTCGGAGCTAGGCAAAGGGGCTCCATTTATATAGGCTGCCGTATATCGCTCATTCAATCCGCGGATAATGGCAAATCTGTTGTCCTGGATACTTGCACCGCTTACTCTTTTCAAAACATCACTTGTGGTACGGTCGGGAGTCCTTTTAATGATTTCAGCCGATATTCCATCTGAAATGGTTGCAGCATTTTTTTGTTGAATAAATAGTGAGGTAGTACTTTCACGATTCGCCTCAGCCAAAATAACCAATTCGCCCAGTTCCCTGGTTGACTCTTCCATTGAAATAGTTAAGGAGGTAACCTCATTGGGCTTAACCTCAATTCCTTTCAAAACTTTTTTATTATAGGAAACATAGCTTACAATCAGATTATAGGTGCCCGGACGTAGATTTCCAGTCACAAATTTCCCCTCATAATCGGTTGCAGCTCCAAAGGAAGTACCCTCAATCATTACGATAACCCCTAATAATTCCTCTCCCGTTTTTTTATCAATTATTCTGCCACTGATCTTTCCATCCGCATGTGGAAAGGCATACGCAGCTATAGAAAAGCAAATGAGAAAACAAATAATTGTGAAAAACTTTTGACTAAATTTCATGGTATTGAATATGTCACGAAACTAAGCCGGCAATATTATCAAAAAGTTATGGTTAAGTTACCTAAACGTTAATTGATTATTAGATAAATGTTAATGAAATATTTATTCCCTCCTCAAAGCAAATTAGTTAATCACACCCAATTCTTTCCCTATTTTAATAAAAGAAACAATGGCATGATCCAGATGTTCCCGATTATGGCCGGCACTGATTTGTACACGGATACGTGCCTGGCCTTTTGGAACAACCGGATAATAAAATCCTACTACATAGATTCCTTCTTCTAATAATTTTGAAGCAAAATCCTGAGATAATTTTGCATCATACAACATCACGGGTACTATAGGATGCTCCCCGGGTTTGATATCAAAACCTGCATCTGTCATTTGCTTGCGGAAGTACTGGGTGCTTTCCCAAAGTTTGTCTCTCAATTCAGTTGTTTCGGTGAGCATCTCTAATACTTTGATACTTGCACCCACAATGGAAGGAGCCAATGTATTTGAAAATAAATAAGGTCTTGAACGCTGACGCAATAATTCCACTATTTCCTTTCTGCCTGAGGTAAAACCTCCCATTGCGCCTCCCAGCGCTTTACCTAAGGTTCCTGTAATAATATCAATTTTACCCATTACATTGCGGTATTCATGTGTTCCTCTCCCGGTCTTTCCCATAAAGCCGCTCGCATGACACTCATCTACCATAATGAGGGCATTGTATTGGCCGGCAAGTTCCACAATTCTGTCTAATTGAGCAATGGTTCCATCCATACTAAATACACCATCCGTTACGATGATGCGGTTGCGGCAATGGTGCGTTTCTTTTAATTTCTCTTCCAGATCCGCCATATTGTTGTGTTCGTACCGGTAGCGTTCGGCCTTACATAAACGAACTCCATCAATGATACTTGCATGGTTCAGGGCATCGCTGATGATTGCATCTTCTTCATTAAAAAGCGGTTCAAAAACACCCCCATTCGCATCAAAGGCTGCGGCATATAAAATAGTGTCTTCCGTTCCTAAAAACTGAGCTATTTTACTTTCAAGTGTTTTATGAATATCCTGCGTTCCACAGATAAACCGAACAGAACTCATCCCATAACCATGGGTATCTATTGAACGTTTTGCTGCCGCAGTAACACGTGGGTGTGAGGATAATCCCAAATAATTATTAGCGCAAAAAATCAGAACCTTCTTCCCATTTTGCATGGTTATTTCGGCTCCTTGTGGTGAGGCGATAATCCGCTCACGTTTGTATAATCCGGCTGATTCAATTTCTTTCAGCTCCGTTTGCAATTGTTGTTGAAGGGCTCCGTACATAATAATTGATTTATCCGGCAAAAATAGGATTCCTTCTTAAATAAAAAGCACCCTGTTTTTTATTTGATCAAAAATTTGCTGATCCCTCTTTGGCCATTATTGTCATAAGCTTCCAAAATATACAGGCCTTGTTTCAATTGAGAAACATTAATTTCATTGGTATAATTATCAAACTTGCCTTTTAAAATTTCTTCGCCTACCACATTATATACCCTGAATTCCATTCCTTTCAGGTTATGGTCTCCTCTCACAGTTAATTTATCGGAAGCAGGATTTGGATAAACCAACCAACTAAAATCACTTATATCTGTTTGTTGAATCCCACTAATGATACCTGATACCTGAGACTGATAAATCCTTAAACCACCACAAAAATTTCCTATAAGCAATTCAAAATTTCCATCATTATTGATATCTGCAGTTGTGACAGCAGTTTTTGAACCAAATTTAAGGGCAAGTGGATTGGCAGAAAGATCGTCTCTGAAAATATTATCTATAGGCAAAGAAATGCGGTTGGCATTGGCCTCAAAATTATTAAACAAAAACACCCTTCCCTGATCACTTCCCACCAATACCTCAAACCTGCCATCTTTATCCAAATCACATACATGGGGTGTGGAATAGCCATCAAAATAATAGGGTTGACCACCGCTCATTACAATTTCGGCCACAGTAAATTTCCCAATTGAGTCTATAGTGGCGCTTGATGAAAACTGAGGTGAAGTAACTGTTCCGGAATTTTCAAAATACGCCAATGTTCCGTTTTTGCGACCGGTTATAATATCAAGCAAACCATCCTTATTCAAATCAAACAACTGAGGTGCAGCACTGGTACCTGCATACATTGTAAAATAATCGCTGCTAATTTTGTTAAAAACAATTGTTGAACCGATAGATCCATTCTGGTAATAATGAAATTTGCCATTTAAATCACCTATTAATAAATCCGGTTTTCCGTCGCCATTTAAATCACCAAATGTGGGCATGATCCGGTAAATTTTTGGAGATGAACTATTAATAGAAAGAAAATTGGTATCGGCCAACTGATAGAGCGGACTTGTGTTTGTTCCAATATTTTTATAGAACACCAATCGGTCATTGCTATTATTGGTTTGGGTATATTCGCCTTGCGTACTTATCACCAGATCTTTATCATTATCTCCGTCAATGTCAACAAAATTGGGAGAACTCCCACCACCCATGTCTATCATTTGGTCAATCAGAAAATTGTTTTTCTGAAAAGTGAAAACAGGAATAGTTGAAGTTCCTGTATTTTTATAAAAATATACCTGATTGTTGTTCTTGGCCCCAATATCCGCATTGGGTGTCACTAACAAATCCTTTTTTGCATCCCCATCTACATCCAGAATAAAAGATGCAGGGAAAATATCCAATATGGCAGGCACCGTATTACGCGGGAAAATAGTATCCTGTGCAATTATGGTATCCCTTCCCCTTACATTATTGCTTTTGCCATTCTCCAAAAACACCAAAGAACTATAACTTACATCCCCATAAATTAAATCCTTATCCCCATCATTGTCTTTATCAAAAAGACATAATGTGGTACCATTGTGCATGGCAGTTTTTGGGTAATTCCGGGTACACGCACTTTGATCGGCCAAAACAAATTCGTTTTTCAGTACTTTATAAGAAATGTATCCCCAGCATTCATCTCTAAATACAAAAATCAGAGAATCGCAGTTATAACCCAATTCCTTACTCAAATTCTGATAATAAGTAATCACATTTTTGCCCAAAGGCATAATTAACAAATCCAGATCACCGTCATTGTCAATATCTTCTACAGCAGGCATATCCGAATTAAATAAGGCAATATTCGTTGGGGGAAAACCCATTAGTCCTGTATCGTATAACTGGTTTTGCGACTGAAACCATTTAAGCTCACCGGCTTTGGTACTCACATTTTGAATAACCCGGATTCCATTGCCATAAATAAATTTACTTGGATCAGGCTGAGCGTTAAAATTTACTTCTGTAAAAATATCTTCTTTACCATCACAATTATAATCGCGTAAAATTGCCCAATTGTTTAAGGGTGGAAACATGGTTTCATATTTTGGCGCATAAATATATTGATTGTTCTTTTTCAAAAAGGTGAGCACTCTGTTCCCGGCTCTTTCAAAAATGAATAAATCTTTGATCCCATCGCCATCGAGGTCAATGGTTGAAAACTGCGGCGAATTTAATCCACCGGTAAAGGCAAACTTAAGTGTGTCCGTTGTATTCGGTTTTAAAACAGGAACCTGATTGGAAAAGGTAAATTTAACCGGTTGGGCTTTGAGTGTGAAAATTATTAATAAAAAGCAAATAAGTATAACATTTTTTTTCATAGCCTTGTAAATTACAATTCAAATTTAATATAATAAAAATTGTTAGCCTCTTAAAATTAACTTAATCCTATATATAACCTCATAAAAATGTCAATTACCGAGCTCTACCGTCTGTTTAAATTACACCCTGTAATATGCAGTGACACCCGAATATTGCGTGAAGGCTGTTTGTTTTTTGCGCTGAAGGGAGATCATTTCAATGGCAACCAATTTGCTCAGAAAGCTCTTAAAGAAGGTGCAGCGTATGCCATCATTGATGAAAAAGAATTTTGTAAAGATCCTAAATGTATTCTGGTTCAAAACGTTTTGGAAAGCCTTCAGCAATTGGCAATATATCACCGGGAGCAATTGAATATTCCGGTCATTGCCATTGTGGGTTCAAATGGAAAAACAACTACAAAAGAGTTAATCAGTGCTGTTTTAGCAACCCGGTTTAACGTGTTAAGCACACCGGGAAATTTTAATAACCAGATTGGTGTTCCATTAACTTTATTATTGCTTACCCCTCAACATGAAATGGCTATCATCGAAATAGGCGCCAATCATATTGGTGAGAATAAATTTTTATGTGAATTGTCAAAACCTTCTCATGGATTGATTACCAACAATGGGAAGGATCACCTGGAAGGTTATGGAAGTATGGAAGGCGTTATCAAATCAAACGGTGAATTATTCGATTACTTTAAAAGGGTTCCGGGTATTGCCTTTGTTAATGCCAATGACGCTGAGTTGATCAGGATGAGCAATGATCTCCCGCATAAAGAAACGTATGCAGCAAATTTTGGCTCAATGCATACAAGCGCAGATTATGTTGCAAAGGCAATTCGGCTTCAGCCTCAGATAAAATTTGAACTGAATGATGAACCGGGTCAGATTATTCATAGTCATTTGAGTGGCGATTATAATTTCGATAATATCATGGCCGCTATTGCTATTGGCAAGCATTTTGGGTTGAATAGTGAGCAACTAAAAAAAGGAATAGAATCATATAAACCTCAAAATTTACGCTCTCAGGTAATTGAAAAAGAACATAACAGAGTTTTTTTGGATGCCTATAATGCCAATCCAAGTAGTATGGAAGTGAGTATCCGGAATTTTGCAGCCATGGAAGGAGAAGATAAGGTTTTAATTTTAGGAGACATGTTCGAATTGGGGCCCTTCGAAGCTATTGAACATCAGGCTTTAACGGATTACTGTAAACGCCTGAATTTTAATTCTGTCTTTTTGGTAGGACCAGCCTTTGCCAAAACCGATACCCAATATTCAAAATTTTATCAGCTACAACAATTGATTGAATACCTGAAAGCAACTCCCATAATGAATAAATTTATTTTTATCAAAGGTTCAAGATCCATGAAACTTGAAAGCTTATTGGAATGGTTATCATAAATAAATTATCTTGCGGCAAAATTTTTTTTAATTAAATGAAATACGATAGCATAAACAATGAGTTATTTGTACTCAATAGAAAGTTATTTTTAGAGAAATTAAAACCAAACAGCATTGCCATTTTCAATGCCAATGATGAACACCTTTGGAACGGGGATGCCACCCATTCTTTTAAACAAAACAGCGATTTATTCTGGCTAAGTGGGGTTGATCAGGAAGACACCATTTTGGTTTTATTTCCCGATTGCCCCGTTGCCGAATACCGTGAGGCGATATTTGTAAAGCGAACCGATGAGATGATGGAAATATGGAATGGCCGCAAGTTAACGCACAAAGAAATTACAGCTGTTAGTGGCATTGCCAACGTTTTCTGGTACGATGAATTTGAGATAAAAATGAATGCGGCCATTAATTATGCAAGTACGATTTATTTAACTTTAAATGAAAACGACCGTGCTTCTATTCGCACCCCTTATAAAGATTTACGTTTTGCCCAGGAAATGCGAAACAAATATCCGCTCCATACTTTTGAAAGAGCCGCTCCCATCTTACAAAGGCTGCGTTCCATCAAATCGAAATTCGAACTCGATTTGATGAATATTTCAATTGGTATCAGCGAAAAAATGTTTAAACGGATTTTGAAATTTGTGAAACCGGGTGTCTGGGAATATGAAGTGGAAGCTGAAGTCATACATGAATATTTGAGTAACAAGGCGAACGGGCATTCTTTTCACCCGATTGTTGCTAGCGGAAAAAACGGATGTGTATTGCATTATGTTGAAAACAATCAACAGTGTAAAGACGGTGATTTATTGTTGTTGGACAGTGGTGCGGATTATGCAAACTATGCCAGTGATATGACCCGCACCATCCCGGTTAACGGCAGATATTCTGCACGCCAAAAAAAGGTGTACAATTCCGTTTTGCACGTGATGCGTGAAGCTGAAAAATTATTGAAACCGGGAGTCTTATTAATGGAATACCAAACGCAGGTGGGTGAAATCATGGAAAAAGAATTGGTTGGTTTGGGTTTAATCAGTTTAGAGGACATTAAAAGACAAAATCCAAAATTGCCTGCCTACAAAAAATATTTTATGCACGGTACCAGTCACTTTTTAGGGATTGATGTGCATGATGTGGGAATGCGCTATGAACCCATGAAAGCCGGTATGGTTTTTAGCTGCGAACCCGGTATTTATATTCCGGAGGAAGCGATCGGAATCCGCTTGGAAAATGAAATTCTGATTACTGAAACCGGATCTAAAGACTTAATGGAACATATCGCTATTGAGGCGGATGAAATTGAAAGTCTGATGAATCAAAAAGGCCAGGCTCAATAAGCTATTTTGAATAATTTTACTTCGCTTTTTACTTAATCCAAATTTTGATAGACACTCTTTTGTTTGATATGGACGGGCTTCTGATTGATTCGGAGCCCTGGTGGAAAATCGCGGAAAAACAAGTTTTTGGTGCGCTGGGATTAGATTTGAGTGATGAACACTTACGCCAGGTAATGGGTTTCAGGCTAAGTGAAGTGGTTCAGCATTGGTTTCAATACCAGCCCTGGGAAAATCCGGATTTCAAAAAAACGGAAGAAGATGTTCTGGAATGTGTAAAAGGACTGATATCAAAACATGCTGAGGCCATGGAAGGCGTTCACGAAACCTTAGCATACGCCGGTTCAAAAGGATATAAAATAGCTTTGGCATCTTCTTCAGCCATGAGTCTGATTGAGGTGGTTATTTATAAATTAAAGATAGAAAAATATTTCAGTGTGCTGGTCTCTGCCGAAACCATGTATTATGGAAAACCCCATCCGGGAATATTTTTACATACAGCTGAGAAAATTGGATCAATGCCACAAAATTGTCTGGTTATCGAAGATTCTGTTAATGGACTCATCGCGGCAAAAGCAGCCCGAATGAAATGTTTGGTGGTGCCTGAACCCGAAAAGTTCAATGATCCGCATTTTACTCTGGCCGACTACAAACTTCACAGCCTGAATGATTTTAAGTCAATTTCTTTGGGGTAGAAAATAAACTCAGAACGTTTATTCTTTTTATCGAATGGTGAACCTACCTGCAGTTGGATTTGGATCAACAGAAAATAAGCATAATCTAATTATTAATTGCCGGTTTTCGCAGGTTGCTGAGCATTTCATCCGTCATGGCATCCAGATCAAATTTTGGTTTCCATCCCCAGTGCTCCCTGGCTTCGGTATCATTGATACTTTGTGGCCAGCTATCGGCAATAGCCTGACGGAAATCGGGTTGGTAGGAAATGGCAAATTCGGGAATATGCCTACGAATACTCGCTGCAATTTCTTCAGGATTAAAACTTACCCCACTAATATTATAACTGCTTCTTATTTTAATTTGATCCGCAGGAGCTTCCATCAATTCCAGCGTTGCCCGTATGGCATCCGGCATATACATCATGGGCAATGCTGTTTGGGCATTTAAAAAACAGGAATAGGTTTTGTTTTTTAAAGCCTCATGATAAATGTGAACCGCATAATCGGTAGTTCCTCCTCCCGGTGCACTCTTCCACCCGATTAAACCCGGATACCGGATGCTTCTTACATCCACATTATATTTTTGGTGATAATATTCGCAAAATCGTTCGCCTGCCTGTTTGCTGATTCCGTAAATCGTGTTGGGTTCCATTACCGTATATTGAGGGGTCAGAACCCGCGGTGTACTTGGCCCGAATACAGCAATGGAGCTTGGCCAATACACTTTTTTAATATGCCCTTCTTTGGCCAGATCCAGTACATTAAATAAGCCATTCATATTTAAATCCCAGGCAAACTTTGGATTTTTTTCTGCGGTAGCACTCAGTAAAGCAGCCAATAAATAGATCTGGGTAATCTGGTATTTTTTGACCATTTCATATAAGCCTTTTTGATCCAAAACATCTAAGATTTCAAATGGCATGATCTGGTTTTCCATTTGCCTTAAATCTGCGCAAACCACATTTTCGGAACCATACCTTTTACGAAGTGTTTCTGCTAATTCAATTCCTATCTGGCCATTTGAGCCAATGATCAAAATTCTTTCCGTTGACATATTGCTTAAAATTGAAAACAAAAGTAAAAAAAACTATGGCTTTATGATAGGGATTTTTGGCAATCTTGCTATCAGCCTTCCCGGCGCTTGTTTTGAAAGGATGGAATAAGCTATAAATAAGTGTAATTCAGTTATATAATCTCATACAATCAGTCCAGGTATCTTCATTAGTCCTGCGAATTAATTATGGATAAGCCATCGTTTTTTTGGTACCTGCCAGCGTTATTTTCAAAATCCGGACAAGGAAATACGTATTTATTAGCTTAAAATTGCGATTCTTTTGAATACTATGTCTAAACAGATTTTAATTACAGGTGGTGCTGGTTTTGTTGGGTCAACCTTAGCGATTGGGATCAAAAAGAAATACCCTGATTATGACGTATTTGCTTTCGATAACCTGAGCCGAAGGGGTTCCGAGTTAAACCTGAAACGTTTAAAAGAGTTTGGAGTTGCGTTCGTTCATGGTGATATCCGCAATGCAGAAGATTTAGCAGATTTTAAACATTTGGATATTATTATTGATGCTGCCGCTGACCCAAGCGTTCTTTCCGGTATTCAATCTCCGGTGATGCCATTGATCCATACCAATTTATTTGGTACCGTGAACGGTCTGGAATTGGCAAACAAATTTAAAGCTGCATTTATTTTTCTTTCTACCAGCAGAATTTACCCGATCAAAAATCTGGAAGCTGCGGCTTATGATGAATTGGAAACCCGTTTTGTATGGAAAGAAGAGCAAACCATACGGGGAATTGGTTCAAAGGGAGTAAGAGAAGATTTCCCATTGGAAGGAAGCAGAAGTTTTTACGGGGCAAGCAAACTTGCTTCGGAACTGATGGTAACCGAATACAATGAATTAAAAGGCATCCAGACCATTATCAACCGTTGTGGCGTAATCAGCGGGCCCTGGCAAATGGGGAAAGTGGATCAGGGAGTTTTGGTACTTTGGCTGGCTAAGCACTATTTTAAAGGCGACTTGTCCTATATTGGTTATGGCGGAACCGGTAAACAAATGCGTGATGTAATGCATGCCGATGATTTACTGGATTTGATTGACCACCAAATCCATCATTTGAATGTGTACAACGGGCAAACCCTGAATGTGGGAGGCGGGAATGCTATTAGTTTCAGTTTGCAAGAATTGACAAAAATGTGTGAGGAGGTGACCGGAAATAAAATTAACATCAAACCCATAAAGGAAAACCGTGTGGCTGATGTGCGTATTTATGTGAGTGATTGCTCGCGCCTGGAAACCCTTACCCATCCTCACCCCTGGAAGCCCAAAAGAAACATGAAACAATTGGTTGAGGATACTTTTGTATGGATGAAACAAAATGAAAAAGACCTGAAAAATATTTTATCCTAAGCTGGATATAATCCGCCTATATTAAAAAAACAAAGAAATGAACATTGCATTAATAACCGGAAGCAGCGGTTTAATTGGAGGGGAATCGGTAGAGTTTTTTACAAAAAAATTTGACCTGGTAATTGGAATTGACAATAACCTCCGTTCGTATTTTTTTGGAGAAGAAGGCTCAACGGTATGGAATAAAAACAGGTTATTGGCGAAGTGCAGCAATTTCCTGTCACATGATATTGATATTCGTGATTATGCAAACCTGGAAAAAGTATTTAACGAATATGCAAAAGACATTAAATTAATTATTCATGCTGCCGCCCAACCCAGTCATGATTGGGCTGCACAAGAACCCTTAACTGATTTTAATGTGAATGCTACCGGTACTTTGAACCTGCTTGAATTAACCAGAATTTATTGCCCCGATGCCGTATTTATTTTCACTTCTACGAATAAAGTGTACGGCGATACGCCTAATTTTTTACCGCTGGTTGAACTCGAAAAAAGATGGGAAATAGCCGAATCCCACCCTTACTTTCAATTTGGTATTGATGAGCAAATGAGTATTGATCACACCAAGCACAGTGTATTTGGAGCAAGCAAAGTTGCAGCCGATGTAATGGTTCAGGAATATGGCAGGTATTTCGGAATGAAAACTGCTGTTTTCAGAGGTGGCTGTTTAACCGGACCCAATCATAGTGGCGCGCAATTACATGGTTTTTTAGCCTATTTAATGAAATGTGCCATCACTGGAAATCATTATACCATTTTCGGATATAAAGGGAAACAGGTTCGTGATAATATTCATAGTTCGGATCTGGTAAATATGTTTTGGCATTATTATCAAAACCCGCGGCATGGGGAAGTTTACAATGCCGGTGGGGGAAGGTTTGCCAATTGCAGCATGCTGGAAGCAATAGCCTGGTGTGAAAAAATAAGCGGCAAAAAAATGAGCTACAGCTATACCGAAACCAATCGTATTGGCGATCATATCTGGTATGTAAGTGATGTAAATAAGTTTAAAAATCATTACCCCGGCTGGGATTGGAAATATAACCTGGAAGCAATATTGGTTGAGATGCATGACCGGATGACAATAAGGATGGGGGAAGAAGGTAATCGGTGATTGGTAATTGGTAATCGGTGATTGGTAATAGGTAATCGGATATATTATTTACGATTTTAGATTTACGATTGAGAAGAAGGCAAATTTCAAATCTTCTAATCGGTAATTAGGGTTTGAAAAAATAAATAATGGTGTCCTTTGTGTTTTCCTTTGTGAACTTTGTGTTTAAATGAAATTCCTTTCTTAACACGAAGTACACAAAGAAAGCACAAGGCTCACAAAAGCAGGATATCCCCTCAGCCCCATGCCAGTTGGCTCTTAATAGAAATGGAATTACAACTGAAAACAAATTATATAAGATAAGCAATAAATAATGAACTACGAAAGAATATATGCATATAGGTTTAAAGGAGTTGACCGGGAAAAAAAGCTCTCCACCTGGAAAATTATTGCCGCCTTTATTTATGAAAAGCTGGGCAATCCAGTTTCAGTAATTGATCCGGCTGCAGGTGATTGCGAGTTTATCAATCAGGTTCCGGCAAAAGAAAGATGGGCAGTTGATATGGGTGAGCATACCCGAAGAATGGCTGAACCCAATGTAAATGTAGTCATTGGAAATAACCTCGAAGTGGACTTGCCTAAGAACTATTTTGAAGGCGTGTATGTTTCCAATTTTCTGGAACATTTGTATAGTCAGGATGATGTTGCCACATTTTTGGAGCGCATGTTTGCCATTATGAAACCGGGAGGAAGGATTGCCATTATGGGGCCTAATTTTAAATACTGTTCCCAAAACTATTTCGATTTTGCCGATCATACCGTTATCCTTACTGAATTAGGGGTTGCCGAACATTTAGTTGGAGCAGGATTTGAGATAAATGAAATACATCCCCGGTTTTTACCCTTATCTTTTAGAGGGAAAATTCCGGTTACCGATTTTTTAGTCAGGCTCTACTTTAAAATTCCTTTTGCCTGGAAAATAATGGGCAAACAATTTTTACTAATTGCTCAAAAACCTATTCAATCATTATCATGAAACTGAGTGTTGTTATTCCTGCTCATAATGAAGAGTTAAGTTTAAAAGAAACGCTTGAGTTATTGCATGCAAAACTTTGTGCAAATAAAATTCCACATGAAATTGTTGTGATCAATGATAACTCGAAAGATGATACATTAAATATATTAGCCCGGTTACAGAAATCAATAGACACACTGGTAGTATATACCAACAAAGGATCTAACGGATATGGATATGCGGTTAGATTGGGACTTGAAAAGTTTACCGGAGATTGCGTTGCCATCATGATGGCCGATTTATCGGACTCCCCTGATGACCTCATCCTTTTTTACAATAAGTTATCAGAAGGTTATGATTGTGTTTTTGGAACCCGGTGGAGCAAAGGTGGGAAGGTTTATGACTACCCCAAACACAAATTGTTTTTGAACCGCTTGTTTAATAATATGGTCAGGTTGTTATTTGGCATTAAGTACAATGATGTAACCAATGCCTTTAAATTATTCAGGAGAGAAACCATACAGGGAATTCAACCTTTACTGTCGCCACATTTTAATTTAACAGTGGAACTTCCTTTGAAAGCAATCATCAGAGGTTATACCTATGCTGTAGTACCCAATAGCTGGACCAATAGAAAGCATGGAGTCAGCAAATTAAAAATCAAAGAAATGGGTAGCCGTTATTTCTTTATTTTACTTTATTGTTTGATAGAGAAATCCTTTGCCAGAGGAGATTTCAAAAAGAAATGGGATTGAGTTGTTAAAATGATTTAAAGAAAACACGCAGCTCGTATTCGTAATGAAGAAGAAATGGGATTGAGTTGTTAAAATGATTTAAAGAAAACACGCAGCTCGTATTCGTAATGAAGAAGTTTAATAGGCAGACCTCACGATAATTTCTGAAATGTTTTCATCCATTTATCGGGAAGCTCGTCATTTTGTGCGGTTTGGTAATCCTTATAACTGCAGGGCACTAAAAATTTCCCTTCCTGTTTACTTCGTTCCCTTGGGTAGGGCACTTCCATCCACCAGCGGTTGGTGTGTACACTTTTATAAAACACTACTTCATGGGTCAGGTTTTTAGAATGGGTGCGGTAAATCAAATAGTCTTTGCTATCCGGAACCGGATAGTCATTTCGTCTGTTTACATACCCTTCCACAAAATACCAGAGCATTTGACCCAGTAAGGACGCGGTAATTCCATGGTTATCTTTATCGGGATTGAAATCATAAAATCCTGCGCTCATCACATCATTGCTCATACCGGCATAGCGGCATAACTGACAAGCCTCCTCACCAGCGAACCCATTGGGTGAAGGCTTCGATTGTCCGGGAGCATCGGCTGCACGAATGGATTGAATGCTAAATGCCAGCATATTTGCATTGCGGCAATAGGGTTCAATTTCCTGCATATTTCCGCGTAAGCTACCCAAACGCAACATATCAAAATTCATACGCTCAAAAGCATCATACGTTTCGGGTTCCACATAATAACTTTGGTAACCGGCTTGGGTAATATTAAATAAATTCGCATTCTCCTGGGTAATGATGCGCGGTAAATAACCCGATTTCATGCTGTTCTCGTTCGTATGCATATCAACCTTTGCATCAACTACCAACAGATTCATATTTGGCTTCAAACTTTGATAGGCAGCATATTGGGCTGCAATCAGATCTTGTGTTCCGCCCAAAATGATCGTTACTATTTTGTTTTTTATCAATGGGTTCAGAACCTGGCTTAAAGCAAAATGGGAATCACGGATGCTGTTACCGGCATGGATATTCCCGAGATCCCATATTTTTAAATCGTTTCTGGGTTTTATCAGGGCATAAAAATCTTTCCTAATTTCATCGGGTGCCGTGGCACATCCTGCATATTCGGATCGGTATCGGTCTTCCTCAACTCCTAATATGGCTAAATCGAAATTCAGGGTATCAGGAATGGAATTTTTGTAAAAGACCGTGCTATGGAAAAGACTTTTTAAATTACTATTGCAGGATAATTCATTTATAAGTGCGTCATCCAGTGGATGTAAATACTCTGTATTCATGGTATAAAAATTTACTTGGAAATTAATTCTTCAAAACTCATTAATTTAGCCCGTCAATTAATACACATTTCCACACATTGAATATAGTTACAGGAGCGACAGGATTTTTAGGCGCACATGTTGTTTGCCAATTGCTTAAAGCAGGTAAATCGGTGCGTGCCTTTAAACGTCATACATCTGATTTAAAGGAGTTCAACACCATATATAATTGGTATTTCAAAACCGATTCTGACAAACTGAAAGCTAAGGAATTGCTGTTTTGGTTTATTGTTGATGTATTGGATGTAGACACTTTACAGGAGGGAATGAAAGAAGCGGAGGTAGTTTACCATTGTGCCGCCATGGTTTCCTTTTTCTCAAAGGACAGGGATACCATGATGAAAATTAATGTTGAAGGAACTGCCAATGTGGTAAACCTTTCGCTCCAAAATGGTATTAAACAATTTTGTTTTGTTAGCTCTATTGCCTCTCTTGGGAGAAAAAAAAATGGAGCGTACATTGATGAAACCAATCATTGGGAAGAAAGTAATCTGAACAGCAATTATGCCATAAGTAAATACAAAGCTGAACTGGAAGTATGGAGGGGCGCGGAAGAAGGATTAAATGTGGTGATTGTAAATCCGGGAATAATAATTGGAGTAGGGGCTTTCGATAAGGGCTCAAATCATTTATTTCATAGTGTATTTAAAAAAATACCGTTTTATTCGATGGGGGTAAAAGGCTTTGTAGATGCAAACGACGTAGCCAGAGCCATGCTGATTTTGGTTGAGCGCAAAATTTCCCATCACCGGTATGTTTTGGTAAGCGAAAACTGTACATTCAAAGATCTTTTCTTTGCCATAGCTGATGGCTTTAAAATAAAAAGACCTTTTATTGAAGTCAAGCCCTGGATGGCTGGTCTTTCATGGAGAATAGCCGGCATAATCAGGTTGTTTTCCAAGAAAGGAATTGGCATCACCAAAGAAACGGCAAGCGCTGCGGTCCATGAATCTTTGTATAGCTCACAAAAAATAAAAAAGGAATTATCCTTTGAATTTTCACCTATCGGGAAAACAATACAGGATTGCTGTATATCTTATTTAGAACAACACAAAAACAAATAACATATGAAAAAACTTTTAGTAGCGTTGCCGCTATTGGCATTATTTGCCTGCAACAAAACAAATCAAAACCAAACTTACAAAGCGCTTTATGAAAAAAGCATGCAAGTGAAAGATTATCCTACCGCCATTACAGCCTTACAATTATTATTACTGGAAGACAGCAGCCAGAAGGCTTATATGGACACCTTGCCGGAATTATATTCGGCGGTTCACAACTATGAATCCTCAGAATATTATACGGATATCGCTTTGAAGACCTATCCCACCAGCGAGCGCTTTTTACAATTGAAAGCCTTGTGTCTGCAACAAACCGGAAACGTTTCACAGGTAATGGATATCTACAGTAAGCTTTATGCCAGCACCCAGAAAATAACATACCTCTACCAGATTGCCGCCTTTCAGTTTAGTGCACAGGATATGGGATCGGCAGAAAGAACCATGAAAATTCTTGAAGAAAAAATGATTGATAGCCAGGACAGTGTTGACTTTATGATTTCTGAAACCGAAAAACAAAAAGTTCCGGTTCGGGCAGCAGTGTATAATATGAAGGCATACATGGTTGCGCAAAAACGCGATCTTGCCGGGGCAAAAAAATATTTCGAAATGGCCATAAAAGAATTTCCAGAATTTGTAACTGCCCGTCAGAATTTGCAACAGCTGCTACAAGGGGGAAAACAACAATAGACCTCACCATAATTGCATAAAAAAGCCGCCTCGTCTAAGGACGAGGCGGCTTTTTTATTGAAATTAACTTTTGTTAATTGATCTTTTGAATTTTTAATGATTTGCTGAAATCACCTTGTTTCACTATGGAAATATACATACCGTTTGCTAATTCCTCTCCAATTACCATCATGTCTGAAGGAGCACTGAAGATTTGTTCTGAGATTAATTTTCCTCTCAAATCATAAATAGAAATGGTAACCGGTTCTTTGCTTCCTGACTCCAGTCTGAAATTGAATGTTGATGTTGACGGGTTAGGATAAACGATCAGATCTGCATCACCCATGGTATAAATATCTCCAATGACTTCGTTGGTTTTCAATGTTCCACAAGTTTGTGCGCAGGCTCCGAGTCTGTCGCCACCATGTTGACCAAGGTGGGCCGGAACTGCACTAACACTGATATTGAGTGTTTGTGGATTATTTGGATTACCTGGAGGAACATGGCATAAATACACTTTTGGATTGGATGGAGAACCACCTGTTGCACGTGCATCAATTACACATATAACAATAGAACAGGTTGTCAGACAACCATAGCTGTTATTCACAGTGCAAGTGAGTGTATAATTACCCCCTGCAACGGGTGTGAATACAGGATTTGAGATGGTAGTACTGCTTAAACCTGTACCTGTCCAGCTATAGGTAAACGGACCGGCACCCGTGGCAGTGCATGTAATATTCATACTCTGAGCACCATAACCCAGGAACATCTGATTGGTTGCTGCAAGTGTAGTAGTTGAACCGATAACAACCCCACCCACATTACGCGGTGCGGAGGTAACTGTGCATGTTGGAACAACTCCTAAAATGGTTACAGTTGCTGCACAAGTTGAAACATTATTATTGTTGTCGGTTACTGTTAGGGTAACTGCATTAGCTCCGATATTTGAACAATTGAAGCTGGTTTTAGACAATGACAAAGATTTTATTCCACAGGCATCGTTTGAACCGTCATCAATCTGTGCCGGAGTAATGCTTACTGAACCACCTGCTATCGTTACGGTAATATTTCTGCAGATTGCTATCGGAGCAGTATTGTCTATTACAGTTACAATAGCATTGCCATTGGCAGAATTGTTATTCGCATCTGTAACTGTTAAGGTAACTGAATTGGGACCTATGTTTGAACAATCAAAACTTGTTTTACTTAAACTATATGAAGTAATAGAACAATTATCAGTACTTCCATTATCTATTTGAGCGCTTGTAATTGAAGCTGATCCGCTTGCATTTAAAAATACAGTGATATTGTTTGTATTTACAATTGGTGGAACATTATCAATTAAGATTACTGAAGTCACCGGAGCACTTGAGCAACCATTATTTCCTTTTACTATACTGACATAAGTTCCTGCACCCAATGAACCAAAAGTTCCATTTGATTGGAAGCTGGCTCCATTATTATTTGAATATTGATAGGGTGTAGTACCACCTGTTCCAGTTACGATAACACTACCATTGTTCCCGCCTGAGCAAATAATAGGTGTGGCAGATGCATAAGCAGTTGGAGCTGGGTTAACTGTAACACCTACTGGAATAGAAGTAACGGAGCATCCGCCACTGTTTAGTACCGTTACTGTATAATTCCCCGACTGCGTTACATTAATGGATTGCGTTGTTTCTGAATTTGACCAGGCATAGGAAGCGCCCGGAGATGCGGTTAATGTGACCGAACCTCCCGCACAAAAAGTGGTAGCTCCACCCGCAGTTATTGTAGGCAATGGCATTTGGACTCCGGAATATTGTCCACCAGGTATAGATAAACCATGCGTTACTGAACATGGAAAATCATCATCCACAACGGATACCTGGGTGCTGTTACTGGTTCCATAAGGAATGGTAATGGCAACATTGGTTGTAATGCCGCTTGAATAATTATAATACCCGTAAACCGTGTTTGAACCTGTTGGATCCAGTATTACTTTAAATCTGTGATTTCCGGTAATACTTGCACATGATAAATGATTTACAGTAATATTTGCAGTGGTGTAATCATCATTCAGATTACAAACAGTACCATTGTTATTACCAGGTAAAGATACGGTATTGGTCCAGGATAATACCGGGCATGATGTACATGTTGGAGGAGGAGGAGGCGTAAAATTACCTGAACCACCCACTAAAAATGCCCAACAAACGTTGCTGGAGTACGGAGAAACAGATAAGGTTGTTCCTAAAAATGCAGTGTGAACGGTTGCATAACTACTTCGCCCAAATGATTCTACTGCATAATATTGAGCAAAAATTGTTGGACTGATAGAGACAATACTTCCCGAAAATTCAGCATCTATCGGATAATTTATTCCATTAATCGTTAATCCTGCATTTTGATGCCCGCATTCATTTACACCATGGTAAGTTTGTAAATACCAGGTAAGAGAGCCATCTTGTGCTTGATTAACACGTATTTCCGTGACGTGTGCCATTGAGGAATTTAATCCTAAAATAAAAAGTATTACGAAAAAGAGCGCAATCTTTTTCATTATGCGATTTGAGAATAAATTGTTTGAATCGCTCAAATAAGATGATAAGCTGCTCTTATAAGCAGATATCGGCGATTCTTTTGTTTGGAGTAAATTTTGATTTTTCATAGTTTTTTTTGCATGGGTTAATAAAAAAGTAATTATCTGGTTTCTAGAATCGTAACGGGATACCAAAAATAAAAACTATTTTGATTTAATGGATGCATTTTCAGGGTACATAATCATGTACCATTATTTGTAGCAACACTAAAACGATTTAAATAGCCGTTATAACGATTTAAATGGGGATTATAAATTGAAGATGTGCATAAACTTTAGATGATAATGTTTAAAAAATCTATTTTAAGGGCTTTATGACAAACTTAATATCAGAAAATTATAATGCTGTGCGTAAACAATAATAGTACCTGCATATTGTAACCCAAAGGGCAAAGTAAGGTATATAGTATAATGTTTATTCCATATCCGGGCACAACAACTTAAATGGTTAAGTATAAAAACAAAGAGGCTGTCTCAAAAGGTCAGCCTCTCTTCAAATAAAGAAAGTAATTATCAATTAATCTTCTGAATCTTCACGGTCTTGCTGTATTCACCTTGTTTTACAATAGTAAAATATATACCGTTTGCTAATTCTTCTCCAATAACCATCATGTCTGATGGAATACTAAAGCTTTCTTCCGAAATTAATTTTCCTCTCAAATCATAAATAGAAATGGTAACCGGTTCATTGCTTTCTGACTCCAGTCTGAAATTGAATGTTGATGTTGACGGGTTAGGATAAACGATCAGATCTGCATCACCCATGGTATAAATATCTCCAATGACTTCGTTGGTTTTCAATGTTCCACAAGTTTGTGCGCAGGCTCCGAGTCTGTCGCCACCATGTTGACCAAGGTGGGCCGGAACTGCACTAACACTGATATTGAGTGTTTGTGGATTATTTGGATTACCTGGAGGAACATGGCATAAATACACTTTTGGATTGGATGGAGAACCACCTGTTGCACGTGCATCAATTACACATATAACAATAGAACAGGTTGTCTGACAACCATAACTGTTAGTCACAGTGCAAGTGAGCGTGTAATTACCACCAGCAGTTGGAGTGAAGATCGGATTGGCAATGGCAGTATTATTCAAACCTGAACCCGACCAGCTATAGGTGAATGGTCCGGCACCTGAGGCAGGGGCAGTACAGGTAATGTTCATACTTTGTGCGCCATATCCAAGGAACATCTGGTTGGTTGCTGCAAGTGTAGTAGTTGAGCCGATAACAACCCCACCCACATTACGCGGTGCGGAGGTAACTGTGCATGTTGGAACAACTCCTAAAATGGTTACAGTTGCTGCACAAGTTGAAACATTATTATTGTTGTCGGTTACTGTTAGGGTAACTGCATTAGCTCCGATATTTGAACAATTGAAGCTGGTTTTAGACAATGACAAAGATTTTATTCCACAGGCATCGTTTGAACCGTCATCAATCTGTGCCGGAGTAATGCTTACTGAACCACCTGCTATCGTTACGGTAATATTTCTGCAGATTGCAATCGGAGCAATATTATCAACAATAGTCACAACTGCAGTAGAAGTGGCAACATTTGAATTTACATCGGTAACTGTGAGTGTAACCGTATTAGGCCCAACATTTGCGCAGGTAAATGTATTTGGTGATACGATAACTGATGCAATAGCACAATTGTCATATGAGCCATTGTTAATTTGCGAAGCAGAAATGCTGGCATTACCCGAAGAATTCAAGTTAACACTTATATTTTGAGTTATCACCTGAGGTGGAGTTGCGTCAATTACTGTTACGGTAAATGTACAAAATGATGCATTTCCGCAAACATCAGTAGCAGTGGCTGTAACCTGGGTACTGCCCAAATTAAAGAAACTACCGGAAGCTTTACTATAACTAATCGTTAGTGAACCGCAATTGTCTATTGCCGTAGCTGCATAACTCACATTAACTCCGCACTGTGTTGTAGTGTAAGCAGTAATATTGTCAGGGCAAGTAACTACCGGTGCAGTATTGTCAATTACTGTTATGGTTTGTACAAAGTTGGTACTTGTATTATTTGAAGCATCAGTGAAATTCCATGTACGAACCCTCACATATGCATTGGCGCAATTTGCATCTGGCGTTGTTACATCGCTCACCAAATGAATAGATGGTGATGCAGTGCAATTGTCTGTTGCAGCCGGTTGCTGCAATAAAGCTGCTGTTATTCCCGAAGCATTGCTGCACTGCAGAGTTGCGTTCAGAGCACCTGTTAGTGTTGAAACAATAGGTGCAGTAATATCATTTACCGTTACTGTATAACTGCATTGGGTTGAACCACATGAATTGCTCGCCATAAGGGTTACTGTTGTTACACCTTTGTTAAATACAGAACCACTGCCGGTACCACTGCCGTTTCCAGTTGTTGCTCCAGTAAACACATAAGTTAATATTGGCAACGGTGTGCCTATAGCTGTTGCTGAGTATACTAATGGTGAAGTACATAAACCCGTTGTTGTGTTTATACTTTGGTTAGTTGGACAAACAATAAAAGTTGGAGGAACATTAACTGTTATACCAATTGATGTTCTGCTAGCAGAGGTGCAATTCATACTTGTAACATCAACATAAAATATTGTATTGCTTGTTAAATTTGCGGTTGTATATACGGCTCCGGTAAATAGTAAATTACCACCTGTTGGGGCATCGTACCAATTGAATGCAGGTGCTGCTGAACTTGCCGTTAATGTTGTCGTTGTTCCAGAACAAATGGTATTGGTTCCGTTTACTCCGGTTATAGTTGGTAATTGATTTACCGCCACAACGGTCGAGGCATCATTCCGGCAACCATTTGTTCCTGTAACTTTTACAAAATAAGTTCCTATTGCCGATGATGAAACATTAGAAATGGATGGATTTTGGTCTGTTGAACTGAAACTGTTTGGCCCGCTCCATATATATGAAACTGCAGCACTTGAAGTAAGATTCAAAGTGCCACCTGCACAAATTGGACTGTTGCTCCCTGCTGTAACAACAGGAAGTGTATTTACAACGACAGATGTAGAATTATTTGCGAAACATCCGTTCGCATCGGTAACCGTTACAGTATAGGTTCCTGCATTAGCTATAGCAGCATCAAATAAAACAGGGTTTTGCTGTGTAGATGTATAGCTGTTAGGACCCGTCCAGGCATATGAGCTCCCCGGACTCGTGAAAAGTTTTATGGTATCATGAATACATACCGGACCCAGGTTGGTTGCGGTTACAATTGGTAATGGATTAACTGTAACAGTTGTAACAGATGAAGTTGCTGTTAAAGTACCCGAAGTAACAACAACAGTATAATTTCCACTCGTAGTTGCAACATAAGTGGAACTGGTTGCACCTATTATATTGTTTGCGTTGTTTTGCCACTGATAAGTATATCCGCTTCCTGTATTAGCACTTAATGTTACCGAGCCGCCTGCGCAAAATGTTGTTGGGTCACCAGCAGTAATTTTTGCTATTAAAAGACTGAAATTATATTCCGACCACCTATTGTACCCGCCTGTATATCCAAATCCATTGTAAAGAACGAAAGGATTGTTGTCTGAATACTGCACATAAGGCTTTACATCCTGATTATTGCGTAAATCTCTTGCAGAAAGTAAGGTACCGGTATTGCTTCCACTAGTTAAACCCACATAGTCAATCCAGGCCTGGTAATTGGAGTTTGTGCCATTTTGAAAAACCCTGACTTTGTATTCTCCGTTTGGATCAGGTAAATAAGAAGTCAAATTAAAATTGCTTAAATAATCATAACTTG
Source organism: uncultured Chitinophaga sp. (assembly GCA_964355075.1). Lineage (GTDB taxonomy): Bacteria > Bacteroidota > Bacteroidia > UKL13-3 > UKL13-3 > B1. The sequence continues at coordinate 29,155 of CAYHCF010000038.1, forward strand.
GGTAAGAAAAAGAACCTCTTTGCGCCCAGCTTGTTCCATCCCATGTATAAACAAAATAGGTGTTGGAGGTTGAGGGTACGTAATAGCCTTCGCTCACAAATATAAATTCTCTCTGGTTTAAGGTTTGACTTGTTGCTGTGTATTCCAATTCGAATGAATCGTTTGGCTGCATGTTTACATAAACATTGTCAGACGAGCTTAAAGTGCTTATTACATTATTGCCTTTATAAATGGCGGAACTTAAACTTAAGGGGGTAACTGTTTTGCCTGGCTCAGTGCCAATGGATAAGGCCACAAAATCAACATCGTGATACTTTAAATCATGCGAAATTGAATAAATCCGAACTTTTACTTCTCCCAAATAATTGGGAAGAAAGGAGGATAGATCAAATGCTCCGGTCGACCAATCCATTCGGGGTTTTAATCTTCCCGCCTCTGTCCATATATTGCTGCTGTTTAAATACTGAATGAGCAAGGCAGGTTGACCAATAAAAGGCATTGGGTTACCCTGACCCTGATTGAATCCTTTCATTTTTACAATTAACCTCGCCCCTTGAGAAACAGAAACGGATCCAAAATTAATTTCAACATACGACTGGCTGTATGCATGAAATCCGGAATTGTTTTCTGACTCTAAAAGGCTTTTAACATTTTCATTAGTATTGCTTACTGCTGTATAAGGATAAACCAGGGATGCCGGTGTATATGCATAGATATTTCCCTGCGCATCGGGTGCAATTTTAACATTAGAAGCATGGTCAACAGCAATGAGTCCAACCAGATCGGTATAAGAAGTTTCATTGTCAATCTCCTTTATTTTGATTTTATACTTACCTGATTGCACAACCAACGGTTTTTCTAAACGGTAAAAATCACGGTACTCACCACTGGCATACCTTGCTACCGAATAAATATCATTATCCTGAACATAAGCGGTGCCATTCCAAGTATAAACATAAGGGCAGGAAAGGGAATAATCCTCAAAAGCCTCCATTGAAAAATTAATGTTTTGGCCTTCGACTTGTCTTGGCAAAATATATATTGGTAGTATACATATTAGCCATAGTAGTTGTTTTGAAAATTGATTTTTCATAATTTACATTTTTTGATGTTAGAATTTTTACATTTATATGAAAGATTTATTAGATTTCTCTTTTACAGCGATAGGCTTAAATACCAATATAACCATGTGGAGTTAATGGTTTTGGTAAATGAGAACAATTAGCTGCAAAAGCAAAAAGTGTTATCATTTACGTAAAATACTTTTCGTTCTATCGAAGGTGGATTTTGGGGGTATGTCAGTTGGGTTGATTATTGGCACATTCATACTTGATAATAATCAGAATAAAGGATTTTCTTTTCTAATTTAGTCATGCAATGTATAAACTTTTATTTTGACTCAAAATAATATGATTAATTTAGAATGATTCTAAAACGATTTAAATAGCTGTTATAACGATTTAAATGGTGAATGCCAGTTGAAGATGTGCATTAACTTTAGATGATAATGTTTAAAAAATCTATTTTAAGGGCTTTATGACAAACTTAATATCAGAAAATTATAATGCTGTGTGAAGGCAAAGTAAGGTATATAGTATAATGCAAATTCCATATCCGGGCACAAAGCTTTTAATGGTTAAATATAAAAACAAAGGGGCGGCAATAACCATTGCCGCCCCTTTTCAAATAAAGAAAGTAATTATCAATTAATCTTCTGAATCTTCACGGTCTTGCTGTATTCACCTTGTTTTACAATAGTAAAATATATACCGTTTGCTAATTCTTCTCCAATAACCATCATGTCTGATGGAATACTAAAGCTTTCTTCCGAAATTAATTTTCCTCTCAAATCATAAATAGAAATGGTAACCGGTTCATTGCTTTCTGACTCCAGTCTGAAATTGAATGTTGATGTTGACGGGTTAGGATAAACGATCAGATCTGCATCACCCATGGTATAAATATCTCCAATGACTTCGTTGGTTTTCAATGTTCCACAAGTTTGTGCGCAGGCTCCGAGTCTGTCGCCACCATGTTGACCAAGGTGGGCCGGAACTGCACTAACACTGATATTGAGTGTTTGTGGATTATTTGGATTACCTGGAGGAACATGGCATAAATACACTTTTGGATTGGATGGAGAACCACCTGTTGCACGTGCATCAATTACACAAATAACAATAGAGCAATTGGTCTGGCAACCATAGGCGTTTGTAACTGTGCAGGTAAGTGTATAGTTTCCTCCAACGGAAGGAGTGAAAATCGGGTTGGAAATATTACTTGCACTTAAGCCTGAACCAACCCAACTATATGTGAACGGACCTGCACCTGAAGCTGTACATGTTATATTCATGCTTTGTGCCCCATAACCTATAAACATTTGGTTAGTGCCAGCCAGAGTAGTTGTTGAACCAATTACCGGTCCTGTATTGCGTGGTGCTGAAGTGATACTGCAACTTGGTACCACACCGTTTATGGTAATTGTAGAAGTACAGGTCGACACATTGTTGTTATTATCTGTTACGGTTAAGGTTACGATATTGGTTCCAATATTTGAACAATTGAAGGTGGTTTTAGATAAGCTCAGGGATTTAATTCCACATGCATCGTTAGAGCCATTGTCAACCATTGCCGGAGTGATACTTGCCGTTCCGTTTGCAATGGTAAGGGTCAGATTTCTACAAATAGCTATTGGAGCAATATTGTCAACAACAGTTACAACAGCGGTGACTGTTGAAGTATTTGAATTTACATCGGTAACTGTGAGTGTAACAGTGTTTGGACCCACATTGCTGCAATTGAAACTGGTTTTAGACAGAGTCAGGCTTGCTATACTACAATTGTCATAAGAGCCGCTGTTAATCGCAGATGCAGTTGTTGAAGCCTCACCACTTGCGTTCAGATAAATGACTACATTCTGGGCGATGGCTGTTGGAGCGATGTTATCATGTACAATCACGGTAGCATAGGCCACTGAACTGTTACCATTTACATCCAGAACAGTTAAGGTTACACCGTTATTGCCAACATTAGCGCAGTTGAAGTCGGTCTTTGAAA
>CAYHCF010000039.1:0-32143 GCA_964355075.1 uncultured Chitinophaga sp.
GCAAAAAATTCATCCCGCCAAAATCATTGCCCAATATAACGGGCTGGTGTGTCATCCTGAGCTTGCCGAAGGATCGCGGTGAAAGCATATCCTGACACGATTTTTTGTTAATTCCAATAAAATGGCGATATTCTCTTAACTAAACGACATTGCTTGTTATTTCTCAAAAATTATTCAGTAATAACTCAGCTGGGAAAAAACATGGACGGCTTTATGAGTCGATTTTATCTGTAATATTTTGACAAAAGGTCGTTTTTTTTACATTACCGGTCTTATTTAGATATCGATTATTGACACGATTAATTACCTTTGCAACAAGGAAAAATATTATGGAAAAAGTTTACAAAATTTTCAATTTCAGAAAACTATTTAGTGTATTGGTTATTACATTAAATGTATTGATTGTTCATGCACAGTCAACTGTTATTTCATCAACCACCTTTACCAATAACAACGGGTCTGGGCAGGTTACCTTTAACCTTCAGAATACCAATCCGTATCCGATAAAGATTACGGGAATTGAGGGGGTTGTAGGGGTTGCCGGTTCAAATACCTGTGATTTATGGTATAAGACCACGCCCATTAGTGCTTCTCCGGGTGCAATTTCTAATGCTAATGGCTGGTATATAGGAGCTACCGGAACTTTTACAGGAGTTGCGAATACCACAAGCTCTGTTACCCAGGTTTTTTTAACCGGAATCAGCTTTATCATACCTGCAGGAACTACCTATGGAATTGATGTTTATGCGCTGAACCAGCGATATTCTACCATTGCTGCCGGAACTACTACCTTTTCGGCGGGCGGTGTTAACCTCATAACCGGAACCAATATTGGATGGGGTGTGGGTACGCCCCCTGCAACGCCTACCAATACGCCACGAGGCTTTATTGGGAAGGTGATTTTTGAACCAGCCTATACCAGTTTTAACGATGCAGGAATAAAGGCATTGGTTTCACCTCTGAATTTCTGTACTGGAACACAGAATATTTCGGTAAGAGTTGGAAATTTGGGTCACAATCGCTTAGACAGTGTTCGGGTTAACTGGAAATTAGATGGTGTTACACAAACTCCGATATTCATCACATACCCTTTAGATACCTTATTTAATGCATTCAACAACCCGTCTGATACCGTATTGACATTGGGTTCCTCTATTTTTTCAAGTAGTACGGTTAGATCATTGGTAGTATGGACATCCTATCCGAATGGGATTCCGGATACCACAACCAGTAATGATACCTTAACGGTTATATTGAGGCCTTCGTTGTCAGGAACCTACACGGTTGGTGGAACGGGGGCAAATTATCCAAGCGTAGCCGCTGTTGCCAACGATCTGACGACCTACGGAATTTGTGGTCCGGTTAATATTATTGTAAACCCCGGAACCTATGTGGGGAAAGCACTTTTTAACAATATAAATGGCGTGAGTGCGGTGAATCGGATTTCGCTAACAGGCACCAATAAAAATACCTGTATTTTAAGCGATTCCTTAGGAGATGTGCTTCTGGCCACGGTTAATAACAGCTATTTTATGATAAGAAATTTAACAGTTACCAACCGGTTTAATGGTGTATGTGCGGGTATTGCGCTGGTGGGAAATACCTCCAATACAAAAGGTTCAGGCAGTTCGATTGTGAATTGTAATGTAAATTTACCCAATGCGATTGTTTCAACAAGTTGCCCCATTTTTGTATCCGGGTCTCCCACAGCTGGTGCGAATAATAACTTAGATTCAATTACCATTGATAGCAATGTGACTACAGGTGGCTATTACGGAATGGTAATCTATGGAAGCACAAGCGCCAGTTCTGCTTATAACAGAGGTCATTTGGTTCGATACAATACCATCACCAATCCTTATACTTATGGATTGTATATGTATTATATTTACAATCCGTGTAAGGTGCTTTATAATACCATAAGCATGAATCCGGCAAATATTTCAACCGCTTATGGGTTGTATTATTATTACTGTCAGAATTCGAATACCAGCATTTCAACGGAAATTATTGGCAACAGGGTAATTAATCCGCAATATTATGGTATGTATATCTATTATAATGCATCAACCGCAACCGCCCCTACCAAAATTTATAATAATTCTATTTCCGGGAATATGACGTATTCAACAAATTACGCAACCTATTTGTACACCGGTGTTGCAGGTAATTACGAATACATGCACAATACCATTCACGTTAATGGTTCAGGAACCACTCAATATGGTTTGTATTATTACAATACTACAAATGTAAACGGGATCATCTGTAAAAATAACATTTTCTCCTTTTATTCAACAAACGGAACAACCTTATATCCTGTTTATTTCAACTCGAACCCAACGGTAAACAATATCAATTACAATATTTATTCTAACACCAAAACAGCTACTCTTGGCTATAGGGGAGCGGCATTTACTACGGCAAATTATAATATGGCTACCACTGGAGGCGACTCTTCTTTCAACAAAATCCCACCTTTTGTAAGCAATACCGATTTGCATTTAACTGACGGTTGCACAAGAGGGGTTGACTTATCAAGTTTGGTTCCCACCGATTATGAGGGGAATACCAGAAGTACTTCTCCAACGCAGGGACTGTATGAATTTGCCTCCTATAGTACCGATTTAACCATTGATATTTTGTATAACCCATCTTTGCCTGTAGTATCAGGGGCTCAAAATTTAGTGGCCAGAGTAAAAAATTCAGGAACAACCACGGTAACCAGCTTTAATATCAGTTATACCTTAAATAATGGCACACCGGTTACCATTCCATGGTTTGGTACCCTGAATACCTGTGATACTGCCCTAATAACTTTTAGTGGAGCCAACCAGGTTACGATTGCTTTGGGAACCAATGCACTAAAGGTTTATACCTGGGCACCTAATTTCTCCTCAGATAATAACCCTGCAAATGATACATTAAGAGCTACCTTTATTTATTCTCTGCCACTCAGTGGTAATTATACGATTGGTGGCGCTTCAGCGAATTATCCAACCTTTGCAGATGCAACTTTTGCTTTAACGAACTCGGGGATCTCGGGTCCGGTGTATTTTACAGTAAATTCGGGAACTTATACTACACCGGTGGTATTAAACGGTCCGGTTTTTGGATCATCAGCTACCAATACCATCACATTCGACGGTGTGAGTCCGGTAACGAGCGTGATAATGGTGAATGCAGGAAGTGCGGCATTTTTAGTTAACAAGGTAAGTTATGTAACGATTAAAAACTTGACGGTAACCAATAATTTTGCAGGATCTTGTACCGGAATTGCTTTAGTTGGCGGAACCAATAATAATGTAGGAGTGGGTTCAACGGTTAAAAAATGTTTGGTAAATTTGCCGAATGCAGGAACCGCCGTTTCATACGGTATTATTGTTACCGGGGCCGGTTCCGGTATGGCTGATGGTAACCAGTGGACTGATTCGGTTACTATTGACAGCAACACAGTTACCGGTGGTTATTATGGAATCCAGATTTCTACCAGTGCCAGCCTTAATGCTGCTTACAACAGAGGTCACCGGATCAGGTATAACACCTTAAACAATATTTATTATTACGGTATTCGTTTTTATTATATCGCCAATCCGGTTGATATTATTGGAAACACCATCAATATGAGTGCTGCTAATGCTTCGAATTATGGAATTTATTTGTATTACAACCAGCATACTTCCGCTACGCCTACGCGATTAATCGCTAACAGGATTTATGCAGGTTACGTTGCTGTATATTATTACTACTGGACAACAGGTTCAGCCCCAACCGAAATATATAATAATATGTTTACCACTTTTGGAGCTACTTATGGTTTATATTTATACACTGGGGCTGTCGGTGGCGGCAACATCAATTATTATCATAATTCCTTAAGTACTTTAGGCCTATCCACAACGTATGGTATGTATTATTACAACTCAACCGGTACCGGAACTTCTTATTTCAAAAACAATATTTTTTCGGCAGCAGGTTCGGCAACTTATCCTGCTTATTTCTCTACCAATCCAACCGGAAATGTGGTAAATTACAATACCTATTATAATGCTTTGGGAGGAAACCTAGGATACCGGGGAGCTGCCTTTGGCGCAACCACCTATAAAACCGCAACCACTGGTGGCGACAGTTCCTTTAACAATGTTCCGGCCTTTGTTTCTGCAAGCGATATGCACTTAACCAATGCCTGTATAAAAGGAGTGGATTTAACCGCAATCGTGAATAAGGATATGGACAATACCACCCGTTCCAATCCGCCTGTTGTGGGTGCACATGAAGCCCCAAGTCTGGCCAATGATTTAATGGTTGAAAGTGTTAGCTATAATACACCCATCACAACGGGTTTACAGAATTTAACGGTTAGAGTTCGCAATCAGAGTGGTAATACGGCAATATCGTTTAATGTGAAATTTAATATTAATGGCGGAACACTTGTCAACTATCCCTGGACGGGCACTTTGAATGGTTGCGATACGATTTCGGTTACCTTAACAGGTTCTTATCAGATGAATCTTGTTTCGGGAATCAATAATATTACGGTTTTTACTTCCAATCCAAATGGAAGCGCAGATAATAATTTTTCCAATGATACCCTTAAATTTACGATTTCAACAGTTGCCTATACACCCGGTAATGCCATTAGCGGAAACGGGACCAATAAGTATATAAAGGTGAACCATGATCCTAAATTGAATATTGGAACCAATATGACTGTAGAAGCCTGGGTTTATTTAAGCGACCCTGCCACCCGAAACCAAAAAATTTATTCAAAAACGAAATTGCCCACAACAGGAAACGGGTATATTTTAGGAATAGAAAACGGTCAGATTCATCCTGAATATTGGAATAATGTGGGAACCAAAACCACGCATATTTCAACGGCCACCGTAAGTGCAAATACCTGGACGCATATTGCTGTTACCTGGGAATCGGGTGTGGCCTTAAAATCCTATATCAATGGTCAGTTGGTTGCAAGTACTACATTAGCTACAAGCGCCCCAATTGGGTTTAATACTTCAGAGCTTTCCATAGGCGTAGCTTCCTGGGATTTTGGAAGTTTCCCTGTAAATGGATCGCTTGATGAATTCAGGATATGGAATACCACTTTGGATTCAAGCACCATCCGGAAAAATATGCATAGAATGGTTCCGGCAAATACCTCTGGTTTGGTTGCTTATTATCAGTTTAATGAGCCGGTATCCAATACTCAGGTTGGCGATTGCGTAAATGGTTTGGTCGGAAATGTTGTTGGATCAGGCTATATCGCTCCTTCTACCATTCCTGCAGGTGGCGATTCCTGCTTCATTGCTTCAGGAGTTGTTTCGGGTTATTTTACCATGAAAAATTTATCCGTAAATGTAACGGATCCTTTTGACAATGCCGTTGACTTGGTGATGAATGAAGTTCCGCTTGCTCCAAATACTTTACCATCTGGAGCAAGATTTTATTTGAGCGACCGTTACTGGATTATCAATCCAATTGGAAATCCCGGAACTTATGCCTGCAGTTTAACATTTGCCTTACCAACCAATCAAATTAATGCCAGCGATACAGCTTTGAGATTATACAACCGGTCTGCTTATGGAAATGGTGCCTGGAATCTGATTAAAACAATTGGTGCATCAGGAATCAGTGCAGGAGCAGGCACTTTTACTGCTATTGGAACCCTGGGTCAGTTTACGCTGGCATCTAATGGCAATTCACCTTTACCGGTAAGTTTGATTTCGTTTGGCGGAAAGAGGGCAGGAGAGCTGGTAAAATTAACCTGGTCCACTTCCAATGAAATCAATAGCAAAGGCTTTGTAATTGAAAGGGGAACCGGTTCATTAAACTTTGACGAAATTGGGTTCATCGGAAGTAAAGCTCAAAATACAAATAAGCTCATCAATTATGGATATACCGATATACAGGCTCCTGCAACTCAAAAATTATTTTACAGGTTAAAACAGCTTGATCTCGATGGTAAATTCAGTTATTCTCCAATGGTTGTTATTGAGCCAAATGTGAGCGGCGAAGATTATTCCCTCTATCCGAATCCATTTACCAATAAATTATTTGTTGATAATAATACCAGTGAAATTTCGGAGTTAAAAATATTTGATATTCAGGGGAAATTAGTGCTTAGCCAGCAAATCAACAAAATGGGCAAGCATGAAATCAACCTTTCATCGGAATTGAAACCTGGTATTTACTTTATGCAAATGAATGGAAGGCAAGCTGTAAAAATGATTAAACAATAGAAGATAATCTGTTTAGTAATGAAGCCTCTCCACCAAAAACGGAGGGGCTTTTTTATGTGAATACGTTACAAGAGAATTAAGTAAATATTAACAAATAATAAATAGCAGACAGTCAGCTTATTGATATAATATTTAGCTCGCAATTCCTTTAAAAAGTAAAATAAGAATCAATTTAATCTATTTATCTATAATTTCGTTTGTAGATAATTATATTTTGTGTGTACGCATTTGATATTAAATATTTTACTTCCAAATTTATATTTACAATGAAAACTTTCTCCATTTCAAAAAAAAGCCCTTGGGTTCAAATCCTCATGCTGCTTGTTGTATTTGGCATAGCAATGTCGGGCAAGGTAATTGGCCAAACACTGACTAATTACGGTTTTTCTTATTCTACTACCACATACGTTCCTATAACGGGGGGCACTCTTTTGGGTACGGCCTTTGTGGATGATGAATTATATGTTGATTCTTCCACTACGGGTGTTTTGGGAACAACCACTGCTTTTTCGGGCGGGGGATTTCCTATCGGATTCAATTTTAATTTAAACGGAACGGTTTATGATCGTTTGGCGGTGAGCACCAATGGCTGGATTGGGCTTGGAATTTCAAGTATGTCGCCCATGGTGAATATTAATAATGCAAGTGGATCGGGTTATTTCTGGCCGATTATTTCCGATGGTTTTGCCACTACACAGCCCATTCCATTAAGAAATAAAATCGTGGCTTTATGCACCGATTTACAAGGTAATACCGGCTCATCTATTCGCATTCAAACCATTGGAACGGCTCCTTCACGCGTTTGCGTGGTGCAATGGGCAGGATATAGAAAATATGGTTCCTCATCGGATACTTTTGACTTTCAAATCAGGTTAAATGAGGGCACCGATTCAATTAATTTTTCTTATGGAAATTTTATTGCCGATGCAAGTAACGGTACGCCACAAGTTGGAATCGTAACGGCTGCCGGTTATATTAACAGAACCAGTTCAACCTCCTGGTCTGCAACATCGGCGGGTTCCGCGAATACAGATGTGATTTCGCTAACCACAACCGTAAAACCGGCCAATGGTGCCAGTTTTAATTGGGGTATGCCTCCAAAAGTTTATGTGTCATCAACCGTGGAGGCACCGATACTTTCGAACGTGGGTCCGGGATCAAGCAATGAACCTGTTGTTAGGTTAAAAGTGGTGGTTTCGGGTTTATCAAATATCCTGAGATTAGGTGCTTTGACGGTAAATACAAACGGAACAACTTCCCTGAGTGAAATTTCAAGTTTAAAAATATTTTATACAGATACTTCACCCGTTTTTTCTGCTGCAAGACAATTTGGCTCAACTATTTATACCCCTACAACCAATAACCCAATTATAGATTCCATTGAATTAACCAGTGGGAATAATTATTTCTGGGTTACCTATGATGTTGCCGCATTTGCCGTCTTAGGTCATTATATTGATGGGGCTGTTACTTCAATAACTGTGGGTGGAACTATCTATACGCCAACTGTAACATCGCCTCCGGGAGCCAGACTCATTCAATCCTTTATGAGCTATGTGAGTTCAACCAGCGCACAGCCCGATGTTTCCAAAATTCAAAGAGGAAGCACCAATAATAAAATATTGCGGATGGATGTGGTGATGAGTGCAACCGGTTCTCCTACCAATATCACAAATTTCTCTCTGAGCACAAATGGCTCAGCAAACGTAAGTACCAATATTACCAATGCTAAAGTTTGGTACACCGGTTCCAGTTCAACTTTTGTGGCAAGTTTACAGTTTGGATCTACCTCAGTAGCTCCCAGCGGTACTTTTAGCATTGCAGGCACGCAGGCATTAACCAATGGCATAAATTATTTTTGGGTTTCTTATGATGTTTCTGCTACCGCAACAGTTGGTGATTCAGTGGATGCCGAACTATTGAGTTTTACGGTAGGTGGAACTACTCAATACCCTGCCCTGAGTGCTCCGGCCGGTTCAAGACAAATCAGAGCACCCTATTGTGCATCGTCCGCCACTTCAACCGGGGATGAAGAAATATGGGGCGTGCAGTTTGGCTCGATGAACAATGTTTCTACCTGCACAACTACGGCTCCCGGTCCCGGATCGGTTAACCAAATGTATTCGAATTATACAACTTCGGTAACACCACCCGATATTCCATCCGGCATTCCTACTTTTATCGGTATCACCAAAGGAACCTGTGGTGGTTTCTATGGAGAGGTGATTGCCGTATATATTGATTATAATCAGGATGGCGTATTTGGAGCCGGGGAAAACCCATTTACTTCTTCTTATGCCAGTGGTGTGAATAATCAGGTCATCTCAAGTATGATTACCGTTCCTTGCACCGCATTAAGTGGAAATACGATGATGCGTGTGGTTTATGTAGAAGGAACTGCAGCTCCGGCTTGTGGAACCTATACCTGGGGTGAGACCGAAGATTATATGATAAATATCGTAAATGGTCCGGCTCAATATTTATCATCGGGAGGGATTCAGGTAACAGGGGTGGTTGCACCCGGAACCAATGATGTTCCGATTATCCGTTATCCGGTAAAAGTGACTGCTTCACCTTGTAATCCGGGAATCGTAACAGAAATTCGGTTTAATACAAGCGGAACTACCAACGTTTCAAATATCATTGCAGCTAAACTTTATAAAACAGGAAACTCTGCCGTATTTAATACAAATAACCTGCTGGGTACACTGTATTCTCCAAGTGGTCAAATGGTATTTATGGTGGCAGATACCGTTACCAATGACAGCAATAACTATTGGTTGGCTTATGATGTTTCAGCCACTGCTCCAAATGGAAATGTGTTGGATGCCAGAATTGACAGTATTCAGGCATTTGGTAATTACTATGTTCCAGGCAATGGTAACCCAACCGGTAACAGGGTACTTGCCGCTCCTATGACTTATCTGGGTTCTGATCTTGTTCATCCTGATTTATCAAAAGTTGAAAAGCCCTCAGCAAATAACCGGATGCTACGGATCATGGTTAGAACCAGTTTAACGGGTTCTCCCATCAATGTAACGCAGTTTAGTTTGGGTACTGGTGGAGGAGGAGCGGATACGATTAATATTGCCAATGCAAAAATTTGGTACACCGGTAACAGTAAAACTTTTTCAGCAAGTGTTCAATTTGGTTCAACTTATTTCGCAACCGCTTCAACAACTGCCTCCTGGTCGCCTTATACCCTTTCCGGAACGCAGCCATTGACAAATGACACCAATTATTTTTGGTTAACCTATGATATTAAGCCGGGTGCAATATTGGGCGATTCGGTTGATGCAGAAGTATTCGGCATCACCATTGGAGGCACTTACCAAACACCTGCCACTACCGCGCCGGCCGGAAACCGCAAAATAAGAGCACCCTATTGTGCTTCTTCCGCATATTATACTAACTATGACGATATTGGTTTATTAACCATGACCCAAAGTGGTATTACCGTATTAAACAATGGAACCGGTTGTACACCAGCCCAGTCAAATGTAAATGCGATCAGACAATATACTGATTTCTCAGGGTTGAATCCGGCCAATATGAAACAGAATGTGCCGGTAAACTTCTCTTTGTGTAATATTTCAGGTACGACCTTTACCGTAGGAAGTTATGTTGGAATCTTTATAGATTATAACCAAAATGGAACCTTTGATGCAGGAGAGCAAGCCTATGCTTCAACGGGTTCTACCGTTGGTAGTCTATCCGGTTCCTTTACTATTCCATGTACGGCTCTAACAGGAACTACCCGTATGCGTGTAATTTTGCAATCCTATAATCCGGTCACGAATCCGTGTTTAGCGGCAAATACTTCCTATTATTATGGCGAAACAGAAGATTATACCATCAATATACTGGACAATGCCATTGCCTTTTTAAGCAGTACCGCCCTTCAGTTTACCGGATTTACCACACCGGGAGCAACCAATGTGCCTGTTTTACGCGTTCCGGTTAAGGCATTGGGTTGTGGAATCGCAACGGTTACCGAAATGAGGTTTAATACCGCCGGTACCACTTCCGCTACCAATATTATTTCTGCAAAATTGTTTAAGACGCTCAATACCGGTTTCAATACCAGTAGTCAGGTTAGTATCCTTTATTCTCCAAGTGGTTCCATGGTCTTTACGCTCAATGATACTCTTTCGGGATTGGAAGGCGATACCAATAATTACTGGTTGACTTATGATATCTCTTCAGGAGCCAGTGTTATATCAAACTTTGTAGATGCCCGATTAGACAGTAGCCAGATTTTAGGCGCTTACCGCATTCCTACCATAAGTGCACCGGCAGGAAATATTCAAATTACGGTTCCAATGACTTATGTAAGTTCACTTGCTTCGCATCCCGATTTAACCAAAGTGGAACAAGGGAGTATGAACAACCAGATATTGAAAGTGCTTGTTAACACCAGTGCAACAGGTTCCGGTATTAACTGTACCAATTTAGCGCTCAGCACAAATGGTTCCAGTAATGTTTCTACCAATATTGCAAATGCCAAAGTATATTATACCGGAAGCAGCAATACTTTTTCAATGTCAACTCAGTTTGGGTCAGCCTCAACTGCTCCAAGCGGAACCTTTAGTGTTTCCGGTTCTCAGGCTTTACTCAATGGTATAAATGTTTTTTGGGTGACCTATGATTTAAATTCGGCCGCCCTTATCGGAGACTCCATTGATATTGAAATTTCAGGAATTACCATTGATGGCATTTCTCAAACGCCAACATCCGGCGCACCGGCAGGGAACCGTAAGATCAGAGCTCCTTATTGTGTTTCTTCAGCAACCAGTACCGGAGATGAAGAAATATGGGGAGTTTCCTTTGGCTATTTAAACAGTATATCTACTTGTACCACAACTGCCCCGGGTCCGGGATCAGTAAACCAAATGTACAGCAACTATACGGGTTTAGCACCAACTATTGTTCATCCCGGCGACGAGGTAACCTTGGCAGTTACCATTGGAACTTGTGGTGGTTTTTATGGTGAAGTGCTTGCCGCTTATATTGATTATAACCAAAATGGTTTATTGACTGATGCAGGCGAAAATATATTTACTTCTACCTATGTTTCAGGAACCAATAACGCCATCCGCGGTGGAGTAATAACCATACCGGCAAGTGCGCTAACCGGAACAACGCGTTTGCGTATCGTTTATGTGGAAGGAACCGCCGCTCCTGCCTGTGGAACCTATACCTGGGGCGAAACAGAAGATTATACCATTGATATCCAGCCATATGTTTTCTCCGCTTATGTATGGAATGGAACAACCACTACCGATGCACAAACTTTTGCCAACTGGACCCCGGCACGTGTATTGAGAAATCCGGGAGATAAATTGATCTTTAATGCAGGCGGAACCGTAAATGTTACCAATATTCCGGCTGCAACGGTTAGCGTAATTGATGTTTCGAATGCAACGGCGGTAAAAGCTTCGCCAGCAGTTGCTGCAAACTTATTGACCGCTACGGATACCCTGAATTTGGGAACCAATTGCAGAATAAATACCGGAACCCTGATTTTAGGATTAGGAACAGATATTATTAATGCTGGAACTTTAAACGGAACTGGTCGGGTTGCCGGAACCCTGAAGCGCTGGATGAAAGCAGCTACTACTTCCTATAATTTCCCAATGGCGGATACCGGTGGGGTAAACAGAAATGTTACGCTTAATTACACAACGGCACCAACTACCTTAGGCTCCTTAACTACATCCTTTACTACAGGTTTACCCGGAACAAGCGGTTTACCTGTTGTGGATGCTGTAGCAGCAGTTACTGCCGACAGGGTAGGCGAAACGGGCGTTTGGACCATCACTTCAGGTGGTACGGGCGGAACCTTTACCGGTACCTTTAATGCCAGTGGATTTAAAGGAGTAGGTAACTATGCTCAGCTAATATTGATGAACCGGGCAACTGCCGCAACGGCTTGGTCGTTAAATGGAACCCATGCAGCAACCACAGGCAGCAATGCGGCTCCGGTATTAAGCAGAACAGGTATGAGTGCTTATGGGCAATTTGGTGTGGGTGGAAACAGTTCAGTAAATCCTTTACCGGTTGTAACCTTATACTTCAATTGCAGAAATATTCATGGTGATGTTCAATTAAACTGGGCTACAGCCTCTGAAACCAATAATAAAGGATTCATGATTGAGCGTTCTATGGATGGAATGAACTTTGAGGATCTCGTTTTTGTAAACGGGAAAGGGAGATCAACAGGAATTACCCAATACTCCAAATTAGATGAATCGGCCTTTGCCAGAACCGGAAATAGCATCTTGTATTATCGTTTAAGACAAGAGGATTTTGGGGGCAATACGGCGCTTTCAAACATTTTAACGGTATATCAGAATGATGTTTTGGGTGATGAAGTAAGCGTTTATCCGAATCCATTTAACAATAAATTATTTGTTGAAGTAAATTCCAATGAAACTTTAGATATTAAGATATTTGATATACAGGGTAAATTAGTTGGCCGTCAGCAAATCAACAAAATGGGCTTGAATGAAATCAACCTTTCAAGCGATTTGAAAGCGGGGATCTACTTTATGCAATTAAATGGCAAACAAGCTGTTAAACTGATAAAACAATAATTTTATCTTAATAATGCAAAAAGCCTCTCCGCTAAAACGGGGAGGCTTTTTTGTAATATGCGGCCTTTCTATTGGGTTCAGTCTGAACAGGAAACTATTTGCTAAAACATAAGTAATTAAGCCAACATCAAAACAGTTGCTTATTTCACTTTTAATTAAGTATTTGGGCATTCAGCTATTCTGGTTTTCTGCTAAATAGTGCTTTAAAACCCCATAAATCCAAACAAATTCAAAAAGTTTTTTTTGCAGCTACTTGTTTATTATTTGAATTTTCCTACATTTGCAGCCCCTTTAAGGGGAATTCAGGAATAAGACTGATGGTTTTGTATTCGCTTAACCCGCTCAGCAAACGATATTTATATCTTAAATATAACTATTTTTTGTATAGCGCTTGGTTCGCTCATATCAAATCACCACCTTTGCCCTCCCGTTTTTTAGATCATAATTGGTATTACAAAATAAGATATGCCTACTATTCAACAATTGGTTCGCAAGGGCCGCAACGATGTATCAACCAAGAGCAAATCACCGGCTCTTGATTCTTGTCCGCAACGCAGAGGGGTTTGTACCCGTGTGTACACTACAACTCCAAAAAAGCCTAATTCGGCTATGCGTAAAGTGGCACGTGTAAGATTAACAAATGGAAATGAGATTAACGCTTATATTCCGGGTGAAGGTCATAACCTGCAGGAACACTCTATCGTATTGGTTAGAGGTGGCAGGGTAAAAGATTTACCCGGTGTACGCTACCATATCGTACGTGGCGCCTTAGATACTGCCGGGGTTGCCGGTAGAAATCAAAGACGTTCAAAGTACGGAACCAAAAAACCTAAGGCATCAGCCATATTGCCGGATCAAAAAGCTAAAAAATAATTAGGACCAGCTTAAGCATATAATAAAGATGAGAAAATCAAGAGCTAAAAAGAAAATTTTGTTACCTGATCCAAAATTTAATGATCAATTGGTAACACGTTTTGTAAATAACCTAATGTGGGAAGGTAAAAAGAATACTGCCTTTACAATATTCTATACTGCATTAGATAAGGTAGAAGCAAAAGCCCAGGAGTCTGGTTTAGAGGTTTGGAAAAAAGCATTGAACAATGTAATGCCTTCTGTTGAAGTAAAATCAAGAAGAGTTGGAGGCGCAACCTTTCAAATTCCTATGGAAGTTTCTCCGGATCGTAAGGTGGCAGTTGGGATGAAGTGGATGATAAAATACTCCCGGTCGCGCGGAGAAAAAACAATGGCCGATAAATTAGCTAACGAAATATTAGCTGCCGCTAAAAATGAAGGTGCCTCTGTTAAAAGACGTGAAGATACACATAAAATGGCCGATGCCAATAAGGCATTCTCGCATTTTAAAATTAGTTAACTATATAACACAGGAATCATAATAAATGTCTCGCGACTTAAAATATACAAGAAACATAGGGATTGCAGCTCATATTGATGCAGGTAAAACCACCACTACAGAGCGGATTCTCTATTATTCTGGTGTAAACCATAAATTAGGTGAAGTGCACGATGGCGCTGCTACCATGGATTGGATGGTTCAGGAGCAGGAACGTGGAATAACCATTACCTCTGCTGCTACCACCGTTTTCTGGAAATACAGAAATAATAATTATCACATTAACATCATTGATACGCCCGGACACGTTGATTTTACGGTTGAAGTAAATCGTTCCTTACGTATTTTGGACGGATTGGTGTTTTTGTTCTCTGCCGTTGACGGGGTTGAACCCCAATCAGAAACAAACTGGCGTTTGGCCAATAACTATAATGTGCCCCGAATCGGTTTTGTTAACAAAATGGATCGTTCGGGTGCCGATTTCTTAAACGTGGTAAAACAGGTGAAAACCATGTTGGGCAGTAACGCCGTTCCCTTACAGTTGCCAATTGGTTCAGAAGAAAATTTTACCGGAGTTGTTGATTTAATAAACTTTCGGGGAATGGTTTGGAATGAACACGACAAAGGCATGACCTACCAGACTGTTGATATTCCTGAGGATATGATTGAAGAAGCAACCGAGTGGAGAGAGAAATTACTGGAAGCGGTTTCGGAATACGATGATCATTTGATGGAGAAATTTTTTATTGATCCTTCCACTATTACTGAAACAGAAATTTTAGTTGCCCTTCGTGCAGCTACCATCGATATGAAGATTGTTCCGATGGTTTGTGGTTCTTCTTTCAAAAATAAAGGCGTTCAAACCATGCTTGATCTGGTAATGGAGTTATTGCCAAGCCCAATGGATAAAGCAGAAACCATTGGAATAAATCCCGATACAGAACTGGAAGTAATACGCAGACCTGATTATAAAGAACCTTTTACCGCCCTTGCATTTAAAATTGCCACCGATCCGTTTGTGGGAAGATTAGCATTTATCCGCGTTTATTCCGGAATGCTGGAGGCAGGTTCTTATGTTTATAATACACGCAGCGGAAACAAAGAACGTATTTCACGTATCTTTCAAATGCATGCAAACAAGCAAAACGCCGTAAGTCAGTTAGGGGCAGGTGATATTGGTGCGGTTGTTGGATTTAAAGATATCAAAACCGGAGATACCCTTTGCGAGGAGAAAAACCCAATCGTACTGGAAGCAATGGATTTCCCTGAACCGGTAATTGGATTGGCGGTTGAACCAAAAACACAGGCCGATTCTGATAAATTGGGTATGGCTTTAGCTAAATTGGCCGAAGAAGATCCAACCTTTAAAGTTCATACCGACGATGAAACGGGTCAAACCGTGATCTCGGGAATGGGAGAACTTCATCTGGAAATTATTGTAGATCGTTTGAGACGTGAGTTTAAAGTAGAATGTAACCAGGGCGCACCTCAGGTATCGTATAAAGAAACAATTACCAAAGCAGTTACCCACCGCGAGGTTTACAAAAAACAATCCGGAGGCCGTGGTAAATTTGCAGATATTTCATTCGAATTAAGTCCGGGTGCAGCTGATAAACCGGGTCTGGAATTCATCAACGAAATTGTGGGGGGCTCTATTCCTAAAG
Source organism: uncultured Chitinophaga sp. (assembly GCA_964355075.1). GTDB lineage: Bacteria > Bacteroidota > Bacteroidia > UKL13-3 > UKL13-3 > B1. The sequence goes on from CAYHCF010000039.1 coordinate 15,851, forward strand.
AATATATTCCTTCGGTTGAAAAAGGTTTCAAAAGTGCCATGCAAAATGGTGTGTTGGCAGGTTATGCAGTAGAAAGTTTGAAGGTTCGTTTGTTTGATGGTTCATTCCATGCAGTTGACTCCGATTCCCTGTCTTTTGAGATCGCTGCAAAAGTAGCGTTCAGAGAAGCTTGTCGTAAAGCCATCCCTGTTATTCTTGAACCGATTATGAAAATTGAAGTGATCACCCCCGAAGAAAACATGGGTGATGTGATTGGAGATTTAAATAAACGCAGAGGTCATTTAGACGGAATGGATAGCAGGGCAGGAGCACAGGTGGTAAAAGCGAGAGTTCCATTAGCAGAAATGTTTGGTTATGTTACCCAGTTGAGAACCCTGTCATCAGGCAGAGCTACTTCAACCATGGAGTTTGACCATTATTCGGAAGCTCCCAAAAACGTACAGGAAGAAATATTAGCAAAATTTAACGGAAAGGCAAAAGCTTAATAAATATCATGGTTAGCCAAAGAATAAGGATTAAATTAAAATCGTTCGATCACAACTTAGTTGATAAGTCAGCTGAGAAGATTGTAAAAACAGTGAAATCTACCGGTGCAGTAGTTAGCGGACCTATTCCGTTGCCTACACACAAGAAAATTTACACTGTTTTACGTTCGCCGCACGTAAACAAAAAAGCGAGAGAGCAATTTCAATTATGCTCGTACAAAAGATTGTTAGATATTTACAGTTCAACCGCAAAAACTGTTGATGCTTTGATGAAGCTCGAATTGCCTAGCGGAGTGGATGTTGAAATTAAAGTTTGATAAAATACTATGTCAGGTTTAATCGGAAAAAAATTAGGAATGACCAGCGTCTTCGATAGCAATGGAAAACAAATCCCTTGCACCGTTATCGAAGTGGGCCCTTGTGTAATCACACAGGTTAAGACATCAGATACTGATGGCTATACAGCTGTTCAAATGGCGTATGGAGATGCGAAAGAAAAAAACACTCCCGCTGCGTTAAAAGGTATTTTCAAAAAAGCAAATACTACCGCCAAATCAAAAATGGTTGAGTTCAAAAATTTTGAACAACAGTTAACTGTTGGGCAAACCTTAACTGTTGATTTATTTGAGGTGGGCGAGTATGTAGATGTGGTTGGAACCTCAAAAGGTAAAGGCTTTCAGGGTGTAGTAAAACGCCATGGTTTCCATGGGGTGGGAATGCAAACCCATGGTCAGCACAATCGTTTGCGGGCACCGGGTTCCATTGGAGCTTCCTCTGATCCGTCGCGTGTTTTTAAAGGAATGCGTATGGCCGGCAGAATGGGTGGCGTTCGGGTTAAGAAAACCAATTTGGAAGTGCTGAAAGTTCATAAAGACCAAAATTTATTGGTTGTTAAAGGATCAATTCCCGGTCATAATGGTTCAATTGTATTGATAGAGAAGTAAAATGGAATTAGCAGTATTAAATACCAGCGGATCAGAAACCGGAAGAAAGGTTATCTTAAACGATGACGTTTTTGGAATTGATCCAAATGATCATGCCATTTATTTGGACGTGAAACAGTTTTTGGCTAACCAGCGTCAGGGAACTCACTCGGCTAAAGAAAAAAGTATGGTGAGTGGTTCAACCAAGAAAATGCACAGGCAAAAAGGTACCGGCGGTTCCCGTAAAGGGAGCATCAAATCCGGCACATTTGTAGGCGGTGCACGTATCCACGGACCTCGTCCGCGCGATTACAGTTTTAAGTTGAACAAAAAATTAAAGCAATTGGCGCGTAAAAGTGCTTTGACCTATAAAGCCAAAGAGAACTGCATTACCGTATTGGAAGTATTTGCTATGGACACGCCAAAAACAAAGAACTTTATGAATATCCTCAGCGGGTTAAATTTTAGTAACAACAAAACTTTGTTGGTTCTGTCTGATTACAATGAAAATATCTATAAATCGGGCCGTAATTTACCCAAATCTAAAATTATGGCAGCAAAGGATTTGAATACATACGATATTTTGCATGCCGACAAAATAATATTTGTAGAGGATTCAGTAGAAGTAATTGAAAACATTTTAATTAAGGGGTAGGATGAATATACTTAAAAAGCCTTTGGTTACCGAAAAATTTATTGCCATCAGCGAAAAGCTGAATAAGGTAAGTTTTATTGTAGCCAAAACTGCTACCAAAACAGAAATTAAAAAAGCTGTTGAAAGTATCTATAGTGTGAACGTTACGAATGTTAATACTATGGTTTATGCGGGTAAATCAAAAGCCAGATTTACCAAAAGAGGTCAGTTCACAGGACGCAAAGCTTCTTTTAAAAAGGCTGTGATTACATTACAGGATGGTCAAAAAATTGACTTCTTCCAAAATATCTAATAAGAAAAATGGGAATCAGGAAATTTAAACCAGTTACACCGGGCACTCGCTTCAGAGCTCAAAATACTTTTGAAGAGTTGACGCCTGATTATAAGGTTGAAAAATCGCTCATAGTAGCTTTGAAAAATTCCGGGGGACGTAACAATTCCGGAAAAATGACCATGCGCTATATCGGAGGTGGTGGACGCAAATTGTATCGTGTGATTGATTTCAAACGCAACAAATTTGGAGTAGAAGGAACCATTGATTCGATTCAATATGACCCAAACCGCTCTTGCCGCATTGCTTTGGTGGTATATGCCGATGGTGAAAAGCGTTATATATTGGCCGCCAAAGGATTAGAAGCTGGCCAGGTGATCATTAGCGGTCCAGGCATCGTTCCCGAAATTGGAAATGCTTTACCTTTAAGTGAAATTCCTTTGAATACTACTATTCATAATATAGAGTTGCATCCGGGAAAAGGGGGTCAGTTGGTTAGATCTGCCGGTTCTCATGCACAACTCTTAAACCGGGATGGAAAGTATGCCACTGTTAAAATGGCTTCCGGCGAAACTCGCCAGATTCTGGCCACCTGTTATGCAACAGTTGGACAAGTTTCGAACCCCGACCACATGAACGAACGTAAGGGTAAGGCCGGAGCAAATCGTTGGATTGGCCGCAAGCCACGTACACGTCCGGTTGCAATGAATCCTGTAGATCACCCAATGGGTGGTGGTGAAGGAAGAGCATCAGGAGGTCATCCACGTTCACGTAATGGAATTAAATCAAAGGGGTACAAAACCCGTACACCTAAAAAATATTCGAATACATTTATTATCGAAAGACGTAAGAAGAAATAACGATATATGGCGCGTTCATTAAAAAAAGGTCCGTTTGTTGAAGTGAAACTTGAGAAAAAAGTTTTCGCAATGAACGACAGTAAAAAGAAATCGGTTATCAAAACCTGGAGTCGCAGGTCAATGGTAACCCCCGATTTTGTAGGTCATACTTTTGCAGTACATAACGGCAGTAAGTTTATACCGGTTTATGTAACTGAAAATATGGTAGGACATAAATTGGGAGAATTTGCTCCAACCCGGATATTTAAGTCTCATCCTACTAAGAAAGATTAATCAAATGGAAGCAGTAGCTAAATTAAATAATTGCCCTACCTCTCCAAGAAAGATGAGGTTATTGGCCGATTTGATACGCGGAAAACGCGTGAATGAAGCCTTCAATATTTTGCTCTTCAATGCGAAGAAAGAAAATTCTCTCCGCCTGGAGAAACTTTTACGCTCGGCCATTGCCAATTGGGAACATAAAAACGAAGGAGTTCGTGTAGAAGACAGCGAGCTATACGTAAAAATTATTTTCGTTGATGGTGGCGCTATGGTGAAAAGGATCAGACCTGCACCACAAGGCAGAGCACACCGGATCCGCAAACGTTCAAACCATGTAACACTGATTGTTGATAGCATGGCGGCGGTAGTAAAAGAAACTAGTAATGTATCAGTTGAAAACGATAAATAAAATATAATGGGACAAAAGGTTAACCCGATAGGCATACGTTTAGGAATTATCAGAGGCTGGGAGTCTAACTGGTATGGCGGAAAAAATATGGCTGAAAAACTTATCGAAGATGAGAATATCAGAAAATATTTAAACGCTAGAATCACTAAAGGTGGAATCGCAAAAATTATCATTGAGCGTACCATCAAACGTGTAATCATAACCATACACACTTCCCGTCCGGGTATTGTAATTGGAAAAGCAGGCTCCGAAGTTGATAAGATCAAGGAAGAGGTAAAAAAGCTTACCAAAAAAGATGTTGCCATCAATATCTTCGAAATAAAACGGCCTGAGTTGGATGCTACTTTGGTTGGAGAATCCATAGCCAGTCAGGTTGTTGCCCGTGTTTCATACAAACGAGCAGTAAAAATGGCCATTGCCTCAACCATGAGAATGGGGGCAGAAGGAATTAAAGTAATGGTTTCAGGTCGCTTGAGCGGTGCTGAGATGGCGCGTTCCGAATCTTTCAAAGAAGGTCGTACCCCATTGCATACGCTGCGTGCAGATATTGATTACTCCATTTCGGAAGCCTTAACGGTTTACGGTAAAATTGGAATAAAAGTTTGGATTTGCAAAGGTGAGGTTTTTGGTAAACGTGATTTATCTCCAAATTTAGGCTTCAGCAATACCGGCGATAAATCAGGTTTTGGTGCAGGTCGTCCGGATAGACGTAACGATGACAGAGGAGATCGCAGAAAAGGTGGAGACCGGGGCGGAGACAGAAGAGGTTCTGATAACCGCGGTGGTGGTGAAAGAAGAAATACAGGTGGTGGCAGTGGTGGAGGCAGTGGAGCCCCAAGAAGGAAATAATTATTGTTTGAAAGCTAAAATATAACTGTAGAAAATGTTACAGCCAAAAAAAACGAAGTATAGGAAACAGCAAAAAGGAAGAGTAAAAGGTAATGCCACCCGTGGTTTTACCGTATCTTTTGGATCATTTGGTTTAAAAGCGCTCGACACATGTTTCCTGTCATCAAAACAACTTGAAGCAGCACGTGTGGCTTTAAATCGCTTCATGAAACGTGAAGGCCAGGTTTGGATCAGGGTATTTCCTGATAAACCTATGACCAAGAAACCTGCCGAGGTGCGTATGGGTAAAGGAAAAGGAGCACCCGAATACTGGGTTGCCAGATGCCGTCCGGGAACCATCATTTTTGAAGCAGACGGTGTTCCGGTAGCAGTTGCTCAGGAAGCAATGAGGCTTGCCGCTCAGAAATTACCCGTTATTACAAGATTTGTTATTAAACCCGGATATAGCGAATAAGATATGAAAAATAAAGACATCAGGGAACTGTCTAATAAAGAACTGACAGCAAGGATTAAGGAAGAAAGAGGCTCTTTCAATAAATTAATATTAAATCATGCCATTTCTCCAGTAGATAATACAAATATTATTAAAGAAAATAAAAAGTTAATTGCACGCCTGCTTACTGAAGAAAGAAAGCGACAGTTGGCAAGCGTCTAATAAGCATTGAAGATGGAAAATACAACTGAAAAAAGAAATTCGAGAAAAGTCATCGTGGGCAAGGTAATTAGCAATAAAATGCAAAAAACCATTGTGGTTTCTGTTGAACGCAAAGTGATACACCCAAAATATGGTAAGTTTATTAAAATGACTTCCACTTTTAAGGCTCATGATGAAAAAGACGAATGCGGTATCAATGATATCGTAAAGGTGATGGAAACTCGTCCCTTAAGTAAAGACAAACGTTGGAGATTAGTAGAAATCATTGAAAAAGCTCAATAACGATGATACAACAAGAAAGCAGACTGAAAGTAGCAGATAACAGCGGAGCCAAAGAGGTTCTCTGTATTCGCGTATTGGGAGGTACCGCTCGGCGATATGCTTCCGTGGGAGATTTGATAGTAGTAACTGTTAAGTCTGCCCTTCCCACAGGAACGGTAAAAAAAGGAACTATCTCAAAAGCGGTAGTAGTCAGAACCAAAAAAGAGGTACGCAGACTCGATGGTTCCTACATTCGTTTCGACGATAACTCCTGTGTTTTATTAACTGCCACCGATGAGCCGAGAGCAACCCGTATTTTCGGGCCCGTTGCCCGTGAGTTAAGGGAAAAACAGTTCATGAAAATTGTTTCATTAGCACCAGAAGTATTATAAAATGGAAAGAAAGTTTAACAATCAGGCTAAACGCCATGTGAAGAAAGGCGACATGGTAATGGTTATTGCAGGTGACGATAAAGGTAAAAAAGGCCGCATCGTTGAGGTAGTAACTTCAAGCGAAAGAGCTTTTGTTGAAGGGATTAATATTATTAGTCGTCATACAAAACCGAACGCTCAAAATCAAAAAGGAGGAATCATTAAAAAGGAAGCCCCTGTACATATTTCTAACCTGAAACTGGTAGATAAGGCAGGTAATGCCACCCGCACAGGCCGAAAAATGAATGATGCCGGTAAATTGGTACGCGTTTCAAAAAAGACTGGTGAATTAATTGATTAAAAAAATTAGTATGTATACACCCAGATTAAAAGAAAAATACGACAAGGAGATTGTTCCTGTCTTGCAGGAAAAGTTTAAATTCAAAAACAGAATGATGATTCCGAAACTTGAGAAGATTTGTATCAATCAAGGTGTTGGAGCCGCAGTTGCTGATAAAAAACTGATCGATCAGGCTTTAGAGGAACTCAGTACAGTAGCCGGTCAGAAGGCTGTACCTACCCGTTCAAAGAAGGATATTTCTAACTTTAAATTAAGGAAAAATGTTCCCATTGGCACACGGGTTACGCTTCGTGGAGAAAGAATGTATGAATTTCTGGATCGTTTGATCTCAGTGGCTTTGCCCCGGGTTCGCGATTTTCAGGGGTTAAAATTGAAAGGTTTTGACGGTAGAGGAAATTACAACATGGGAGTTACCGAGCAGATTATTTTTCCTGAGATTGTTCTGGATAAAGTAAATCGCATTAATGGTATGGACATTGCGATAGTTACCACGGCAAAAACCGATGAGGAGTGTTTGGAGTTATTGAAAGAATTTGGTTTCCCATTTAAAAAAGCATAATTAACAAAAAATGGCTAAAGAGTCAATTAAAGCACGCCAACGCAAGAGAGAAAAAATGGTAGCAATGTTTGCTGTCAGACGCGCGGCATTAAAAAAGGCAGGAGATGCCGCAGGATTGCAAAAACTTCCTCGTAATGCTTCTCCGGTTCGTTTAAAAAACCGTTGCAAATTAACCGGTCGCCCGAAAGGTTATATGAAAGATTTTGGCATCTGCCGTAATCAATTCCGTGACTTGGCCCTGATGGGGAAAATTCCGGGAATAACCAAAGCAAGCTGGTAAGCGAAAGGAAGTTTTATATGGGAGCTAAATTAACTATATTCGCAACCCTTTAAATTAAAAAAAACAACTTAGTCGATAAGAGTAAAAAGCCTTGGCTAACTATCGGCAAGTAAATTAAAAAACATATGACAGATCCAATATCAGATTATTTAACCAGACTCCGCAATGCGATCAAGGCCAATCATCGTATTGTTGAGGTTCCTTCTTCAAAAATTAAGAAGGAAATTACAAAGGTCCTTTTTGAAAAAGGTTACATCTTAAACTACAAATTTGAGGATGTGGAAGCGCATCAGGGAACCATAAAAATTGCCCTGAAGTACCATCCGGTAACCAAAACTTCAGCAATCAAAAAATTAGACCGCGTGAGCCGCCCGGGCTTACGTAAATACACCGGAGTTGAAGATATGCCGCGTGTTATTAATGGAATGGGAATTGCCATTATTACCACTTCAAAAGGGGTAATGACCGACAAAGAAGCCCGCAATATCAATGTGGGTGGCGAAGTTTTATGTTATGTGTATTAAGGTATAGGAGAACAGAAAAATGTCACGTATAGGAAAAGCACTCATAAAATTACCTTCAGGAGTAGATGTAAAAGTATCTCCTTCTAATCTGGTTACCGTTAAAGGCCCCAAAGGCGAGTTAACCCAACAAATGGATACCGATATTACCATGAAAGTTGAGGATGGAAATATTCTGTTTAGCCGGCCTACAGATCATAAACGTCATCGGGCTTTACATGGTTTGTATCGTTCATTGGTAAATAACATGGTAATTGGCGTAACAACCGGTTATAAAAAGCGTCAGGAATTGGTAGGTGTGGGTTTCAAAGCCATTAATGATGGCAATATTTTGGATCTCTCACTGGGTTATTCTCACCATATCTATTTTGAAATCCCTAAGGAATTGTCAGTAAAAACGGAACAGGATAAAGGTAAAAATCCAATTGTTACCCTGGAAGGAATCGACAAACAATTAATTGGACAGGTTGCCGCCAAAATACGCGCTTTGCGGGCTCCTGAACCGTATAAAGGAAAAGGTATCAAGTTTGAAGGAGAAGTATTAAGAAGAAAAGCAGGTAAAACTGCTTCTAAATAATTATTGAGCCATGTTTAATAAAGTATTAAGAAGAAAAAAAATCAGATCCCGCATTCGCGGTCGTGTTTCCGGGACAGCTCAAAAACCACGTTTATCGGTATTTAGGAGCAATAAAGATATATACGCTCAGCTTATTGACGATATTAGCGGAAGAACCTTAATTGCGTCTTCCTCCAAATCAATAGCCGACAAAACCGTGAAAGTTGAGAAAGCAACAATCGTTGGTAAAACATTGGCTGAAAAAGCCGTAAGTGCAGGAATAACTGAAGTTGTTTTTGACCGAAGCGGTTATTTTTACCACGGAAGAGTGAAAGCTTTAGCTGATGGTGCAAGAGAAGGTGGCCTTAAATTCTAATTTATCAGAAAAAAGATCAGTATGTCAACAGCAAATATTAAAAAAGTAAAAACAACCGATATTGAACTAAAAGAGAAAGTTGTTTCTATTAACCGGGTAGCCAAGGTTACAAAAGGAGGTAGAACCTTTAGCTTTTCTGCTTTAGTGGTTGTAGGTGATGGAAACGGTATTGTAGGATATGGCCTGGGGAAATCTCTTGAGGTTACCGATGCCATCGCTAAAGGAGTAGATGATGCCAAGAAAAATTTGGTTAAAGTGCCCGTGTTAAAGGGAACCGTTCCCCACGAACAGTTGGGAAAATACGGCGGTGGTCGCGTGTTTTTAAAGCCTGCAGCTCATGGTACCGGTGTAATTGCCGGTGGTGCGATGCGTGCGGTTTTGGAAAGTGCCGGAGTTACCGATGTTTTAGCAAAGTCTAAAGGTTCATCAAACCCGCATAATGTGGTTAAAGCGACCATCAATGCATTGCTTGAAATGCGCGATGCTTATACCATTTCCCAGCAAAGAGGAATCAGTTTAAAGAAGGTTTTTAACGGAGAATAATACGATGGAAATGTTAAAAGTAACTCAAATAAAAAGTACCATCCACAGACCCGAAGACCAAAAGCGCACCGTTCGTGCTTTAGGTTTCACAAAGTTAAATCAGACCAAAGAAGTGGAAGGTACGCCACAAATTAAGGGCATGATTAAAAAAGTTGCTCATTTGCTAAAAGTTGAACAATTATAATAACGAATCAACGATGAAATTACATACATTAAAACCAGCACCCGGTTCCACGCACAAAGAAGGTAAAAGAGTGGGACGTGGCGAAGGTAGTGGAAAAGGAGGAACAGCAGCACGTGGACATAAAGGTGCCGGTTCAAGAAGTGGTAAAGTAACCAAACGCGGTTTTGAAGGAGGTCAGATACCTTTATACCGCCGTATTCCTAAATTTGGTTTCAAAAACCTTAACCGCGTGGCTTATGCCCCAATTAACCTGGATAAATTACAGGAACTTGCCGAAAAGGGAATTACTAAAATTGATGCGGATGTTTTATTGCATAACGGCTTGATCGGGAAGAAGGATCTTATCAAGATATTAGGTCGTGGAGAATTAAAAGTTGCCATGGAAATACATGCCGATAAATTCTCCGTTGCCGCTCAAAAAGCTGTTGAATCTGTGGGTGGTTCCATAAATACTATTTCAAGACACTAACCTTTAACTGGGCAAAAGAAAGTGAAGAAATTATTAGAAACTATACAAAACATTTACCGCATCGAAGAATTGAGGTACAAGTTAGTACTTACTTTCTGGATGTTGGTGGTTTATCGTTTAGGTACGTATGTAACTATTCCGGGGGTTGACCCTAATATGTTACAAGGTTCGGCCAAACAAGCCGATGGCGGTATTTTTGGTTTGATTGATATGTTTGCCGGTGGAGCCTTCGCAAGGGGTTCTATCTTTGCATTGGGTATCATGCCATATATCTCCGCTTCTATTGTGGTTCAGTTATTGAGCCTCGCCGTTCCATCCTTTCAAAAAATGCAAAAAGAAGGAGAAGACGGACGCCGGAAGATAAACCAGATTACCCGTTACCTCACCATTGCCATTACTGCCGTTCAGTCTGTCGGATTTTTAATCAATCTGAAATCCACAAACCCTGAGGCCATCATTTCTATTACCAATCCTGCCATTGTTTCCGACTACGTTTTCATGCTTACCTCCATCATTGTTCTTACCTCAAGTACCATGTTTGTAATGTGGCTGGGTGAACGTATAACCGAAAAAGGAATTGGAAATGGTATCTCATTGATTATCATGATCGGTATTATAGCCCGCCTGCCTTTTGCTTTAAAAGAGGAATTTGATTTCAAGCTTTCAGAAAGTGGGGGTGGATTGGTAATTTTCCTGATTGAATTAGCTGCCTTATTTGCCGTTATTATGATCACCATTCTCTTGGTTCAGGGAACACGAAAAATACCGGTGCAATATGCTAAACGGGTTGTCGGAAACCGCCAGTATGGGGGTGTACGTCAGTATATTCCATTAAAGGTGAATGCAGCCGGGGTAATGCCTATCATCTTTGCTCAGGCTTTGATGTTCATTCCTTCTACCGTTGCGCAGTTTTTCCCGGATTATGAAAGCATGCAGGGAATTATGTCAGCCTTTATTAACCCAATGGGCTGGACTTATAATATTACTTTTGGTTTATTAATTATATTATTTACCTATTTCTATACCGCAATTTCGGTTAATGCGAACCAGATTTCGGATGATATGAAACGCAATGGCGGCTTTGTTCCGGGTGTAAAGCCGGGCAAATCAACAGCAGATTTTATCGATAATGTTATGTCGAGAATAACTTTGCCGGGGGCCATTTTCTTAGCTTTTGTGGCAATTTTGCCATCATTGGCTAATGTGTTGAATATCAATAGTCAATTTGCTCAGTTTTATGGCGGTACGTCTCTTTTGATTTTGGTAGGGGTGGTTTTAGATACCCTTCAGCAAATAGAAAGCCACCTGATGATGAGACATTATGATGGTTTGATGAAATCGGGTAGAATAAAGGGAAGATCGGCAGTTGGTGCGTCTATATAACAAATAATACGTTGACAATTTCAAAAAATCTCGTATTTTTGCTCCCCTTTTGCGGATAATATGCCAAAACAGTCGTTAATAAAACAAGATGGTACCATAACCGAATCGTTGAGTAACGCGATGTTTAGGGTACAATTGGAAAATGGGCACGAAGTGATTGCCCATATCTCAGGTAAAATGAGGATGCATTATATCAAAATTTTACCCGGAGATAAAGTGTCGATTGAAATGTCGCCATATGATTTGTCGAAAGGAAGAATTATTTACAGATATAAGTAAGAACTTGTAAAATGAAGATAAGAACATCAGTTAAAAAGCGCAGTGAAGAGTGCATCATTGTTAAACGTAAAGGAAGAATTTACGTGGTAAACAAAAAGAACCCTAAGTTTAAACAACGTCAAGGATAACCCTTCGACTAAGCTCAGGATTTTAAATTGAAAAAAGGATAATATAGAATTATGGCCCGTATATCTGGTATTGATTTACCCAAAAACAAAAGAGGAGAAATAGGATTGACCTATATCTTCGGCATTGGACGCTCAACCGCCCGAAAGATTTTAACCATTTGTGGAGTTGATTTCAACGTGAAAGTGAATGATTGGAAAGATGAAGAGTTAAATGCAATTCGTAAATATCTCACCGAACACATTACTGTGGAAGGTGAATTGCGTTCCGAACGTCAGTTGAATATCAAACGTTTGATGGATATTGGCTGCTACCGCGGTTTACGTCATCGTAAAGGTTTGCCGGTTCGCGGGCAACGTACCCGTACCAATGCACGTACACGTAAAGGAAAACGTAAGACAGTTGCAGGTAAAAAGAAAGTTACCAAGTAATAATTAAAACGAACAATGGCTGCTAATAATAAAAAAGTTACTAAAAAAAGAGTTGTAAGTATCGAAGCTCACGGTCAGGCGCATATAAAAGCTTCTTTCAATAACGTTATTATCTCGTTAACAAACCAAACCGGACAAGTGGTTGCGTGGGCTTCCGCCGGGAAAATGGGCTTCAGGGGTTCAAAGAAAAACACTCCGTACGCTGCCCAAACTGCCGCAACCGATTGTGCAAAGGTTGCCGTTGATGCAGGTATGAAAAAAATTGATGTGTTTATTAAAGGACCTGGTTCAGGCCGCGATTCAGCGATCAGAACCTTACAGGCTGCCGGACTCGAAGTAATGTCGATTACAGATATTACCCCACTTCCTCACAATGGCTGCCGTCCACCTAAAGCACGCAGGGTATAATTTATATAAAGAAAAAGAAAATGGCAAGATATATAGGACCAAAAACAAAAATAGCCAGACGCTTCAAGGATCCGATTTTCGGACCGGATAAGTCTTACGAAAAAAGAAATACACCTCCCGGGCAACATGGTAATTCGCGCAGAAGATCCAAATTGACCGAATATGCGATTCAGTTGTTCGAAAAACAAAAAGCCAAATATACCTACGGGGTGTTGGAGCGTCAGTTTTATAAAACATTTGAACTGGCAGTAAGTAAAAAAGGAATTACAGGTGAAAATTTACTTAAATTCCTGGAAGCCCGTTTAGACAATTCGGTGTTTCGTTTTGGGATCGCCCAAACACGTAATCAGGCACGTCAATTGGTTTCTCACGGACATATCAGTGTCAATGGTAAACCGGTAAATATCCCCTCTTTCCTGTTGAAACCGGGTGATGTGGTATCGGTGCGTGAAAAATCTAAATCTCTGGAGATCATAACCAACTCGGTTGCCGATTCTAATCCAAGAAAATTCAACTGGTTAAATTGGGAAACCAAAGACCTTTCAGGTACATTCTTAGCTTATCCGGAGCGCGATCAGATACCTGAAAATATAAAAGAACAACTGATTGTGGAATTGTATTCAAAATAACAAATTAAACCGAATCATAAATGGGGATATTAGCTTTTCAAAAGCCTGATAAGGTTATCATGCACAAAGAAACTGACTTTTTTGGTCAGTTTGAATTCCGTCCGCTTGAAAAAGGGTATGGCGTAACCATTGGTAACTCTTTAAGAAGAATTCTGCTGTCTTCTCTCGAAGGTTATGCAATTACTTCTATCAAAATTACCGGCGTTGATCATGAATTTTCAACCTTAAAAGGGGTGATTGAAGATGTTACCGAAATGGTAATGAACTTAAAACAAGTTCGCTTCAAACATATTATCGACGGAATCGATAACGAAAAAATTTATATCAATATCAAGGGTCAGGAGCAGTTCTTAGCCGGAGAAATCGGTAAACATACCAACTCTTTCAAGGTATTAAACCCTGAACAGGTTATTTGTAATATGGAACCTTTTGTTCATCTTGAATTGGAAATGACGGTCGACAAAGGCCGTGGTTATGTTCCTTCTGAGGAGAATAAAGTTAAAGATGCAAATATTGGTGTGATTGCCATTGACTCCATTTTTACACCCATTAAGAACGTGAGATATTTTGTGGAAGATTATCGCGTGGAGCAAAAAACGGACTATGAGAAATTGGTTATCGAAATTAATACCGACGGCTCTATTCATCCGGAAGATGCCTTAAAAGAAGCTGCAAAAATTCTGATTCAACACTTTATGTTGTTCTCCGATGAGTTGATTACCCTGGATACACATGTGAAGGAACCAACTCAGGAAGTGGATGAAAACTACCTGCATATTCGCAAAATTCTAAAAACACCGCTTTCTGATTTAGATTTATCGGTAAGAGCATACAACTGCTTAAAAGCTGCCGATATCAAATCGCTGTCTGATTTGGTTGCTTATGATATTGCTGATTTGTTGAAGTTCCGTAACTTCGGTAAGAAATCCTTGAGTGAGTTAGAAGAATTGGTAAGAGACAAAGGCTTAACCTTTGGAATTGATATTGCAAAATACAAATTGGATCAGGACTAAGTAGAAAAAGTGGTGTAAGTTAAAGGGTTCGGTGCAAGAGCACGCATCACCTCAAGCTGACACTAAAAAATATAAAGATGAGACACGGAAAAACATTTAATCATTTAAAAAGAACAGCTTCGCATAGAAAGTCGTTATTGGCTAATTTGGCTACTGCGCTTATCGTTCACAAACGTATAACAACTACCGCCGCAAAAGCAAAAGCCTTGCGTAAATATGTTGAACCCATTCTTACCAAAGCAAAAGAAGACAGCACGCATTCTCGCAGGGTAGTTTTCAGTTACCTTAAAAATAAAGAATCCATTATCGAATTATTTGGCACAGTTGCTCAAAAAATCGGTGATCGTCCCGGTGGATACACACGGGTGCTGAAACTGATGAACCGCAAAGGCGATAATGCCGAAATGGCCATCATTGAACTGGTAGATTTCAACGAAAGTTTATTGGCTGAAAAAACAACCAAAACAGGTGTTGCCAAGAGAACTCGTAGAGGAAAAGCAAAAGTTGCTCCTGCAACAGCTCCTGCCGTTACCCCTGAAACCACTGAGGAAACACACGAAGCAGAATAAGTTTCAAAAAAATAGTTTAGTATTTCAAAACCGCTCCGTTTTAAAACAACGGGGCGTTTTTTTTGTTTTTGGAATCGGGATTAGGATTGATTAACTTCGTATAAAATTAGTTAATATGGATTATTTAATGGATAGGATTACTGTTGATAGTACAATTTGTAATGGTAAACCGGTAATCAGGGGAAAAAGAATCACGGTTCAAACAATTTTGGAATTTTTAAGTGCAGGTGATTCCAAAGAAGAAATATTGAAGCAATATCCAACTTTGGTTACTGAGGACATTAATGCCTGTATTCGGTTTGCTGCTGAATTAATGAATCATCAATATTCGGTTCAGGCATTTGCATAATGGCCAGATTTCTTGTTGATGCCAATCTTCCATATTATTTTGGATTATGGAACAATTCGGATTTTATTCATGTAAATGATATAAATGATTCGTGGAGTGATGAAAGGATATGGCAATATGCATTAGAAAATAATTTAATCATAATTACCAAGGATGCTGATTTTTCAATAAAAGTGCTCTATAAGGGTGCTCCGCCTAAAGTAATACATATTAAATTTGGGAACTTAAGGATTAAGGATTTTCATACTTTAATTTTAAGGATTTGGCCTGAAATTGAGTTATTACTTTTAGATAATAGTCTTATTAACGTTTATAAAGACAGGATAGAATCAATTAAATAACTAACACTTTTCCCCTCATCATTTTCATTACCGGATTTTATTTGTTAAAGGTGCAATTGGAGATCAGGTCCAGAATTTTAAAATTTGTTTCTTAGTTTCTTAGTAGCAAAAAGAGGCTACAAAGGAACAAAGAAACGAAGGGAAATAAACTTAGCGCCTTAGCGTCTTTGCGGCAAAAGTTGTTTCTTAGTTTCTTAGTAGCAAAAAAAGCTACAAAGGAACAAAGAAACGAAGGGGATAGCGGATAAATTTTTGGAATTTGTTTATTTCATTAAATGTTTATCTTTGTTACTAAAGATTGCAAGATGGAAATTACAACAACCGACATTCAACTTTTTCAAATTTTAAAGCAAAAATTGGGCGAAAAAGAGGCAGAGGCATTGGTATCTTTTGTAGATAATAAAATAAAAGAAAGTAACGATACTAATTTAAAAGGCCTCGCTACTAAGGAAGATATATCAAGATTGGAAATCAAAATATCAGAATCCAAAGTTGAGACACTCAGGTGGGTATTTGGCTTTTTTATAGTGCTCATGCTTGCCATATTGGGCTTGTATTTTAAAAGGTAAATAAATTTCGGGTAATTGAATAAGTATATGAAAAAACCAATTCTCCTCTCAATCGCATTCCTTTTCACATCCAGCCTCTTCGCAAATAATATCCCCAAGCCCAAAGCCGCTCAATACGGTTTCATAGAAAACAAAGGCCAGATTATTGACCAAAATAACCAACTCAATCCCTCAGCATTGTATTTATACAATGGTTTTGGAATGAATGTGCAATTAAGACAAACCGGCTTCAGCTATGAAGCTATCAAATCCCCAACAGCCAATTTTATCCACCGAAGCTCTGCGAAGGCGGACAGCCAACAGCCAACAGCCAACAGCCAACAGCCAACAGCCAACAGCCAACAGCC
>CAYHCF010000040.1:0-25351 GCA_964355075.1 uncultured Chitinophaga sp.
ACTGGCTGTAAAACTGAATATCCCTTCGCGTTATACCCATCAGCGTATAAACACCACCGACGAGTTTCCATTGTCTCACTTCAATTACCAGCATGGAAACAAAATTTCCGGCTGGGCGGAAACGAATATCACCCGAGGACGGGTCAATATAAATTCCCAAAGGTGGCAGGGCCGGCGGACTTTGCAACGGTGCGCCCAGATAAGGAAATGGCACGGTTGGACTATATGGTGAAACATAAGGTGCCGATGACCCGGGGTTGGTTAAGGATTGTCCGAAAGAATAGCTCAATGAATCTCCGTCAGGGTCGATGGCACCGAGGTTATAAGTAAAATCCTGACCGGCACAAACAACAGCAACCGGGTCATTGGTAAAGGTGGGAGAAGAGTTACAAGGAGTGGCGCAACGGTTTATTATGGCTTCGGTGTAAAAATTCAGACCTCCGGGACCTGCCAGGGTAGTAATGGCAGCATTCCGGCAGCAGGTGTTCCAGCCAATACTCACCAAACAGCAGCTTGCAGGAAGCGCATTTAAGTTAATATTTCCCTGAAAGGTATATACTTCAATTCCGGGAGCAAATGTACCCGGCGTACGGGTTCCGCAATTTGAACAGATGGAGAGGGCAGCAACACACAACTGAACCACATCAAAACCGCTCACTGCGAGAACTACGGTAATACTCTGCGAACCAAAACTAGTACCGGTACAGGAGCCACCTGCTCCCACAATACTAACCCCGATTGCACAAGATGGACTTAGGGCAGTTGGGCAGTTGTTGCACAATTGAATACCTGCGCAATCCCTGTATATTTTCATGGTTACCTGGTAAACACCGGGTGTACTGGTGCATTGGTAACTTACGTCAGAACCTACACAATGTGAGGCCTGAACAGGTTGAACAAAAAACGAAATCAAAAATAGGGCGATCAGTAATATCTTGTTTTTAATCTGATCGGTATAAAAATATTTTATTTTCATAATAGCAAACAATTAAGCGTCTTCGGGCTCAAATGTACAATCTCTATTTCTTAAATTTTTCTTAAGATTGTATTTAAACCGCTAATATATCATTTTTTAGTAAAAAGTTAAGGAAATCATTAAGAAAGTCATTAATATTTTACCCGAAAAAAACAAATCATCTTCATTATAATAGCCTCAGAAGGCTGGTGAATAAAGGAAAGCTGGTCAAACATGAGCAAATTTTAAAAGTATAGGCAATTCCCCCAAACAACAGGTTTTTTTTAATGATTGAGCGAAAGTAAACGATAAATATCTTTATTTCAAATATCTATTCCATCTTTTGTGCGCATTTCTCAATAAACACTTATTATTGCGGAGATTTTTCAATGAGGTTAATGAATAAAATATTCCCAGTTCTACTTTTGGCATTTTGCTTGCTATTTACGATTTCCTGTAACAAAAAAACAGATCAAAACGTTATTGCAAAGGCATTTGGAAAAGAACTCAGCCTAAAAGAAGCTGAACCTTTTATTTCTCAATATATTGACTCGAAAGACAGTTTATTAAAGCTAAGCAATTATGTAAATTTATGGCTGTCACAACAAATCAAACTAAACAATGCAAAAAGGAACTTAGTTGATAATGACCCTGAAATTGAAAAAAAAGTTGCTGATTACCGGAACGATTTGTTGATTTATTACTATGAGCAAAACATCATCAGCGAACAATTAGACACCCTTGTAAAAGAGGAGGAAATGCTTTCCTTTTTTGAGCAAAACAAGGAAAACTTTCAACTTAGCACAAATATTGTCAGAATGCTGTTTGTTAAGGTAGAAGAGGATTCGAAAATTTTAAATAAATTTAGAACGCTAATCAAAAATCCTGTTGGAAAAAACAAGTCCAAATTGGAAGAATTGAGCTCAAAATTTGCCGAAAATTCTTTTTTAGAAGATCAGACCTGGCTTAATTTTGATGACATAATAAAAGAGGTTCCATTAAGGACATACAACGTTGAACAGTTTTTAGAAAATAATAAATATGTTGAAATTAAAGAAGGTGCCTATATTTACCTCGTTCATATTTTGGCCTATCAGATAAAAAATGCAAGCTCCAACTTTGAACTTGAAAAAGATAACATCAAAAAAGTAATTATTCAAAAAAGAAGAAAAGATTTGCTCAAAAAATTGGAAACAGATCTTAAAAAAGAAGCGGAAATAAAGAAAGAAATTGAAAGCTTTGTGAAATAAAAAATGAAGAAAATCGGATTAATAATTATGCTTCTGTGTGGTATTCATAGAGCCAATGCACAGGTTGTTGATGAAATTGTTGCAGTAGTTGCGGATAAAATAATTTTACGTTCCGATATTGAGATTTCATATGAGCAGGCCTCTAAAGAACTTGGGATCGTTCATGATTCGTTAAAGTGCAAAATTCTGGAACAAAAACTCATCGAAAATTTAATGATTTTAAAGGCTCAGATTGATAGTTTACCTTTAAATGAAGAACGTGTTGATGCAGAGTTGGAAGAGCGTGTCAAGTATTTTGCACAACAGTATGGGGGGGAAAAAGCTTTGGAAGAAATTTATGGGAAAAGTATTTCTGAGATTAAGGCGAGCAACCGCGAACGCATCAGAAATAATCAACTCAGGCAGGTTATGGAAGCCAAAATTATCAAAGATGTTAAGGTAAACCCCACCGATATTCATAACTTTTTTAATGAATTGAAAATAGACAGCTTACCCTATTACAGTGCAGAGGTAGAATTAGCACAAATAATTATTGAACCAAAAGTGAGTCATGATGCAAAAATGATGGCACTTGAAAAAGTTCAGGAACTTCGAAAAAGAATTGTTGAAGGGGGTGAGAAATTTGGCACTTTAGCCAGAATTTACTCCAATGATGAGCAATCGGCTAAAAAAGGGGGTGAATTGGGCTATTTTGCCCGGGGTATGATGGTACCCGAGTTTGAAGGTGCCGCATTTAAACTTAAGCCCGATTCCATTTCAAGGGTTGTTGAAACCAAATACGGTTATCACATTATTCAGGCCATACAACGCAAAGGAGAAGAAATCAATGTCAGACATATCTTAATAATGCCTAAAATTTATAGTACCGACATTGAACTTGCCAAAAAATTAATGGATAGCATTATTCAAATGGTAAAAATGGATTCCATTATTTTTGAGAAAGCGGCAAAAGCTTACTCAAATGATGAGACAACCAAATCGAGTGGCGGTTTTATTGGCTCCGGCGGTTTGGGTAATACCCATATTCCTGTGGATGAGTTAAACAAGGAACTTAATATTGACGTGCAATCCTTAAATGTTGGAGAAATAGGTGAACCTGAATTAATTAATTTACCGGGTACTGATCAGAAAAAGGCATGGCGTGTTTTATATCTTAAAAGTGAAACGCCTCCGCATCGCGCCAATCTAAGAGATGATTACCAAAAACTGCAAGCGATGGCTTTTGAGAAAAAGCTGAATCAAATCAAAGAAAAATGGATAGCCCGGTACCGCAAACAGTTTTATATTCAAATCAATGGTCCCTATGCCGATTGTCCGGCTATTCAAAACTGGATTCAGAAAAAATAATTTACCCAACTATAGTTGAAATAGAACATGTTACAATATAACAACGACGCGGAAGCCGCAAAAGCACTTCATAACAAATTTATTGAACTTAAAAACGAAATTGGCAAAGTAATAATTGGCCAAAATGATGTGGTGGATTCTGTTTTAATTTCGATCTTTTCCAATGGTCATACCCTCTTAATTGGCTTACCAGGTTTGGCTAAAACCTTATTGGTAAAATCCATTTCTGAAGTGCTCGATCTCAAATTTAGCCGAATTCAATTTACGCCCGATTTAATGCCGAGTGATATTATTGGTTCAGAAATTCTGGATGAAAAAAGAGAATTTAAATTTTTGCGCGGACCCATTTTTGCCAATATTATTTTAGCTGATGAAATAAACCGGACTCCTCCCAAAACGCAAGCTGCATTATTGGAAGTAATGCAGGAAAAATCAATAACAACAGGAGGAAAACTCCATCAATTAGAAGAGCCCTTTTTCGTTCTTGCAACTCAAAATCCGATCGAACAAGAAGGAACTTATCCTTTGCCAGAAGCTCAACTCGACCGTTTTATGTTTAATGTTTTACTTGACTACCCCAGTTTTGAAGAAGAATTATTAATCGTTAAAAACACAACCGGTAGTGATCAGGCGACGCTTAACAAAATATTACATGGAAACGAAATACTGTATTTTCAGCAATTGGTAAGAAGAGTTCCCGTGCCCGACAATGTGCTGGAATATACGGTAAAACTGGTTAGCAAAACGCGTCCCGATTCACCTTTTGCCGGAGCAATGGCTAAAGAATATCTGGAGTATGGTGCAGGTCCGCGTGCCGGACAGTATTTAATGATCGGTGCAAAATGCCATGCCCTGATAAAAGGCAAATATTCTCCTGATATTGAAGATATAAAAGCGATGGCAAAAAATGTTTTACGGCATCGCCTCATTAAAAATTATAAAGCAGAAGCGGAAGGTATCAGCGCCGAGAAAATTATCGAAAGCCTGTTGTAATAGGGTAATCGGGTAATCGGTCCCTTCGACAAGCTCAGGATGACAAATTTTGTTGTCATAGTGAGCCTGTCGAACTACGGTAATTGGTAATCGGGTATTTCAACTATTTTCCTTTGTGAACTTTGTGGTTTTCCTTTGTGTCTTTGTGGTTAAAGGAGATTGCCGTTTTAACACAAAGGCCACAAAGAATGCACAAAGCTCACGAGGAAAGGGGTATTCGGAATTCCTGTAATCCGTTTGAATTAGTTTGGAACGCGGATCATGCGGATGATAAATCAACGCGGATTGAAACGGATTTATTCATATCCGCGTTCTAAATCATTGGAGCGCTGAATAAATAATAATCTTCAAATTTTGTAATCTTCTATTCCTATTTTCATAGAAGTTGAATTTTAATTACCTGATAATTAATGTTTTATGCATTTTAACTAAATTAATAGTTGTATAACTAAATGTTTAGTTATAGCTTTGTTTTATGAAAGAGCTGACCAAAGCCGAAGAGCAGGTAATGCAAATATTATGGAAACTGGAACATGCGTTTGTAAAAGAAATTGTTGAAGAATTTCCGAACCCAAAACCTGCTTATAATACAGTATCAACGATCATCCGGATTCTTGAAAAGAAAGGTTTTGTGAGTTATATAGCATTTGGTAAAACCCATCAGTATTCTCCGAAAATTTTAAAGGAACAATACTCAAAACAACGCATTAGCACTTTTGTGACAGATTATTTTGAAGGCTCATTTACAAAAATGCTATCGTTTTTTACGACTCATAAAAATTTATCTGTCAAAGATCTGGAAGAAGCCAGAAATTTATTGCAGGAACTTAATTCAACTAAAAAGTAACAGAATGGACTATCTGATTAAATCCAATTTAAACCTAATCGTTTTTTATTTAGCGTATATTCTACTGTTTCGCAAATCCTCCTTTTTCAGTATAAACAGAATCTATCTGTTGTCTGTCCCACTTATTAGCTTCCTGCTCCCCTTATTTTCATCACCACTGCTCACTATAAATTATCAGGCTTTCCTGATGAACACATTCATAAAATCGGGAAATCTAAGCACCGTTGCAGAACCGTATTTTTCTATATCCGTTCAATGGTTATTGTTAGTGGTTTATTGCATGATTTCCGCTTTTAGATTTATGGTTATCTTTTGGGGCATTCGAAAATTGCACGTATTCAGGACTCATTCCAAAAGAGAAGGAGCGTTTTACCTGCTGAACAATACCCATAATAGTGCAGCTTTTTCGTTTTTCAATTGGGTTTTTATTGCTGATAGCATGAGCTGTGAAGAGCAGCAGATCATACTAAAACATGAGTTTACCCATGCAAAACAATGGCATTCTGCAGATGTTTTATTTTATGAAATTCTAAACGCGTTTTTATGGTATAATCCCTTTGTCCTTTTATTATCCAGGGAGTTAAAAAATACGCATGAGTATATCGCAGACCATGAAGTGATAAAAAATATTTCTGACAGAACCCTGTACTGCAATTTATTGCTAACGAAAGCTATGGAAGAAAATTCATTTCGTCTCAGCCATTCATTTATATATTTAAACACCTTATCCAGCAGAATTATGATGATCACAAAAAACAACAGAATCTCTTTTTGGAGATACGCGATACTGATTCCGGTATTGGCCGTTCTAATCAATTTCAACAGCTGTTCAAAATCTCCCTCCTCCGTAGCGCAAAATGAGGCATCGGTTTCTCAGCAAAAAGTTGTTAAAGCACTCACAAAACCCGAACAAATGGCGGAATTTAAAGGAGGACAAGAGGCGATGATAGAATATTTAAGCAAAAATATAAAATATCCTGATGAAGCAAGAAAGGCCAAAATAGAGGGCATTTCCGTGGTGAAATATATTGTTGATGCGCAAGGAAAAGTAAATTCAGCAGAAATCATTAAATCGGGAGGTAAATCTTTTGATGTTGAAGCGCTAAAAAGTATTTTGGCGATGCCTGTATGGATCCCGGCCATGGATAAAGGTAAAAACGTAGCCTGCGAAATGATTTTACCAATCAGTTTTAAATTAGAGTGAAATCTGTAATTTCTCCCTACCGATTACTGATCACCAATCTTCTTACCGAATACCGATTACCGCTCTCCTTACTGATTACCGATTACCACTCTCCTTACTGATTACTGATTACCACTCTCCCTACGGATTACTGATTACCGGACTTCTCGCGCCACAACTGGTTAAATGATTTCTCGGCTATTTTAGGAAACTCGCGTTTTTCTCCCCAATCACTTTTGAATAATTGCTTCAGCGTAAAATTTTTGATACTGCTTGTCCGGTTCAGATTTTTCCGGCTGAGCATAAATTTTTTCCAGGTGTAAATGGAAATTTTCTCACTGGTTTTATCTAATCCATTAGATACACAATCATGACGGTTGCGTAATAAGTGATTATGAATATCGATTTTTACCGGGCAAACCTCCGTGCATTTCCCACAAATAGTGGAGGCATTGCTTAAATATTTATAATCGTCCAACCCTTGTTGTAAAGTACCCATAACCTGACCAATAGGTCCCCCAACATAACTTTGGTAAGCCGATTGTCCACCCACATTCTTAAATACCGGGCAAACATTATTGCATGCACCGCATTTGATACAGGATAATGCCTGACGTTGCTCCTGAGCAGCTAAAACATTGGAACGGCCATTGTCTAATAAGATGACAATAAATTCCTGTGGACTATCATAATCGTCTTTGTTTCGGGGTCCGATAATGGTATTGTATGCGGTTAATTGCTGGCCCTTTGAATAGCTTGCAAATAAAGTAAAAAAAATATCCAGATCGCTAAGGGTTGGCAGTATCTTATCTATAGATGCCAATACAATATGCGTTTTGGCAAATGTGCTATTCAATCGTGCATTTCCCTCGTTTTCACTAATGGCAGCTAACCCGGTATCGGCAATTAAAAAATTAGCCCCTGTAATGCCAATATCTGCATCATAAAATTTATTTCTTAATTCAGCCCGGAGATCACTCACCAGTTCCTGTTCATCTGCTTCGAGTGATGATTTTATTTTTGCGTTTAATGTTTTATTGATATCCGATTTTCTTTTATGGATAGTGGGTAATGAGGGATGAAAGGATTTCTCCCCCATCGCGTCTAAAATATAATCGCCAAAATCAGTCTCAACTACCGACATCCCTTTTGAACGGAGATGCTTTGTTAAGCCAATTTCATTACTGATCCCGGTTCTGCTTTTAATTATTTTTTTTGCTTTTGTCCTTGAAATGATCTGGTCAATTTCAAATAATGCATGTTCGGCGGCAAACGCCCAAATTACCTTTCCCCCTTTTCGGATAACTGCCGATTCAAAATCAACCAAATACTTATCCAGGTTCTCTGTAACCTTCCATTTTATATAGGCTGCACGCTGTTTTGCCAAATTCAGGTTGCTGAAATCAGAAAGTGCAGATTGCCTTTTACTTTCACTTGCGTCCAGTATTCCCGAAACTTTTAAATTAAAGTCTTTGTCGGAATTATTTTGGGTTGCTTCTTTTATAAAGGCTTCTTGTGGTCGCATACTTGTATGATGCCAAAAGTAATAATTTTATTGTGAAACAAAATTTTCAGGAAACTTATGGAAAATAATATTTTCAAAAATACAAACCTAATCAAATCTCTTTTATAAAAATAAATTGTCAATTAACCGGGTATTTCCAATATAAGCAGCGACCAATCCAATTGCATTCGGTTCAAAAATATTCGTTTCCATTAAAGTTTCAGGATTGCATACCATTAAGTATTCAAGTTTAATTAATTTATGATGCTGAAGAAGTTCTCTTGCCTCTTCACTTGCTTTTTGCCAGGTATCCGGTTTCCAGTTTAATTTGAGATGCATCAGCGCTTTGTATAGAAAAACCGCCGCTTCTCTTTCTTCGTGATTTAATTGGTTATTTCTACTGCTCATCGCCAAACCATCTGCTTCACGTATTACAGGACATTGGTTAAAAACAATGGATTTAAAATTCTTTTTGATCAGGGTTTTAATAACCAAACATTGCTGATAATCCTTTTGCCCGAAAAAAACTTCATTTGGCTGAATGATTTCAAATAACTGCTTAACGATAGTAATTACTCCATCGAAATGTCCCGGACGATGGGCTCCTTCTAACAGGTTGATAAAATGTCCAAAATTGGCCGCATTATCTTTATGTAATCCTGAACCGTACATTTCTTCAACTTTTGGATGGAATAAAATATCACATCCGTTTTGAACCAAAAGTTTGATATCATTTTCAATCGGACGTGCATACAATTCAAGGTCACGAATATTATTAAACTGGGTTGGATTAACGAAAATACTGCATGCCACTATGTCGCATTTATCTTTTGCCGCTCTTATTAATGATAGGTGTCCTTCATGCAATGCCCCCATCGTTGGAACGAACCCAAGTCGTATATTCTCGCCCCTTTTGCCTTGTAAATACGATTGTAGCGGAATTATGGTTTGATAAAGATTCACTTTAGTAATTGGTTATCAGATAACTAATATTTTTATGGCCTTAAATAGCGCCAAATATTAATAAAATTATTAACATTTACGTACTTTTGCATACTTTTCTAACCTAAGTGTGTATGACAAAAAAGAGAGTTTTATTCATTTCTTCCGAAATGACTCCTTTCCTAAAAGTAAGTAGTGTTGGTGAATTAGCAAGAATGTTGCCCCAAGCAATACAGGAAAAAGACAACGAAATCAGAGTGCTAATGCCGAGATATGGTTGTATCAACGAAAGACGTAATCGCTTACATGAAGTTGTTCGTTTAAGTGGTATTAATATTACGATTGATGATAACGACAACCCGCTGACAATCAAAGTAGCGTCGCTTCCTGAGGCAAAAATGCAAGTTTACTTTTTAGACAATGAGGACTACTTTCACCGTAAGTTTGTTTACACCGACGAAAACAATACCTTTTATTGCGACAATGATGAAAGAACTATTTTCTTTTGTAAAGGTGCAATTGAAACAGTAAAAAAATTAGGTTGGCAGCCCGATATCATTCATTGCCAGGGCTGGATGACCAGCTTAATCCCTCTTTATTTGAAAACCCTTTACAAAGACGAGCCCGTTTTTAGGTTAGCCAAAGTGGTATATTCAGTATTTGAAAATCAGTTTGACGAAAAATTCGGTAAAGAATTTGGTCGAAAAGCCAGCCTGAACTCAATTGATAATAAGCAGGTTTCTTCCTTATCAAATGCCTCCTGTTCCGATTTATATATGTCGGGCATAACCCACGCTGACGCCTTAGTTAGAGCCAGTAATGAAATTGACCCGGAAGTAAGTAAGTTTATGAAGAAGCAGAAGGGAAAACCAACTATTGAACATTCAGCAACAGGAAACAATGTTGAGGCATATATAAACTTGTATGATACCCTCCTTACTCGCCAAAATTAAAAAATTTGCCTGCATAGCATTTCTTGTTCTAACCCTTTTTTCCTGCAAAAAGGATTTGAATACTACTGTTCCTGCCAACTTTTTTGGGATCCGAAATTCGTTTCAAACGATTTACGATACTACCCTGGTTTTGAATACCTATTCGGTGAAAATGGATTCCGTTATAACTTCACGTTTGTCGGCCTATGCCCTTGGAATTATCAATGATCCTTTGCTTGGCAAATCCAAAGCCTCAGTGGCCATGCAATATGGTTTACCATCAAACCAGTTTACCTGGGGAGGTGCCACCAAATTAGATTCGGTAGTTTTACAATTACGGTTCAGAACCCAACCCAAAAGCGATGGAACCTACCTGGAGGATTTTTATGGGGATAAAAATGCAATACATACCTTAAAGGTATATAAACTTAACGAAAGTATCAGCTGGGATTCAAATTATTATTCAACCCGAAAATACGCTTTCGATGGAATTGAAGTGGGTTCCTGGACGGGTAAATATAATTTCACGGATTCAACAAAATACAAATTGGGGCAGAAGAGTGTGGTGATCCCTCCGCATATTCGTATTACCTTAAAAGATGATTATAAAAATTTGCTTTTCGCTGCTGAAGCCAATAATCAATTTTTGAATACTACTGCTTTTAAAGCAACTTTTAAAGGCTTTGTTGTGATCGATGAAAGCAATGTAAATTCAGGTGAAGGTGCCATTGTATATGTAAAGCTTAACTCAAATGTTACCGCCCTTACCGCCTTTTATTCAGATTCGCTGTCGGTAAATTTCCCCGTTACCCCCGGAAGCGAAGCTGCTTATAATTACTATGAGCAATCGGATATTCCAGCAGGTTTATTACAAAATTCATTTACAGGGGTTCATAGAGATACCTGTTTTGCCCAACCCTTTGGCGGATCGAAAGTCAGGGTGGAACTTCCAAACCTGTATGCGCTGTTAAACAATCCAAGATTGGCCATAAATGGTGCCGAAATTATTTTTTCTGTATTAGAAGGAAGCGACGCTGTACCCTATATATCTCCACCTCAACTATCCTTAGTTGGATCAGACTCTCTGGGCCGCAATGTGTTTTTAAAAGATCAGGTTTTTGAATTGGGCTCTTATTACGATGGATTATTAAATTCAAATTATAACGAATATCATTTTAATATTGTCAGGCATTTACAATATTTGCTGGATTCTTATAAGAAAGGCTATAACTATAATTACGGAATGAATCTGATTGTTACCGCTGATTATCCGGTATCAGCTCAAAGAGTAGCCCTTAATACAAGGAAAAATACAGGAAAACTGAAATTAAAATTAACGTACACGGTTATTAAGTAAAAATCGCTGGCTTGTGATAATATTTTTTCATCAAAATACTGATCCTTCTAACCTGGCTCAAATGCAGCTTCATCTGAAGCAGCAAGGCTTTGAAAGCAACTATGTTCCTTCCGAAAACTGTTGCATTGTTCCCGGTTTAACCCAAACTGTTTCTTTAAAAGAATTCAACTTTATCAATCGAATTCAGCATATCGAAACGCCTTTCCAGCTTTCCTCAAAAGAGTTTAAAACCAAAACCCGGTTTGAGGTAAACGGAACCCTTGTGGGTACCGATTATGCTAATATTATTGCAGGACCCTGCAGTGTGGAAAGCGAAGAACAAATTTATGAAATTGCTGCTTTTCTGAATAAAAATGGAATCCGCTTTATCCGTGGTGGAGCCTATAAACCTCGTACCTCTCCATATTCATTCAGAGGTTTAGGAAAAGAGGGTTTGCGTATGTTGAGCCAGGCAGCAAAAAAATATCAGCTCAATGTGGTTACCGAATTAATGGATTTAAGTTTATTGGATGAAGTAATGCAATACGCTGATATTATTCAGATAGGTAGCAGGAATATGGCTAATTTTTATCTGCTGGCCGAATTAGGCAAAATCAATAAACCGGTTATGTTAAAACGCGGCATGCAAGCTAAGGTAAACGAATGGTTATTGGCAGCCGATTATATTTTGAGTGGAGGTAACTTTAAGGTTATTTTATGCGAGCGTGGAATACGAAGTTTTGATCCAATAAGCCGAAACGTATTGGATGTTGCCGTTATTCCTTTGGTTCAATCCTTAAGTCATTTGCCCATCATTGCTGATCCAAGTCATGGTACCGGAGCAGCAGCCCTGGTTACCCCTATGGCTAAAGCGAGTATGGTTGCAGGTGCAAATGGATTAATGATAGAAATACACCCCAACCCGCAATTGGCCTTATCGGATGCCAAACAAACCCTGAATTTCGAAGAATTTGAAAAACTTCTCTATGAGGTGCGCAGCCTTAAATATACCATTAATAAAGCGGTCGACGCCAGAAATACAGTGATGGTATAATTCGTTTTTTTTTCTTAAATTTGTTTTCATATGTGTGGAATAGTAGCTTATATAGGCCATAGGCAGGCCTGCCCAATTATCCTCAAAGGCCTGAAACGTTTAGAATACCGAGGGTATGATAGTGCCGGCATTGCCCTGTTAAACGGAAATGATCAAATGCTGGTCTATAAAAAATCAGGTAATGTTGCTGATTTGGAAACCGAAATTGGAATGAAGGAAACTTCCTCTAATACCGGAATGGGTCATACCCGGTGGGCAACCCATGGTGTTCCAAATGATCTGAATGCACATCCACATTTATCAGGAGATGGTAAGTTTTCCATTATACATAACGGAATCATAGAAAATTATGTCGCTCTTAAAGAAATGTTGATTGAACGCGGACACCAGTTTGTAAGTGAAACGGATACCGAAGTTTTAATTCACCTGATTGAAGAGGTTTTTAATAATAATAAAGTAATTTTTGAGGAAGCGGTTCGAATGGCTTTAACGCAAGTAGTTGGAGCCTATGCGATTGTTATCTTATCTAAAAATGATCCTAATTACTTAATTGGAGCAAAAAAAGGTAGTCCGATGGTTATTGGGGTTGGTGAAAATGAACATTTTATTGCCAGCGATGCAACTCCTATTATTGAATATACGCGAAATGTAGTTTATATTCAGGATGGTGAAATAGCCATTATATCCGGAAATAAGCTTACCATCAAAACCATCGACAACATCGTAAAAACGCCACATATTCATGCGATCGAATTCAACCTCGAAAGTATTGAAAAAGCCGGGTATGAGCATTTTATGTTGAAGGAGATTTTTGAGCAACCCCGCAGTATTTTAGATTCTTTCAGGGGAAGAATTCATTTACCGGTGGCCAATATTACCATGGCAGGTATCGATAAATTTGAGGATAAAATTAAAAATCTTGACCGCATAATCATTGTGGGTTGTGGAACTTCCTGGCATGCCGCTTTGGTTGGTGAATATCTGTTTGAAGATTTTGCCCGAATTCCAACCGAAGTAGAATATGCCTCAGAATTCAGATACCGAAATCCGGTAATCAGTGAAAAAGACATGGTCATTGCCATTTCTCAGTCGGGAGAAACAGCCGATACCCTTGCAGCCATTGAATTAGCCAAAAGCAAAGGGGCTACCATTTTTGGAATTTGTAATGTAGTAGGTTCAAGTATTCCGCGTATCACCGATGCCGGAGCTTATACACATGCCGGTCCTGAAATTGGTGTAGCCTCTACCAAAGCTTTTACTGCACAGGTTACTGCCTTAACTTTAATGGCACTATCCATCGCACAGAAAAAAGGTACTATTAGTAGCAATCGTTTAAGGGAATTATTGAACGAAATGGAGACCATCCCCGATAAAATTAAAAAAATGTTGCTCATTGACCCTGAAATAAAATTACTTGCCCAAAAATTTAAAGATACACGCAATGCATTATACCTGGGTCGTGGTTATGGTTTTCCGGTAGCCCTGGAAGGAGCGCTAAAACTGAAGGAAATATCCTATATACATGCCGAAGGTTATCCGGCAGCTGAAATGAAACATGGGCCCATTGCCTTAATTGATGAAGAAATGCCTGTTATTGTAATCGCTACCAAACATAGTAATTATGAAAAAGTGATCAGCAATATTCAGGAAGTAAAGGCAAGAAAAGGACTTGTTATTGCCATCGCAACTGAAGGAGATATTGAAATAGGAAAAATGCTTAAACACGTAATTTATATTCCAGAATGCGAAGAGTGTATGATACCTCTGGTAGCAACCATTCCGCTTCAATTATTATCCTATCACATTGCTGTGCTAAGAGGATGTAATGTTGACCAGCCACGTAACTTAGCCAAATCAGTTACGGTAGAGTAGGCTACTGAAAATTAAAAATTAATAAAATCGATGCTGTATATACATTTTACAGGTATCTTCAGCTCACTTTTAGTAAAAACAAAATCGTCGTCATGGCCTATTACCGGAGATTCAATTTTTGATAATCCCTCCTGAGTTTTGATAATGATGGCTGTTTTGTATTTGGTGCTTTTTCCAAGTGCATTGGCCTTATCAATATTTGTTTTTCTAACCCGGATATCTTCCGCTAAGAAAAGGACATCTCCCTCTTCAAAATTTAACTGAGCTATTTCCTGATTATTCTTTGCAATAAGGCCTCTAAAATTACTTAATGTGTATTCGCTCATAATGGTTCCTTTTAATTCTTACAAATGAAGATTAATTTTCAAGCATTTCACCTAATTTTTATCATATAAAAAATAAAACGTAGATCCGGATTCATTCATCCAAAAAAAATATTCATATTTTTTTTCATTCTCAAACAAGGCTAATCCTTCACTAATCTATAGAATTTGAGCCAATTGCACTAAATTATGGTTCATTATAAACCAAGTATTCAAAAAATGTCTCATTTTGAACCGACCAAAAAATAATTCATTTAACACAATTAATTGAAATTGTGTGCTTTAAATATATGGCTTTGTTGTTGAGATTTGTATTGGTTCAAAAACTCTTTAAACAATAATGTTTCAACCCATATTTAACCGTCTATACAGGATGAAGATTGGCACCCGAACGGCCATCAGTTTCTTCGCGGTTGTTATGGTTACGCTTGCTTTTACCCTGATATCGATTCTTTTATTACAGTATGGAAAAAATATTGATATCAAAATTTCAAGTTCATTTAGCCCCATAATCAGTACCATTAGAGATTACCAATCGGTCATTGAAGAATCGGGCCGTCTTTGCAACGATATTTCTATTCAGCCCAATGAAACCAAAAAACTCAGGTTGCAAAAGATCCTCGACCGTGGATATCCGCGTCAAAAATTAACCATAATTGGTCTCTGTCAGGAACCTGGCCTGAAGGATACAAAAAAACGAATTATTGAAGTGGACATCCAATTCAATGATGTTTCTTATAAACAAAGGGCACTGATGGATTTGCTCGACACTACCTTGGCTTATAAGGATACTGCAAAAATGAGGGAGGCGGCTCTTCTGAATCTTAATATAGAAAAGGAAATAAATAAAATGAAATTGGCACTGAGTGAAACAAGTCTGCTTGCTATCAGTGTTTTTAATAAAATGCAAGCTCAAAAATTTGCCAGTTACCGAACCCTCTCATACTTGCTCTTATTTATGATTGTGGTCATTATTATTGTGAGTTTCATTTCTATTTATATAACCAATGTAACCATTATTAGACCGATCAAAGAGTTAAGCTCCATCCTGGATGAGGTTGGTGAAGGGAAAATTGTTTCCTTTCACTCTGAAATAGCCAGAAAGGATGAAATCGGCGTTATGATTGACTCAGCACAAAAAGTGGTAAAAGGATTTAAAACCAAAGAGCAGGTTGCAAATGCTATTGGCAAAGGAGAATACGATATTCAGGTACCTTTACTAAGCCGAAAAGACCGATTGGGAAAAGCCTTAATAGAAATGAGAGATAATCTGAAAAGGTCCAAAAATAAGGAGGCTGAAAACCTGAAGGCACTGGAAGCCTATACCGTAAACCTTGAAAAGAAAAATAGAGAATTAGATCAATTTGCATATATCACTTCTCACGATTTAAAAAGTCCTTTACGCGGAATTAATAACCTTACCGAGTGGATTGAGGAAGATACCGGGAATATTCTATCTGAAGACACGAAAGGTTATTTTAAATTGATGCGCGGAAGAGTTCAGCGATTGGAAGCATTAATAAATTCGATTTTAAAATATACGAATGCCGGGAATAATCTGAAGAATCAGGAAGAAGTTAGTACGAAAGAAATTGTGCTTCAAATATTACAATACCTGAACCCCTCACCTGACTGTTCCATCCTTTTTGACGAAGATTTACCCGTAATTTTCGGGAACCGGAAAAATATTGAAGAAGTTTTTCAGAATTTTATTTCAAATGCAATCATTCATAATACCGCAACTCATCCTGTCGTTAATATTACTTTTAAAAACAATGCTGCCGACTTTGTTTTTTGCATAGCGGATAATGGCCCCGGAATTGCTGAGGAATATCATCAGAAAATATTTGCTATGTTTCAAACACTTAAGCGTAGGGATGAGGTGGAGAATGTTGGGGCAGGCCTTGCCATTGTGAAGAAAATTGTAGAAGAATACGGAGGTGCCACCTGGGTGGAATCCTCCCCTGGCAAGGGCTCAAACTTTTTCTTTTCCTGGCCTAAAAAACCGGTATTGATCCATCAGGACCCGGAGGTATATTAACCAGATGTTAGGACATTTATTTGATGCTTTAAATGGATTTTTTGTATTATTGACATATAATTACTTTTGATAAAATTATGGGAGACAAGATTGTAAATATTTTATTGGTTGAAGATGACGAGGTAGATGTGATGAACGTTAAAAGGGCGTTCAAAAAAAACAATGTTACCAATCCATTGTTTGTTTGCCATAACGGTTTAGAGGCATTGCAATTTCTTAGGGAGAAGGTAGAATCTGCTCCTTATGATTTGCCCAAGATTATCCTGTTGGATTTGAATATGCCAAAAATGGGCGGAATCGAGTTTCTCAGAGAATTACGGAACGATGTTCAGCTTAAGCATTTGAGCGTTTTCGTGATGACGACTTCAAACGAAGATAAAGATAAAGTGGATGCATATAACCTCAATGTAGCAGGGTATATATTAAAACCTTTGAGCCTGGATCGTTTTATTGAGGCCGTATCTGCACTGAACAATTATTGGAACCTGTGTGAGTTTCCCGGCAATTAGAAATACATTTATGAATCAGGATCAGGATTTACCTCTGGCATGCAAATTACTTTTAATCGAAGATGATGAGGTTGATGTAATGATCTTTCAGAGAGCGATCAAAAAAACCGAGCTTAACTATTCGCTGACTATTTGCAATAATGCCGCTGAAACCTTTTCGGCTATAGAAAAAAACACTTTCGACTGTATTTTTCTAGACTACCAGTTACCGGGAATTAACGGACTTCAACTCCTGGTAAAAATGCGAGAGAAAGGGGTAAATGCTCCGGTTGCAATCATGACTTCGCAGGGGGATGAAAAAATAGCCGTTGAGATGTTCAAAAGCGGAGCCTTTGATTATTTTAACAAATCAGAAATCAATCCTGAAAAAATCTCAAAAGTTGTCATAACTGCCATTCGTCTGTGGGATAGCGAAAAGCAGCGCGTGTTTGCCGAGAAAAAAATTATTGAAAACAATTTCAGGCTCAACGCAATCCTGGAAAGCACCCGTAATTTAATCTATGCCGTTGATCGTAATTTTAAACTGATTTCTTTTAACAGTTCTTTTAAAGAAAATCTGGAACATTTGCTAAGAACCCATGATTTGGTTCAAAACGATATCAATTTGAACGATTTGCCAATGGATGAGGGACGAAAAAAAAAGCTTATTGCCAATATTGAACAGGGTCTGGAAGGGGAACAGTTTACGGTTATGGAACAGATTAGTTTTAGCAATAGTAAAATTGAAATTCCCTGGTTCGAAACAACTTTTAACCCCATCTTTTCAGCATCAGGTGAGGTAACCGGAGTTGCTATTTATTCACAGGATGTTACCGAAAATAAAAAAGTTGAACAAGAATTGCTTCAGGCAAAAAATGATGCCATTGCCTCGGGTCAGGCTAAATCCGAGTTCCTCTCCAATATGAGCCACGAAATCAGAACTCCTATGAATGCCATTATTGGTTTATCTGAACTATTATTGGAAGAAAAATTTGAAGGAACCATTCTCGAAAACATCAAATCAATTCGCTACTCGGCTGATAATCTTTTGGTAATTATTAATGATATCTTAGATTTTAGCAAAATTGAGGCCGGTAAGATAAGTTTCGAGAAAATTGATTTTGAATTACATCACCGAATAGCCGAATTACATAAAACTTTCGAATTCAGAACAAAGGAAAAAGGGCTCGAATTTTCCATTGAGATTGACAAGAATATTCCCAAAGTTATTATGGGTGACCCCTATCGCCTGAATCAGATTCTGTTTAATTTAGTGGGTAATGCCATCAAATTTACTTCCACCGGTTTTATTAAAATTATAATCAGGCTGATAGAAAGTCCAGCATCCTCCATCATAATTGAATTCGAGGTAAAAGATAGCGGAATTGGCATCGATGAGAGTCAGCAATCTAAAATATTCGAGAGTTTTACACAGGCAAATACAGACACTACGCGTAAATATGGCGGAACCGGTTTAGGACTGGCCATTACTAAGAATCTCGTTCAATTGCAGGGGGGTGAAATTAGCATTAAGAGCAAACTGGGTGAAGGAACCTCATTCATCGTCAGGATACCATTTAATGTAAGTGAATTGACATCCATTGATGAAAAGGAAATTAAAAAGACCCTTCTCATCGATTTTTCTACGCTCAACATTCTGTTGGTAGAAGACAACACCATGAACCAATTTGTTGCGAAACAATTTTTCAAAAAATGGAAGAATGAATTGATTATTGCCAATCATGGGGGAGAAGCGGTAGAAATATTAAAAGAAAGAGACGATATTGATTTGGTGTTAATGGATTTGCAAATGCCTGTTATGAGTGGCTTTCAGGCCGCTGAAATTATCAGGGCAGAAAATTCTGTTGTAAAGAATTCGGAAGTCCCCATTATTGCCCTGTCGGCTGATGCCTTTCAGGAAACCCGCCGAAAAGTAATTGAAGCCGGCATGAACGATTATATCACAAAACCTTTCAATCCTGAAGAACTCTATCAGAAAATTATTAAATATACCCAGGATTACAAATTACATTTAT
The DNA here is from genome assembly GCA_964355075.1 of uncultured Chitinophaga sp. Lineage (GTDB taxonomy): Bacteria > Bacteroidota > Bacteroidia > UKL13-3 > UKL13-3 > B1. The sequence goes on from CAYHCF010000040.1 coordinate 19,104, forward strand.
GAGCATTTTTTTTGATACCAAAGAAATTTCACTCTCAGATCTGAATAACATTAATAAAAACACCTCTGCCGATTGGTTGGGAATTGAATTTTGTGAGTTGGGAGAAGACTTTCTGGTAGCTAAAATGCCTGTTGACCACCGGACAGTACAACCCTTAGGTACCGTTCATGGGGGTGCCTATTGTTTATTAGCGGAAACGGTTGGCAGCGTGGCTGCTAATCTTTGCCTGAACCGAAAAACAAGTGTTGCCATTGGATTGGACATCAATGCAAATCACCTGAAAAGTGTAAATAAGGGTTGGGTTTTCGGCACTGCCAGACCCTTTCATATTGGTAAAACCATACAGGTATGGGAAATAAAAATTACCGATACCCAAGGAAATTTGTGTTGTATCAGCAGGCTAACCGTAAGCATTGTTGCAAAGCAGGATAAACATGCAAAACGGGAATGATTCTTTTGCCTTTTACCGCCTTCCCGGACAAACAACAGCATGGTATATAGAAGGCAGGTGTTTACCTGAAATGCCATCTATTGAAACCTTAATGGATTCGAAATATTTTGTCATTTCTCCGTTTAATAAACAGGATCAGACTTATGCTATTCAAATAAATTCGGACCGGGTTTTTGAAGCGAATACACATAATGATCAATTTTATCATTTTTCGGGCCGCAATTATACTTCGCGCGAAAAATCTCATTACCTCAACCTGGTTAATACTGCCATCCAACAAATGAAATCAGATTGTGACTTTCATAAGGTTGTTTTAGCCAGAATCAAAACGATTCCCTTAGAAAATTTTGATCCCATCCACCTTTTTTCATTATTGGAAGAAACCTTTCCTGCAGCCTTTGTGTATTTGGTTTCGAGTCCGACAACCGGCACCTGGTTAGGTGCAACTCCCGAGTTATTACTACAGTCGTCAACCACAAAAATGGAAACCGTTGCCTTAGCCGGTACCCTGCCAAATTTGAACCTTTATAAATGGAGTTCAAAAGAAAAAGAAGAGCAACATCTGGTAGAATTGTATATCGAGAAAATCCTGGACGAAAATAATTTCAGTTTCCGGAAGGAGGGTCCTTCCAACCTGATTTCGGGTAATCTTAAACATCTTCAAACCAAATATAATATAAAGACTCCTTCTGTTTACGCTAAAAATAGAATTAGTCAGTTGATCGGTTGTCTGAACCCGACCTCCGCTGTAGGTGGAATGGAAAAAGAAAAAGCAATCCGGTTTATTGTTGAGCACGAAGACTTTGATCGCTGTTTTTATAGTGGTTTTGTCGGATTGTTTGAACCCAACAATCAAAGATTATACGTAAATTTAAGATGTATGGAGTGGCAGTATAATAAGGCTATATTATTTGCCGGTGCAGGTATAACCGTTCATTCTGATGCAGAAAGTGAGTTTTTAGAAACCTCCGGAAAAATGAATGCACTTGAGCAATTTTTGATCCCTACGAAATAGCCCTGTTAATAAAATCATTAAGCGGTTTAATGGCTTTGGCCGTCTCAAAGAGTTTTTTTTCGAAATAAGACGTTTAAAATTCATTTTTTAACTATTTGGTTCATCCAAAGTTAAACATTTATGTATTTTTGCCAACCAATTGAAAAACAATTTTCATTTGTTAAAGGCAAAGCCAACCCAATATCATGTTTGACAGAGAAAGACCCAGTTTTGAGGATAGTAATAATGTTACGGTTAAACGTTGCTTTTTTGCATACGAGTTTGCCGTTAATTACGTAAAAGGCAAACATACCGCTGATATAGGTTGTGCAGATGGTTACGGGACTCAATTTCTTGCAGATTATACGCAAAGTACAGTTGGAGTAGATTATAGTGAAGCCACGCTGGTTGATGCACGCAGAAAACATGCAGCCAAAACCAATTTAAGTTTTATATCAGGCAGTGTTCCGCCCATTCCCTTACCTGATAACAGTGTGGATGTTCTTACTGCCTTTCAGTTTATTGAACATATACATGAAAGAGCAGGTTTTATGAAGGATGTAAAAAGAGTCTTAAAGCCGGGAGGTACTTTTTTGTGTTCAACTCCCAATAATAAAATGAGTATTGCCAGAAACCCCTTCCATGTGCACGAATACACCTTTGATGAAATCAGGAAAGAAGTTTCCGGCATTTTCCCTTCCTTCGAATTAATGGGTGTTCAGGGAAATGAAAAGGTAAATCAATACTATCAGGAAAATGCTGCCTGGGCAAAAAAAATACTACGATTCGATCCATTAGGAATTCATAAAATGATTCCGGCAAGCTGGTTAGTGGCTCCTTATAATTTTTTAACTACAATCATGCGCAAAAATCTGAAAGAGCAAAACTCAGATACGCTGGCCATTGAAACCGGCGACTTCTTTTTAACAAAAGAGGATCTGGATACAACCTGGGATATATTTTTGATAGCCACAAAATAAGATAGAAATCAGCAATTCCCATTGCCCTGCTTTTTTACGGGATTTCTGTTTGATTCTCCCCATCATGCTGCTCATTGCGCGGCGAAATATTTGCATTATTCTTTTTGAAAACTGCTGCCGCGCCGGATTTGCCTGACTGCCTAAACCCCGGGTTAAAACCCGGGGCAATTTGACAAGGGGTTAAAACCCATATCCATTTGCCCTGTCAATTGCCCTGCCCTTCAGGGCAGGGATCCCGATTGATTCTCTAACATCATTTAGGGCTTTAGCCCTTTGTCACATTCATTGAATTTAAATTTTAAGACAAAAAAAAGGGGCGGCCGAAGCCACCCCTTTTTATAAAATACGAACCTAGCTGTTAGTTACCTTTTGTAACCTTAATCGTTTTGCTGGTTCCGTTCACATTAACTTTTACAAAGTAAATGCCATTTGTCAGGTTACCTAAGTCCTTCAACTCATTGTAATTTGATCCCATTTTCACATTTACTGTTTCCGAAATAATCAGTCGTCCCTGCATATCCAAAACCTGAATCTGCGCTGCACCACCATTGGTAGCAACAATACTCACTCCTGTATGGGTATTGAACGGATTCGGATAAACTTTTACATCATCACCTAAAACATCTTCCAGATTTACATTAATGATGTTAGAATAAGTGATCATTCCATCAAAATCAACTTGTCTCAAACGATAGTATAAGTTAGCTGAATTCGCTATAACAAATGCAGAAACATCCATTTTAACGTATGAAGTTGTGTTTGAGCTGTTACCTTGTCCATTCACAAACACCACATCTTCAAAGTTGTTTCCATCCAATGAACGCTCAATCATGAATCCTTTATTGTTGGTTTCAGTGGCAGTTGCCCAATTCAATTGTACATCGCCATTGATATTTTTACCATTAAAGAATAAAAGATTAACCGGTAATGGGTTCACGGAGCTGTTTCCACCCACACCAAACTGACCATAAGCGGTCATGCCTGTTCTGCTTAATATTGGAGCAGCATTGCTACCGGTTGTTGCAGCATGAGTTCCATTCAACGACCAAGCAGTTGGTGCAGTTGCACGATTCAATAAAATTAACTGAGCATAATTAAATATGCCTTTAAATCCACTCGCATTAAATGTACCGGTAAAAGTTCCACTTGTAACACTTGGAGTGATGGTCCAAACGCCTGTTTCACCAATCCTGTCTGCGGTAATACTAGCTACTGCATCAGCTACAGGTAAGCCGGTTGTTCCTGGTAAACCAGTTGTGAAGGAGCTTGTTATTGAACCTAAAGTAGATGGAGCGGTTGTGAAATTAAGTGTAACAGTTCTGTTTACCCCACCGGTATCCGCCATTGGGAAAGTATAGGAAGAAGTAGCTGCTTTCATCCAGAGCTTCAAGTTACCGGCAACACGACCGGTACCGGTTAAAGTTCCAGCGTTTACAATATCCGTACCTAATCCTAGAATCATGGTTCCGGTATTAATTCGGCAATTGGCTCCCAGATTCAGGGTATCCGTTGCAGTTAATAAATTTGCAGGAGCGGTTGGTGTAGCTTTAACCACGGTTGCATTTGAAACTTCAATTACGCTTACTGTTGCAGTAGGAATATTGGCAACATTAACGGTACCGCCACTATTAAAGATTAATTTATCCAAATTATTACTCAATACCCTTGAAGGGGTCCAGTTGGCAAATGTTTGTGCGTTGGTACTGGTTGTTCCATTCCATGCATAAGCTGCATTAACATAAGGTTGAATATTAATTGTATAATCTTCAGTTTCTCCCCAAGTATAAGTTCCACAAGCAGGAGCTGCCGAACCTTCTACATAAACAATACGCAAGCGGGTAGTTCCTAATAATGCAGATGCCGGTATAGTTACCATTCCACTTAATACAGCATTGTTGGTATTTGACTGGTAAGCAGAAGTATAAACATTCTCGCCCGCATCCGTTAACAGACCATTTTGGTTATAGTCAATATAAGCTGCTACTACTTCACCATAGAATCCACCACAAGTTCCAACCGTAATGGCTAAAGCTACATTATCGCCAAGATGAACGGTTGTTGGAGCTAAGCCTGTGTAATTGCCATACAATTGAACCGATGAACCAGGTCCAGGTGCTAAAGTGGTACAGGTTGACGTGTTATTCAGGTATCCAAAAGACACACCCCATATTTCTTCATCTCCGGTACTGGTTGCAGCAGAGATGCAATATGGAGCTCTAATCTTACGGTTACCTGCCGGTGCGCCCGATGTTGGTGTTTGAGGCGTACCATCGATGGTAATTCCTGAAATTTCCATATCTACCGAGTCACCAATAATTCCTCCTGAAGGAACATCATAAGTTACCCAGAATACATTCGTGCCATTTAATAAGCCTTGCGTTCCCGATACACTAAATGTTCCACTTGGAGCGGTAGAGGTTGATCCAAACTGAGTAGTGGTAGCAAAATTGTTACTTGCACCGGTATAATACACTTTCGCATTTGAGATATTAGTGGAAACATTGCTGGAACCGTTCGTACTTAAAGCCAAGTTTGTGCAGTTAATAGCTGAACCTGCTGCACTTGTATTCACAACAACTTTCAACATCATATTATTGACACTCGCTTGCTCTATTTTACTAAAATCAGGGTGAGACGCAACTGAACTTACATACGTCATTGGAACCGTAATTTGAATGTTACCTGCAGGTGTACTTACAGTAGGAATACGGTAAATACCCAAAATCTGGCTGCTATCAAATCTGGCATCCACAAAGTTTGCAGTAACGCTAGCACCTGAAGATATATCATAAGCCAACCAGAAATTATTGGTATCTCCTTCTAAACCTGAAAGGGTATCATTTATTGTAAATACCATGTTTCCGGTTGGAGAATAAATAGTGCCTAACAAACTATTGGTGTTAAAGCCAGTATTCAATGTTTTGTACAATTTAGCTGAAATAATATTGGTAGCAGTAGTAGTACCTGCAGTATTGAATCTCATTTCTGTTGCAGTTGCAATTCCACAACCCAATGCCTTAACAGGAACACGTAAAACAGGCACGTTGGTTGCTCCCGGCGAAGTAAATCCTGAAATCTGACGGGCGGTACTGCTTAAATAAGCAATGGCGTTATCAACAATATTGATCGTATAATCTTCTGTTTCGCCATAATAATAGGTAGTATTTGCCGACAAACAAGGGCTGGTTACAGGATTGTAGGATTGTAAAATTACACGCATCCGGGTATTTCCTGTTAAAGCGGAGCAAGGGATGGTAAATGAACCCGAAATATTATCAACCGTTGAACCGGTGGAAGCATAGGCTTGCTCTCCTGCATCAAAGGTTCCGTTTTGGTTATAATCTATGAAGATTCCTACATAACTTCCTACGGTAAAGGTCGTTCCTGAAATATTACACAAAGAGAAGTTAACCGGTACATTTTGTTTCATGTTAGCCGGATTTAATGCTGAGAAATCGGTGTATTGACGCACTGCATTTGAATTCGACTGAGCCGGCGTACAACCTGTACCATTAATTAATACCGTTACCGCACTTTGAGTCATGGTTATCAATCCAATATCATCGTAATCGGTATAATAGGAAGCAGATGCACAATAAGGTGCCCTGATTTTACGGTTACCTGTTGGAGCAGTAGTTGTAGGTGTTTGAGGAGTTCCGGCAATGGTGATACCTGTTACTTCTGCATCTACCGAATCGCCCAATACGGCACCGGTTTTGATATCATAAGTTAACCAGAAATAATTGGTGTCGTTGGCCAAAGGCTGTGTGCCGTTTATTACATAAGCCGACCATGAACCCGGTGTTACCGTTCCAACTGTATA
>CAYHCF010000040.1:25451-27644 GCA_964355075.1 uncultured Chitinophaga sp.
TGCCGTTTATTACATAAGCCGACCATGAACCCGGTGTTACCGTTCCAACTGTATACGTTGTACCAAACTGAGAAGTGGCAGCAAAAGTTATGCTACTGCCGGTGTACCACATTTTTGCATTGGCAATATTCGAATTATCATCTCCACCACCGGTGGTAGCCAAACTAAACTGAGTTACATTGATTGGAGAACCTGATGAGCTTCCTCTAACCATAATACGTAGCAGACGGTTATTGGTTGATGGTTTCTCAACTTTCGACAAATCAGGATGAATGGCATCAGAACCCAAATAAGTCATTGGTATCGAAATCAACCTATTGCCAGTTGGGTTGCCATTGCTTGGAACATAATAATTTCCAAATGCCTGAACACTGTCAATTCTGGCATCCAACACGTTTCCATTTGAAGCCGAGGCAGAAATATCATATGCTAACCAATAGTTATTGCTATCATTATTTACGGTATCAGTAATCATAAATACCATTTGGCCACTTGGCGAGTATATAGTACCTAACAAGTTAGTTGTATTAAATACTGCAGTAGGTCCGGTTTTATAAAGTTTAGCAGAGATTATATTTGAAACATTGGTAGTTCCGATGGTATTGTACCTTACCTCAGTAAGAATACCCGGGTTACAAGGAGAGGCAGCAACTTTAACCGGTAAGCGAATGATAGGAACATCGGTAGTTCCGGCAGCCACAACACCTGTTACCTGAATACCGCCTGATGAAATATATTGAGCCGGACCATTTACAATATTGACAGTATAATCCTCTGTTTCACCCCAGGTGTATGTTCCGCAAGGAGAAACTACCGAGCTTTCCACATATACAATACGCATGGTAGTGGCACCTGTTAAGGCTGTACATGGAATGGTAATAAATCCTGTTCTGTACAAACCTGCTGTTGAACTGGTGAAACTTAGCCAACTGATAACGTTTTCGCCGGTACCTGTAAATAATCCATCCTGATTTAAATCAATATAAACTCCGAGAGAAGATCCATAGTTACCACCGCAAGATCCTGTATAGATTGAAATTGGCATTGTAATACCGGCAGGAAGACTTGGTGCTGGAACCGTTACAGTATAGTTTGAATATAAACTCTGTGTTGAACCTGGTCCACCTGTTGTGGTACAGGTTGAGGAATTATTCAAGGTGCCTAATTGTACGCCCCAAATTTCTTCATCGGCAGTACTTGTTGCGGCGGATAAGCAATAATTGGCACGAATCTTACGCATGCCTGCAGGAGCTGTAACTGTTGGCGTTTGGCTGGTTCCGGCAATCGTAATACCGGTAACCTCTGCATCAACCGAATCTCCCAAAACAGCGGCTGCCTTAATATCATAAGTTAGCCAGAAATAATTTGTGTCATTTCCCAATGATTGAATTCCAGAAATGTTATAAGGAGCCCATTGTGCAGCAGTTGGAGCAGTTACGGTATAGGTTGAACCAAACTGAGCAGTTGCTGCAAATGTTGAACTGTTGCCGGTATAATAGATTTTTGCATTCGTAATATTCAATGTATCATTACCTCCCCCGGTTGTGTTCAAGCTAAAATTAGTTACATTAATAGGAGAACCTGTTGAAGAACCTCTTACCAATATGCGTAATATTTGGTTATTAGTAGTTCCTGGCTGAACCGTTGATAATGAAGGATGATTAGCCGTTGAGCTGATATAAGTCATTGCCGGAGTAACCACTAAATTACCGGTAGGATTATTATCAGTTGGCACTCTCCAGATACCCAAAACTTCTATACTATCCACGCGTGCATCTAAGAAGTTACCAGTTGCGGCAGAAGCCGAAACATCATAAGCTAACCAATAGTTGGTGGTATCACCGGTATTTCGGTTAACCGTATCGGTAGCCGTAAATGTAAACTGACCTGATGGCGAGTAAACCGTACCCACCAATTTATTATTGTTAAAGCTTGGAGAAGAACCTGTATTATAAACCTTCGCACTTACAATATTTGTAACGGAGGTGGTACCAATGGTATTAAACTTAAACCCGGTAGTAATACCCATTCCACAACCTGTAAAGACAACCGGAATTCTTAATACTGCATAATCTGTTGCTCCCGGAGCAACGGCTCCTGTTTTTTGAATGGTATTACTCGATACATAAGATAATGGGGTGCTGTTTTCATACGCACCAATTTTTGGAGGAATGCTTCTAATTGTACCGTTAA
>CAYHCF010000040.1:27744-31701 GCA_964355075.1 uncultured Chitinophaga sp.
GTGCTGTTTTCATACGCACCAATTTTTGGAGGAATGCTTCTAATTGTACCGTTAAAATCGGTCGGAACCAATGAAGTAAAGTCTCCGCCGGTATAGCAGGTTTGAACCTGTAAGTTACTTGGTACACTTACAAACTGAGGATTTACACTGAAAGAAGAATCTCCTCCACCTGCTGCTGTAATGATATTTGCAGTTGTATAAGTTGTACCTGCTCTGTATAACAAATTAGCACTTCCGGCATTGTAATAAATATTGTTGTTAAACAAGTTACTTGTTGCCGGGCCAGAGGTCATATAAACAGGTATTCCTGAATTAGCTGTTGCAGCAGTTAAGGCAAAAATATTGTTTTTTACGATTGAGTTAGTTGGCAAATAACAGAACAAAGGAGCGTATGTATTGCTACTTTGGGCCATATCAAAAACAAGGGTATTGTGCAGTATTTTTACACTTGAACTGCTAGGTAAATAAGCATACATACCATAGGCATAAGCATAATTCATTCTGGTAACCACATTGTTATAAATTTCGATTGGAGAGGTGGACACCGTATAATACAAATACATACCATAATAAGCAGCACCATCAACTTTGTTTCCAATAATTCGGGTAGGCAAAGCCGAGGAACTATAGCAATAGTATAAGTACATTCCATAACCAACTGTATTACTGGCTGGGTAAGTAATTGTATTATTCAATACTTCAATCCGGTTCCAGATATAATACATGTACAAGCCATAATAATAGGAAGGTAAAATTGTATTTCCCCTTACTTTGTGTTCACGGTTATAGTTGGCATTACCGGCAGTATTTCCATAAAAACCAACACCATAATAACCACCGGTCACTACATTGCTGTCAATTGAAACAGAGTCAATTAAGTTATTAGATAAACCATAACCCCCGGTAGTTGCTGTTACTGTTATGCCATAGCTGGTAGAGGTTCCGGCATTCGGCATATTTACATTACAGTTACTGATAGAACAACCGGTACCATTATTATTGCTTGCATTTCCAACAATAGCAAAACCTGCAGCACCCGAAGCCAAATTTGTGATGGTTAAATTACGGAAAGCAACATATTTACAATTATTTAATACTACTGCTGCGGCACCTCCTGTGGTAGTGGAAATAATGCGTGTGGCTTTGTTTCCGGTTCCTCCATCAAAAGTTACCGTATTGGTACCCGAGGATCCTGGAATTGGACCGTTAATTACAACCTGACCGGTATAGGTTCCAGGCAAAACAGTAAAGCTAACCGGACCACCCAATCCATTTTGTAAATCAGTAACTGCTGTAATAAAGTCAGGATACGTACCGCTTGTACCAATAGTGTAATTTCCATTTAATGGAGCTTTATATAATACGCTAATGGTATCATTGGTTGCATCGGCATCTGTACTTGAATTTGGACCATAAGTATATGCTTTTATTGCATTACTGGCACCCATATTAATCTGATTACCTCCTGTAAATATCATGGTAACGGTATCACAAGGATTTAAGGTTCCGGAATAAGAAATAGTTACAGGTGTTCCTGAATTTAGCGAATATCCTGCTGTAAAAGAGGTAATCGTATTGGTTCCAACATTTTTTACCAATAGTTTCACATCCTGATAACCAGTAGTTATCGGAGTAATTGGAGATAGTAATGCGATTGCTTTCAAATTATTGGAAAGCCCAACAAATTCATCACAGCCAATTAATGGATAGGTGGCACGTGTTTGGCCATCCACATCTGTTGGCACATAAAAACTACCAATTGGGGAACCCAAAGGATTACATCCATCTGCTAAGTGACCATCAAAATTGGTTGTGGTAAAGCTGGGTAAAATGTTTTTAGAAGAGTCGCCACCAGCTGTTGATGTATTGTAATTTGCTGTGGTATATATACCTCCTCTATATATTAAATTCGGGCTACTGGCTCCCGACATATAATAATTGTTATTATTTACAGCCTGACCACCGGTAGGATTTGCCGGATTAGTAGAGAAATAAGCACAATAATAACCTGCATTGGTTGTATTCATAATAAAATTATTATTCATACAGCTTAGTGTACCACCGGCAGTATTGTTATAGTAAAATAATCCATAACCATAAGTAATATTCAGACTTTTTACTGTATTGTGGTAAATCAGGAAATTTCCTACATAGGCAGAACCATTATATACATACATAGCATAGTTATAGGTACCACTTCTTCCAACAACTGTATTGTTATAAATCTGAGTTGGATTGGAAGCCCCCGAGGAAGGATAATAATAGTAAAGACCATATAAAGGATTGTAAATCTTATTGCCAATGATACGGGTTGGATTATTTCCGGTAAAATGGTTATAGTTATAATAGCAATAAATTCCATAAGAAGATGATGCACCCATATTCAAGGTATTTCCGATAATATCAATTCCATTCTGAATATAATATAAATATATACCATAAATATAGATATTGTTTAAGGTGTTTCCTCTGATTTTTATTTCTCTGTTATAGGCATTAGATACTGCTGTTGAGCCATACATGGCTATTCCATAATAGCCACCATTAATCGTATTGCTATCAAGGGTAACACTATCTACACGGTTTGAAGCAGTACCATAGCCAGTAGCTGCGGTACCATTACAAATACCATAGGAAGTTGAAGTGCCCGCATTCGGTAAATTGATGATACAATTCTTTATGGTAGTTGATGTTCCACCATTTGTAGAAGCAGAACCCACAATACCTATACCCGAACAAGAACCGGTAAAAGTATTGGCAATGGTTAAATTATTAAAAGTAATATACTTCGCCTGATTAATAACTACAGTTGCCGCTGATGAGAAACTACCTGTAATAATTCGTGTTGCAGCGTTAATTCCGTTAAATTCTACCGTATTGGTTGCATTTACTCCTGCAATTACCGGAATAACCAATTGCGTAGTGATTGTATAAGTACCGGCAGCCACGTTAAATACAACCGGCCCGCAAAGACCATTTGTTTGCAGGGCGCTAATAGCCGCAGCAAAGGAAAGAAAATTAGATGAGCCCGATCCTGCAGGGTCAATGGTAAAAGTTCCTCCCATAGAAGGAGCTCTATTTACTAGTAAGGTATCATTCGTTCTAACCGTATCTAAAACTGAATTCGGGCCTGAAGTCCAAACCTTTAATGCAACAGAAGTGGCCGGAAAACTATAAGTACCTAAAGAAATAGAAGCAGTATTGCTACCTGCGCCATTCATGGTATCTAATAACGTTGTATAGGTAGTTGGTGCTTGGGTTGTGCCATTAACACTCCAGTTAACATTTACACTGGTAATTTGGTTTACACCAAAGTTTTTAATGGTAGCAGCAACTGCCATCGTTCCGGGAGTACAATATTGGCCAGGTGCATCAATAGAAATAACACCGGCATCATTAGAAGCCAGATTTGCTTGCCAGATTTGAATTTCACGGAAATTCACATTCGAACTTTGTGTTCCGGTAACAACGATGTCAATAATCCTAACCTGCGAAGTGGTAACCGGATTGAAATTGATGTCGTAACTACACACAGCCATATTGGTTTGCGTAAAGGTACCAAAGGTTACCCAGGTTGTACCATTCCATTGCTGCAAAGTTCCTCCACCCAGAAAGCGATTGTTTTGCTCTCCATTGTGAATGGTGAATTTGTTGAATGACTGTGGCGATGACCATACAAAAGTGATGTTTACTGTAGAGCCCGGATTGGTTGAACTTGAAGTGATCCACATTTGCTGTGATCCACAGGTTCCAAAATTTAGGTCATTTAAGGTACTGCAGGCACCGGTATTACATGCCGGCGCAGCGGAGGCCGTAGCCAATGGGGCAATATTAACTTGCCCGTAAGAAACAAAAGAAAGCAACAATAACATGATTGTTGCCATTGATTTTGGCAAAGAAATCGTTCTTTGAAAAATCGGATTAAGTGTGTAAAGTTTAAACATAATTATTGGGTGT
>CAYHCF010000041.1:0-31474 GCA_964355075.1 uncultured Chitinophaga sp.
CTACGGATCAGAAGGTTGGGGGTTTGAATCCCTCCGAGACCACTAATAAAATTGCCTTATCAATTGTATATCAATTGTTTAAGGCTTTTTTATTTTTATACTATGTACAAATGTATATACAATCAACACGCTAATAAATAAGAATATTTTTATAAATAAATCCTAAATATCGGTTGAAAACCCAACATGATAGCGTGTTTCCCTCGTCTAAGGACGAGGCAAGCTGTTCAACATAGGGTTCCTGGTTTCCCGTTTTAAGACGGGACAGGCTGTCCTGCGGACGCTTCGAAACCCTAGCTTTTATATGCTGGCAATATTATCTTTGAATTATTAGTCTTTTATTTTCAGTCCAGTCTTTAGATTTGATTTCTACCATATAAACTCCGTTACATAAATCCCCGATATTAATTTGTCGTTGGTTTTGTTTCAGTATTTCCGATTTAACTAAAGAGCCATTTATATTATAAATATTAATTGCAAAGTTAGCATTGTTTGTGCTATTAATATTAAAAGTAACAATATCAGAAGCAGGGTTAGGATAAATTGAATAATTGTCTTTGAAAGTCTGTTCTGGTATGGAATTAACAAGATTATCAAAGCTAATATTGTCTACATACATTACAGAATTACCCCAAGGACCTACAGGATATTGGCCATATTTGCCATAGAATGCACTAAATCCAATTTCTGCACTATCAGCTGTTGAGTAGGATGAAATTGGAATATTAAATGGTGTCCAATTTGTTGCAGTACTTGTGCTTGTAAGGATAGCAGACGCCACAACTGTTCCGCTTTGAAATAGATATAAAGTAATCATCATAGTATCATTATTTTGCGGTAAAAATTTATAATAACCACAAAAGCTATTCGGGTGTCCTGTTATTGGAAATGCAGGGCCCCAGTCACCAAGGTAAAGCGCTGTTTTTATAAACCCGTGTCCACAATTTCCTAATCCGATTGCACCAACATTGGTTTCTATTTTTACTGAATAGCTTCCGAGACCAACTGGGTAATTATCTGTCGATTTTGATATTGGGTATGATGATGGTGGGCCTGATGGACCACCTGCCATATTACAGCTTGTCCATCCTGTAGGATATTCATGTCCACCATTTGGTATCCAATTCTCAAATCCGCTATTTGGAATTTGTGCATTAGTCGTAATTGTCATTGCAATTAAAACTGATAAAATAATTGTAAATTTCTTCATTTTAATTTTGTCAGTGTTTATCGTGCTGACTCCGCACTTTTAAATTTCTGATTATTTTTCAAAGTTAAATTATTCTTACTATTGGTAGCATATAACGGTCCGCGCACTGGCGCTGTTGCCAATTGGTGAGTGATCAAAGATAATCTTTCTTAGGAATACAAATTACCCGTGAACACAATTTTGGCAATAGTGCCAGTGCGCTGTTATAGCCTGTGCTTTTACCTGTAAATAAGGTTTATTTCAGAAAGTTCTTTTCCTATTTGTTGAATACCTTCAAGAATCTTCTCAGTTTGAATTTCAGACGGCTTTTTATGTCCTTGAACATACTGAGATAGTAATGTTGGATTCATACCAATCTTATCAGCAAGAAACTTTGAGTTGATTACTCTGTAAAATTGGAAAAACTGCTTGAAATCAATTTCAAACTTCAGGTTTCCCATATTTAATTTAACACCTTTATCTTCGAAAAAAAGGTTAGATGCCTCCAACGAATTTTCGATCAGTTGGGAAATTGTTTTTCCTGTTGAGAAAATAGGATAATCCTCAGCATACGCTGAAAATCCGGTATTGGTCTTTTCAACGATAATTTTGATTTTTTTTCTGCTAGCTTTCATGTTTATTCTCCTATTTTATTCCTGCATCCTTCTTTATTTTTCTCTCCAATCCCTTACCTAATTCCTGGGAACCATGGTTTGGGAAGATGATTATTCCTGATTTAACGTCGTGTTTCAGCTTTACGTGTGATCCACTCTGTGATACGGGGTACCAACCATCTCTTTGAAGAATTCGATAAAGTTCCGAGCATTTCATTGCGAAACGAAGGTAAATAATAATTTACCTATTTGCAAGTGGAAATTTTCTGAAGCATTGGCTATAACTGCCCAACAGCTGAACGAACTTAGTACTTTTGCTAATAAAACAAGAAAATTTTAGAATCCCGTTTTATTTAACCAATGCGAAAACAGTAATAATTATTATGGCACCAAGCCCTACCTCAAATAATATCACTATTCGCTTAAGTGTTTTGATTTGAGATTTTAAAGAAGCCTTTTCAGATTCGTTGGTGCTATCAATCGAGGAGTAAATTTTGATTTCGTTTTTACGGGGTGTATTTTGTTAAAACCTTAATGGGTGGCTTGCATGGGTTTCACAGAGTCAGCACGCCGCTGGTTTTTATTTATAAAATACATTACTAATTGTATATCAATTGTTTAATACTAAATTATTTTAAGGCAAAAGAAAAAGCCCCTGAATTACTTCAAGGGCTTTTTAAGTTTATGATCATGGTACACCCAATTCTACCCCTAGCTGAATGCCCAATACAAATATAAACCATTTAAATCGAATTTCCAAATATTCACATAAAAAAAAACTCCAAACACATTATTTGTGAATATTTATGGGGTTGAAAAAACAGCTGACTTTTGAATTTGAATAATATTAACAGGATATTTTCCTGTTTCCGGTTCTTTTGCTATCATTGTCTAAAAATCATAATCATGAAAGGGAAAAAACATTTCGGTGCTATGCTTGCCTGTTTAGTATTTTTAATAAATGCAAATGCCCAACCGGAGAAAATAGATTATCAGGTTATCTCTAAAATTAAAAATGAGGCCTTTTACCATTCAAAAGTGATGGAAACTTTGTTTAATATGACAGATGTTATCGGTCCTCGTTTGAGTGGTTCAACCCAAATAAAAAGTGCGCAACTCCAGACTCAAAAACAGTTGAGTGATTGGGGGCTGGCAAATTCGAAGATTGAATCCTGGGGTGGATTTGGAAAAGGTTGGGAAGTTCAGAAGTCGTATGTTGCCATGACGGTTCCCTACTACCAGGCTTTAATTGCCATGCCAAAAGCATGGACACCCGGAACGAATGGATTGGTTTCAGGTTTTGTAACTTCAGTTAAAATTGAAAATGAGCTGGACTTTGATAAATACAGGGGAAAATTAAGGGATAAAATTGTTCTAATTTCTGCAAATCTTGAAGCAAAATTAGGCTTGAAACCTGAGGCAAGACGCTATACGGAGCAAGAGTTGAAGGATATTTATAGAGATAAAAATCTGGATGATGCGCCGGATGCAAGACCGGTTGTGGATCCCATACAAATGGCGAGAACACGGGCAGCGCGACTTAAGCTCAATGCGTTTCTGATTGAAGAAAATGTACTTGCTGTGATCAGTGCAAGAGGGGGCCTAATGGGTACATTAAATACCACAAATGGGGCATCATTTGCCACCCATGCTAAACCGGTATTGCCTGAATTAGAAATGGGAACTGAACATTTTAACAGACTGATTCGTTTGCTTGAAGTTGGAAGAGCAGTAAAGCTGGAAATTGAAATTAAAACGGCATTTCAGGAACAAGACACTTTAGAATACAATGTAATTGCTGAAATTCCAGGGACCGATAAAAATCTGAAAAGCGAATTGGTGATGTTAGGTGCGCACCTCGATTCGTGGCATGCCGGCACGGGGGCTACAGATGATGCAGCAGGATGTGCCGTGATGATGGAAGTAATGCGCATTCTGAAATCCATTGATATTAAACCCCGGAGAACCATCCGCATTGCTTTATGGAGTGCTGAAGAACAGGGTTTATTGGGTTCACGAGGATATGTAAAGAAACATTTTGCCGATTATGATACCATGATCCTTTTGCCTGAGCATGCCAAGCTTTCGGCCTATTATAATTTAGATAACGGGGGTGGAAAAATACGTGGAATTTATTTGCAGGGTAACGATGCACTCAGGCAGGTTTTTGAGGCCTGGCTTGAACCTTTCCGGGATATGGATGCAACAACGGTATCAAACAGAAGCACCGGTTCAACAGATCATGTTCCTTTCGATAATGTAGGTCTGCCTGCTTTTCAATTTATTCAGGATCCGCTGGATTATGGCATCAAAACCCATCACACCAATATGGACACCTATGATCGCATACAAAAGGCTGATTTAATGCAGGCATCGGCTATCATTGCATCTATTGTTTACCATACGGCCATGCGGGACGAGAAGCTTGCCAGGAAGCAGCTGCCCAAGGCGAAAGGGAAATGAGGCAGGAGCTAGAGATGGGAGATGGGAAATGAGGTAGGGAATTAAGAATTAATAATTAAGAATTGAAAATGGGAGAGGAGAAGCGAGATAGCGAGAGGCGAGACAGGAATTAGCTGATTGATATAGAGATAATATCCCGATCGGTACCGGAGAGAGTTGCGAGAAGCGTTACAGCTTAAATACCTTCAGCCTAAATGGCTATATTTGAAATGAATTGAAAAATGGAAAAGGAAAATAAAATTGTTTGTCCGAATTGTGGCAACCAAATAGATGTAAATGAAATTGTTTACCATCAGTTGGAAGATGATCTGAAGAAGAAGTTTAATGCCCAATTGGTTCAGGAAAGGCATAAATACGAAAAAAAAGAGGAAGAGCTGAAGCAACAAAAACGGGAGTTTGAGGAGAAGAAAAGCAAGGAAAATGAACTGTTTAATGAAAAACTCAGCGCAAAGCTCAAAGAAGAAACACTTGTCATTACAAAACGACTGCAATCAAAAATTGAGTTGGAACAATCGGAGCAATTCAAGCAGATGCAGAATGAGCTGAACCAACAGGCCGAAAAAGTGAAAGAGTTAAACCGAACCAAAGCCGAAATTGAAACCTTAAAACGTGAAAAAGAAGGCTTGAGAGAGCAAATTATGGTTGAAGCCGAACGCAGCCTGAATGTGAGACTTGGTGAAGAAAAAGAAAAAATAAAGAAGACCGAACAGGAAAAGAATGAATTGATTTTTAAAGAACTTAATAAGCAATTGGAAGATCAGAAAAAGCTTACCGAAGAGATGAAGCGTAAGCAGGAACAAGGTAGTATGCAGTTGCAGGGAGAGGTTCAGGAACTTGCCATGGAAGAATGGCTGATTTCAAATTTTCCTTTGGATACCATTGAGGAGATCAAAAAGGGAGCCCGGGGAGGCGATTGTGTTCAAATTGTTAATACGCGCACACAGCAAAATTGCGGAACTATTTATTATGAAAGCAAGCGTACAAAGGATTTTCAGCCGGTTTGGATAGAAAAATTTAAAAATGATATTCGTGAACGCAACGCAAATATCGGTGTACTTGTTACCGATGTTATGCCCGCGGATATGGAACGAATGGGTATGAAAGAGGGTATCTGGATCTGCAACTATGAAGAGTTTAAAGGCTTATGTAAAGTATTACGCGAAAGCATTGTTCAGATTAGCAATGCGCTCTTATCACAGGAAAACAAGGGAGATAAAATGAGTTTACTTTATGGCTATTTAACCAGCAATACTTTCAGGTTACAAATTGAAGCCATAGTTGAAGGATTTACGACCATGCAAACCGACCTTGAAAGTGAGAAGCGGGCTATGCAAAGAGTTTGGAAATCGAGGGAAAAACAAATTGAAAAGGTTATAACGAATACGATTGATTTATATGGCTCCATTAAAGGAATTGCCGGAAACGCAATTGGCTCTATTAAAGCTTTAGAATTACCCGGTGACGAACCAGACTTATTTGTTCCTTAATTGATCCCTTTTTCCTAAGAAGCTGTCTGGAAATAATCTTTTCATTTTGTAATGGCCTATTTTTCGATATGCTTCGTTGCATTTTTCGCCTATAGGTCGCAGGCTATTGGCTTCAAAATGCGCCTCGCATATCAAAAAATAGACGCATAAAATTCTAAAAATATTATTTCCAGACAACTTCTAACGATTCCGTTCTTTTCTTTTATCCTTCATTTCGCTTTTCATTTTTTCTTTTTCCGCCAAATAAATGGCATGTTGCTCGCTGGTTAATATTTCGGTTCGATCGTTATTTTCGAAAAGAGTTTAATCAAAGTTATGAATTTCAATTAATTTCAGGTATTTTTTTTGTACATTAATTCATACAATGAACGTATATTTCTGTGGGAATCCCCGATATTTATCCTTAACAAACTAATACTTTTGATTTTGATATATTCTAAAGTATTTAATTTTGGTGAAGCACATTATTTTCCATGGTAAATTAGCAATTTTGGTCGGTTTCATTCTTCTGAATGTAAAGGAGATATGCGCTCAGAAAAAAGATTCTATGGTATATGACGGGATATCAATGGTAGCTTATTCCAAAATTCCGGTGGACCTTATTTTATTTGATCTCAATGAAGATATCGGCACTCAATTATTACCGCTTGACTCCCTGCTTGAATATGCGGTGAGGTATTCGCCAACATTAAAATTTGAGGATGCGCAAATCAAAAAGGCTAAAGAGAATTTACAATATACCCGATATCTTTTTCTGAATGGGTTTTCGGGATTTTTTAATTATTCCTATGGCGATCAAACTACTTTAAACACGGTAAATGCCGATGGATCGGTTTTAAATAATAGTCTTGGTTTGGGTTATCGTGTTGGAGCCAATGTAATTGTTCCATTAACAGAGGTTTTTGCCCGTCCGGCACGATTACGTACCTTAAAGGCAGAACATGAGATGACCAAATACAAGAGAATGGATGCTGAAATTGAAGTAAGAAGGAAAATCATCGTGGATTATTTCAATTTAATAGCGGCGCAAAAAATGCTTAATGTGCGGGTACAGGATGCAGAAAGTGCCAGACTAACAGTAGAAATATCGAATGTAGAAATGCGTAAAGGTAAAATTCACCCGATGGAATTATCGCGACTTAAAAATGTTTTGGCAATTGCCGAATCAAATTTAGAGTTATCGAAAAGAGATTTTATGGTAGCCTATTACCAATTAGAAACCTTAATGGGAACGAAATTACATAACCTGAAAAGAGCTCGTAAAATTAAAAAATGACGTTAATATTTTTTTTTAGAATCCTATACAAAAAATTAAAATGGCTTGTCATTTTTCCATCTTTGCTGGCCGGCGCGGTAATATACTTTACGAGAACGATGCCCAAGGAATTTCAGAGCTCAGCAACCATTTATACAGGACTGGCATCCGGCTATAGCATTACTGATGAAGGAAATGAGAAGATAGATTACTTTAAAGTAAATAATGCTTTTGATAATTTAATTACAACGGTTAAAGCACGTGAAACGATTGAAGAAGTTGCCATAAAATTATTAGCTCAGCATTTATTGTTGAAAGAACCGGATGTAAATATATTGGATACCAAAGGGTTTGAATTGTTGCACAAATTGCTGAGTGACGAACGAATAGCTCAGTTAATCGTTCCCGGAAAATTTGATCAAACAGTTGAAAAATTATACAAGATAAAAGACAGCAGTAACAAAAATACCGTGCAGGATTTGTTGTCGTCTACTTTGAGTCCATATTCCTCTTCAAAAATATCTGCGAGCGTTCTGGTGGTTCGGAAATCAACCAGTGATATGCTTGAGATCAGTTATAAAACCGACGATGCAGGGGTATGTGTGAATACACTGAAATTTTTGATCGAGGCATTCTCGTTACGCTACAAAGGAATTAAAGGTTCTGAAACCATGAATGTGGTCAAGTATTTTGAAGATCAGTTGAAAACCGCTTTCAATTCATTACAGGGTTCAGAAAATAAGTTAAGGGATTTTGGGGTTGACAATAAAATAATCAATTATTACGAGCAGGCAAAATTTGTTGCCGAGTCGAAGGAGGATTTATCAACGGATTACTATAAGGAAAAGATGGCCTTTGAGGCAGCGCAAACTGCCATTAAGCGCATCGAGGAAAAAATGAACAGCTATTCCGATTTCGTTTCTGCAAATGAAGATTTAGTGAAATTGAGAACCAATCTGGCAAGCATAAACTATAAAATTGCCAATGCTCAAATTTATAAATACGGAGCTGACAAGATAAGTGAAATGCAGGATCAGGCTGATAAAACCAAGTTGCAGTTACAGGAAAAGGCCAGAGAATATTATGATTTTAATAATTCAATTGAATGGGTTCCTCAAAATTCTTTGTTGAATGAATGGCTTACCAAAGTAGTTGAACTCGAAGAATCGAAAGGAAGATTGATGGTTTATGACGAACGTCTTCGTCAGTATGATGGAATTTACAAAGAATTTGCTCCTCTGGGATCTACCATAAATCGTCTTGAGCGCGAAGTTGGCGTGCAGGAAAAACAATATTTATCGGTTTTACATGGTTTGAACCTGGCTAAACTTCGTCAGCAAAGTCTGGAGATGAGCAATTCGTTAAAAGTGGTGGATAATCCGTTTTTCCCCTTACAGCCCTTACCCTCAAAACGTGGCCTGCTGATCATGTTATCTTTTTTGGCGGGCTTTATTTTGTTATTAGCCTACTATTTAGGCCTGGCATTATTAAATAAAACCATTCAATCTCCCGAAAAAGTGGAGAAAATTATTGGGTTACCCTTGCTGAGTGCTTTACCCGAACATAAGCATTTTGATCAAAAGGACATCAGAATTGATGAAATCCAATCCAGTTTAATGCAGCAGATTATCAATACGGTTTTTATTGATCTAAAGAAAATAGAACCCGATGCTAAGAGTTATACCATCATTATTTTTAGTACAAAAGGTGCTGAAGGGAAATCATTCTTTGCTGAGAATCTGGTGAACAAATTAAGTCATATCAGAAATAAGGTACTCTATCTATATCCTGAATCCAGCGGTGAGCACGGCCATCATCTCGAAAAGGACAATCCAAAACTTCTTACTTATTCCTATGCTGTGAATGATGGTATTATTGATTATAATAATATCATTGATTTTATTCAGAAAAATGAAAATCAATCACCCGATTTGAAGGAAGTATCATACAATGTGCTGGAAATACCCAGGCTAAATAAATTCCCCATACCGGCAAATCTCGTTGAGAAGGCTCATTATTCGATTATGGTGGTTCATGCAGCGAAATCCTGGACCAGTGCAGATCAGTTTTTATTGAAAACTTATTTGAAAATTTCGGCTGGAAAAATAAGTGTATTGTTAAACCATGTCGCGCCTGATTCATTGGAATCTATTTATGGAGAAATACCTAAAAAACGTTCTATTTTCAGAAAAAAAATGAAAACTGCATTGGGAGGTGAAAAATACTAATTTTTATTTGCTTCAATCTTGTTTGAGTTAAGTTTACATAAAATAATGCGCGACGGAATAGCTTTTATCGGCTTTTTGCTGATTGCTGTTGTTTTGGGTTATACCATCGGGATTGGCCAGATAGTAGCTGCAGGATTCTATGTAGCCCTGCCTTTTATTTTGGGATATTTATTTCTCATATTTAAAGACCCTAAAATAGGTTTGATCTCCTGTTTTCATTTTAGTTTTATGGCAAACGGCATTGGCAGATTTATTCCGGGGGACTTGCCCTGGGGATTGTTTACGGACGCCATATTATTACTAACCGTCATCGCAACCATATTAAAAGTAAGTAAAGAAGACGCAAAAAGAATTAACAATCCCCTTTTTTATATCATGTTGGTTTGGTTTCTGTACACCATGATACAAGTGGTAAATCCGGAGGCGAAGAGTAAAGAAGCCTGGTTTTATGCCGTTCGGGGGGTTTCTTTGTATATGATACAAATGATTCCGCTTATACTCATCCTGATGAATAAACGAGCGGATTTGGACCACATGATAAAAATCTGGTTTATGTGGTCTTTGCTATCGGCATTCTATGGATTTAAAATGGATCTTTTTGGGGTAACGGAAGGAGAACAAAAATGGTTGGATGAAGGAGGAAAGATTACGCATGTATTGTTTGGTCGTTTACGCATATTTTCATTTTACAGTGATGCTGGTCAGTTTGGGGCTGCCATGGCGCATACTACTTTAAGTGCGTTTTTGCTTGCCATCGGACCTTTTCCGAAAAGAGAGAAATATTTTTATTGGTTTGTGGCTGCTGTTTGTTTCTGGGGTTATGCCTTATCGGGTAGTCGTGGGCCTTTGTTTGTGATTGCTGCGGGAGCACTCTTATATCTTTTCCTGATTGGAAATTTTAGAATATTAATTGTAGGCGCACTTATTGGAGGTCTGCTTTTTAGTGTATTAAAATATACCTATATAGGGGATAGTAATTTTCAGATTCACCGAATGCGAACCGGTCTTGATCCAAATGATGCCTCTTTGCAGGTGCGCATTGACAATCAGAAAAAGCTTGGCATATACCTAGCCACAAGGCCTTTAGGGGGTGGAATTGGTTCGGGTGGAAGTTGGGGTGCCCGTTTTTCTCCCGGCTCATTTTTATCGGAAGTGGCCTTGGACAGCTGGTATGTAAAAATTTGGGTTGAAACAGGAATTGTGGGTTTGATTCTTCATATTATTACATTAGTTCTGGTATTAATATTTGCCTGTATTAAAGTTTTCCAACTGAGAGATCCGATACTCAGGCAAAAAATGATTTCAATTACTTGCGGATATTTTGGAATTGCGGTAGCCAGTTATGGAAACCAGATTTTAGGTCAGATGCCAACCGGTTCAGTTATTTATTTTTCGATGGTTTATATGTTTATTTGCAGCGGATGGGATACTGAAATTGAAAAGAAAATTGAGCCTGTTGCCATTCAGGCAGTGGAGCCGGAACAATCCTATGAAGCACCCGGAAGGGTTAAAGTGAGGATTAGTTGATCAAACTATTTTGGCATTTCAACAGGCAATCCTTCATTTTTCCATTTGGTAATGCCCCCATCCAGATCAATTACTTTGGCGAATCCCTTCTTTTGCATCATTTCAACAGCTTCCCCACTACGACCACCGGCGGCACAGTAAACATAATAGGTTTTGCTTTTATCTAATTTATCCATTTCTGACTCAAAATCATCCCTGAAAATATCAAGGGAGACTGCATTTTTTATGATCCCTTTTTTCAACTCATTGGGTGTACGAACATCTATTAAAATTCCGGGTTCAGCTTGCAAACGTTCATTGAATTGGGCAGGTTTTAACAACTCGTAAGTGTTTTGGGCCGGGCTAGTTGAACCGGGTTTAGCAGGTTTTTGCGAGCAAGCTCCCAATGATATCAGGCAACACGAAAGAATCAGTAATAATTTTGAGTTTCTCATAATTTCATTTTTTTTAACTGCGCAAAGTTAATAATTTGTGCCTCCAAATGAAAGTCACATTTTTAGGTACAGGAACCTCACAAGGCGTACCCGTTGTTGCCTGCGATTGCAAAGTTTGTCGATCTGCCGAAAGTAAGGATAAAAGATTGCGTTCAAGCATTCTGGTGGAAAATAATGGAAAGATCCTTGTGGTAGATACCGGTCCGGATTTTCGCGCTCAAATGTTACGGGCAGACGTGAATCAGCTGGATGCAATTTTGTTTACTCATGCGCATCGTGATCACCTGGCGGGATTGGATGATATAAGGGGATTCAATTACAAAATGCATAAAGAGATCGATGTGTATTGTGAAAAAAGAGTAGATGCGGCTATCCGGAAAGAATTTTATTATGCATTTGAAGAACCTAAATATCCGGGGGTTCCGGAAATGAATTTGCACCATATTGGTCTGGAGCCGTTTGATTTATTCGGGATTCATATTCAACCCATTCAGGTCTTTCACCATCGCTTGCCGGTATTGGGTTTTCGGTTCAATAATTTTGTTTATATCACCGATGCCAATCGAATTGAACCCAAAGAAATCGAAAAAATAAAAGGATGTGAAATTTTGGTATTAAATACCTTGAGAAAAGAAACGCATATCTCGCATTTTACCCTGGATGAAGCCATTGAACTGGCTCAGCAAATAAATCCAAAACAAACTTACTTTACACATATCAGCCATCAACTCGGATTGCACGTGGAGGTCAATAAAGAACTTCCTGCGAATATTTTTCTGGGCTACGATGGTTTAGAACTGATTCTGTAATGCAATCCTTACATCAACATATTTCGCTGATGCCACCCCTGGCATTTGAACTCAATCAATTCCTTTCCGGATTTACTTTAACAGAGGCATTTTCACAAAATAACGAGCTTGCTACACTTGTTTTTTGCAAGGATAATGAGTATCTATCCGTTCAGTTTAATACGGAAGCTAAAACCGGATTGTTGTTTTGTTATGAGCAAAAAATAGAACGGTCGGGTTCAGTATATCCCTTATTTAAACAACTACTGCATCTGAAAGTATTGTGTGTTTACGCTCATGCCGGAAATCGTTCTTTTGCCTTTGATTTTGAAAATGGATTACAATTGGTATTTAAATTATATGGCCCTTTAAGCAATATCATTCTGTTTGAGGAAGGAAAAGTTGTTGGTTTATTCCGTAAGGCAATTGAGAATGACTGGCTACTTCAAAAAGATAGTTTCAGCTCAAAAAGAGAAGATGTTGTTTTGGATGTAAATCCAACCTGTTATTATATTTATGCGAATGAAACTGAAGGTAAGCGGACTATTCTGTTAAAGTTTGAACCCTGTGAATTTGATCTGCTTTATAATACGAATTCTATTTTAGAAGCACTTACCCGGTTCAGCCGGATCTTTTTAACCGAATATTTATTCAGGATTAAAAAGGATGCAATAATTAAAAAAATCCAGCTTGCCCTGAAAAGACAACAAGGCTTATTACAGGGCGCTAAAACCAAACTTCATCATCTCAAAACACAAATACCACCCGATGAAATTGCAAATATTCTCATGGCGAATTTACAGGTTGTAAAAAAGGGAGAAACCGCTGTTACCTTATTTGATTTTTACCGGGAACAAAATATAGAAATCAAACTAAAAAAGGCCTGGTCACCGCAGGAAAATGCTGAGCAATATTATAAGAAGTCAAAAAACATTAAAAAAGATTGGGCTCAGGCCGAAGAACAAATTGAAAAATCAGGTTTGTTGATTGCCCAATTAGAAATTGAACTCGAAAAAGCCAATATAATTACCTCTTTAAAGGAAATAAAGGAAGAAATTAGCCAGCAGGACACGAAGCAGCCAAAAGTGAATTTAGGAGCTGATTTTAAAAAATTTGAATGTGAGGGATATTTAATTTTTGTTGGAAAGAATTCAATCAACAATGATCAGCTTACGTTAAAGTTTGCTCACAAAGATGATTTGTGGTTACATGCAAAAGGGGTGAGCGGAAGCCATGTAATTATCAAACATAAGAATAAAACGGGTGCTTTTCCTAAGCAGGTTATTACCTATGCAGCCCATCTTGCGGCCTACTATTCAAAGGCAAAAAGCAGTAGTCTGGTACCGGTAATTTACACCTTTAAAAAGTTTGTTCGCAAGCCCAAAGGCGCCCATGCCGGTGCTGTAAAAGTTGAAAAAGAAGAATTGATACTGGTTGAACCGATTCTTCCCAAACCCCTTTCCCATTAAACTACCACATTCACAATCTTGCCTTTAACGATTATTACCTTTTTAGGTTTTTTACCTTCCAGCCATTTTAAAACAAGTTCATCTTTTAATACGCTTGTTTCAACTTCCTCATTGGTGGAGGCTAATGAGAATTCTATATTAGTCCGGTGTTTCCCATTTATGGATATGGGATAACTAAAGGAGTCTTCAACCAGGTATTCGGGATTAAATTCCGGAAACGTGGTTTGAACAATACTACCTGTTTCTCCCATCTTACTCCATAATTCTTCAGCAATATGCGGAGCATAAGGAGACAATACTATCAGTAAATCTTTATAAATAGCGTATTTATTACAGTTTAAGTCTGTTAATTCATTGACGCAAATCATGAAGGTACTCACAGAAGTATTGAACGAGAAATTCTCAATATCTTCTTCTACCTTTTTAATGGTTTTATGCAAAGCTTTTAATTCGGCTTTATTCGGATTCTCTTTCACCAATTTAATATTTCCACCTGCATCATAAAACAAACGCCATAGCTTTTTAAGAAAGCGCAGAACGCCTTCAATTCCTTGTGTATTCCATGGCTTACTCTGTTCAATGGGACCTAAAAACATTTCATACAGGCGCAAGGTATCTGCTCCGTATTGCTCAATAATATCATCGGGGCTTACCACATTAAACCAGCGTTTCGACATTTTTTCCACTGCCGGAGCGGCTTCAGCTTTCCCAATAGAAAGGGTTTCGATAACATACTTATATGGAGTGTTCTCCAGGCATTTTTGGGTGGGTATTTTATAGTTTTTAAAGCCGGGAAATTCAATATTCGTTTTTTCTATTGTCATTTCACTAATCCAATGAGCTCCATCTTTAAACTCGATGTGATTGATTGGATAATGCAATTCCAAAAATCCTTTTCCAACCCGGTCAATGGTATGGGGTGGCAGGATGTAAAAAATATTTTCTCCATTTTCAGGTATTGAAATCACTTTCACAATCATGCTGATTCCCTGAATCATTCCCTGATTAATCAGTTTTTTTGCCGGTTCATCGTGTGGGATCAACCCTAAATCAAATAAAAATTTTGACCAGAACCGAATATATAATAAATGGCCGGTAGCATGTTCACTTCCCCCCACATACAAATCAACCTGTTGCCAATAATTTACAGCTTTTTTTCCAACAAATTCCTTTTGGTTATGCGGATCCATGTATCGCAGAAAATACCAGCTACTTCCAGCCCAACCGGGCATGGTAGATAATTCGAAATCATATTGGTCGCGGTATTTCCAATTGGAAGCACGTCCAAGGGGTGGTTCACCGTTTTCGGTTGGTAAAAACTTATCCACTTCAGGTAAAATAACAGGCAACTCACTTTCATCCAGAGAATAGGGTATTCCATCTTTAAAATAGACAGGAATAGGTTCTCCCCAATACCTTTGGCGGCCAAAAATAGCATCCCGCAAGCGGAAATTGGTTTTACCTTTTCCCAAATCTCTTGATTCAATTTCGGAGATGGCTTTTTTTATGGCTTTTTTAACACCCAGACCATTTAAAAATGAAGAGTTTATGCAATTTCCTTCCTTGCCATCATAGGCCGATTCTTTATAATCGTGGTTAGTGCCACTTTCAATTACCTGAACAAGTGGTAAACTAAAATGCCGGGCAAAGGCATGGTCTCTGCTGTCATGGGCAGGAACTCCCATTACGGCTCCCGTTCCATATCCACCCAAAACATAATCAGCCACCCAAATGGGTATTTCTTTTCCCGAGAAGGGATGAATAGCATACGTTCCGGTAAAAACACCACTTATTCTTTTTACATCCGACATCCGCTCCCGTTCACTTCGGTTGGTGGCAATCTCCACATATTCCATCACCTCTAATTGCTCTTCTGAACTTACCAATTCCTTTAACATTTCATGTTCGGGTGCAACGGCAAGAAAGCTAACGCCAAAAACAGTATCGGGGCGTGTGGTAAATACTTCTAAATTAAAATGCTGGTCCTGAACCTTAAACTGCAGGCTTGCACCTTGTGATTTTCCAATCCAGTTTCTCTGAGATTCTTTTATGCTTTCACTCCAGTCAATTGCTTCCAGGTCTTTTAATAAACGATCGGCATAGGCAGTAATCCGTAGGCTCCATTGATTCATTAATTTACGTTCAACCGGATGACCGCCCCGCTCACTCAATCCATCTTTTACTTCGTCATTACTTAATACTGTTCCCAGAGCAGGACACCAATTTACAGAAGCCTCACTGAGGTATGCCAATCGAAAGCCCAGTAAGATTTTTTGTTTGTTCTTTTCATTAAACTTCTTCCATTGCTCTGCCGTGAATGCCGGAAAATCAAATTCCATTCCACCGGTTAAAACATGGTGATCGCTTCCCTTAAAGCCTTTGGTTTCAAAAATTTGGATCAGGGTTTCAATAGGTTCAGCCTTATGATTAGCCGGGTTGAACCAGGAGTTGAACAATTTTACAAATATCCATTGGGTCCATTTATAATATGCAGGATCGGAGGTACGAACCTCACGGTCCCAGTCATAACTGAACCCGATTTTATTTAACTGACTGCGGTATCTGGAAATATTTTCTTCGGTTGTAATCAGGGGATGTTGACCTGTTTGAATGGCATACTGTTCGGCAGGTAATCCAAAGGCATCATAGCCCATAGGGTGCAGTACATTATAGCCTTTTAAACGTTTAAACCTACTGTAAATATCGCTTGCTATATAACCGAGGGGATGTCCAACGTGCAAGCCCGCCCCACTTGGGTATGGGAACATGTCCAAAACGTAATATTTGGGTTTTCCGGGGTCCTCAGTAACTTTATAAATATGGTGTTCAGCCCAATACTGCTGCCACTTTTCTTCAATTTCCTTATGGTTGTATTCCTTACTCATTTTATTTGTCTTTCCCCATTTTTTCCCGGGAAAATCATGGTGGTAATAATGATAATAAAAGCTTCAGTTCGCATGTGTGTTTCCATTATTCTTCTTAAAAAAGTCAATTAAAAAAAAATAATGAGAACTTTATTTTCTGCAAAAGAAACCTATTGAACCTAATGTTGATCATTTTATTGTTTTCTAAAGTCAAAAATAGTCTGCAAAAATAGACGGGTATTTCTATTTTTTCAAAATATGTAATCAAATAAAATAGAAAGGAACAAAAGGAATGATATTTTTGTTAGCTAATTACTACGAACATTGAAAAAGGTCAAAAACCATATTAAACGCAAAAAGCGTTTCAGTTACCTATCTGCGATATTAAGTATTTCAATGGTTTTGTTCATGTTAGGTGTTTTTGGTATCCTGTTTATTCAGTCCAATAAAATGGGCATTTATATCAAAGAAAACATGGCAATCAATGTGTTTTTGGCTGATGAAATAACTTTCGACGAAATAAAATCGAATCAGGAAAAAATAACAAACTTTCCTTTTACCAAATCTGTAATTTACGTTTCAAAAGAACAAGCCGCCAAAGATTTTAGTACTGATCTGGGCCAGGATTTTGTGACATTTCTTGGTTATAATCCTTTGATGCCTTCTTTTCAGATAAAAATTAAAGCTCAGGATAACCAGTCGGACAAGCTTGCTGAAATCGGGAAAGTATTGAAAATGTTGCCAAAAGTAACAGAAGTCAGCTACCAAAAAAATGTTTTTGAACAGGCCGAACATAATCTTCAAACCTTAGGTTCCTTATTGATTGCGCTGGCAATTGTTTTTAGTTTAATAGCCATGGTACTAATTAACAATACCGTTCGTTTAAACCTGTATGCCCAGCGTTTTATCATAAAAAGTATGCAATTGGTAGGTGCTGAACACTGGTTTATCATTAAACCATTTGTTTGGCAGTCGATTAAAAACGGTATTTGGGGTTGGCTACTTGCTTTGCTTTTGTTAAGCGGAGCCCTTAGAGGAATGTCGGTTTGGATACCTGGAATTGAAGACTTTTACGATAATAATGCGTTTATGATATTGTTTTCCTGCTTGCTGTTGATTGGTGTTTTAATCAGTTTTATAAGTAGCATAATGAGTATAAAAAGATACATCAATACCAAGATTGACGACTTATATTAGGATCAGGTTTGAGAGAAGAATTATAGCTAAAAAATTAAGTCCCTTAATTTGAATTGTAAATTTTAAAGATAAAACAGATATTGCAGCCATGAGTAAAGAAAAATCAACAGCCAAAAAGGTTGAACCTGTAGCAAAAGACTACATTTTTGGAAAAGAAAACTATACCCTGATGATCTTGGGTGTTATTGTAATTATTATCGGTTTCGCCTTAATGGTCGGCAAAGAAAATATTTTTGATTTCCGTAAATTAACCCTTGCACCTATAATGGTATTAGCCGGATTTGTGATTGAAATATTCGCTATCATGCGGAAGCGTAAATCAGAATGACCGACATTCAAGCACTTATTTTAGCCATCGTTGAAGGATTAACCGAGTATTTGCCGGTTTCCTCCACCGGCCACATGATTATTGCCTCTTCCCTGATGGGCATAGCTGCTGATGATTCTGTGAAAATGTTTACCATTGCCATTCAGTTTGGGGCTATCTTATCGGTTGTTGTACTCTACTGGAAACGATTTTTTCAAAGCCTGGATTTCTATTTAAAATTGGCAGTAGCCTTTTTGCCTGCTGCGGTTCTTGGATTTTTGTTGAATGATTTTATTGATTCACTCCTTGAAAATGTTGTGGTAGTTGCGGCTGCCTTGTTTTTAGGAGGAATTATTTTGTTATTTGTCGACAAATGGTTTGAGAACAAAGAAACAGATGATACGATAACTTTTCCAAAAGCGCTAAACATTGGGTTTTTTCAGGTAATTTCAATGATACCGGGTGTTTCCAGATCAGCAGCAACCATTATTGGCGGCTTAACCCAAAAATTAAGCCGGAAAGCCGCGGCCGAGTTTTCTTTCTTTTTGGCTGTACCCACTATGTTTGCCGCAACCGCATACAAAATGCTTAAGTTCTACAAAGGAGGAGGCGCTATTACGGATTATCTGCACGTTTTAGCCATTGGAAACATCGTGGCATTTGTAGTTGCCATGATTGCCATCAAAGGATTTATTGCCTTCTTAACTAAATATGGTTTTAGAATTTTTGGCTGGTACCGTATCGTGGTGGGGTCTGTTATTCTGATCCTGTATTTTATGGGACACAACCTGCAAATGATCTAGTGTTATACTTTTAGTAAAAGGACATTTTCCATCATAATTCTACAAGCTTTACCCTGTTAATGAGTAAGATAATTGATTTAGAAACCGGTAGTGTTTTATTGGTAAATAAACCCATAAGCTGGACATCCTTTGATGTTACCAACAAGATAAAGCATTTAATTCTGAGGAAAATTAATCGGGAAAGAAAGGAAGGAGAGCTTAAAACGAGAAAGGCAAAAGTGGGTCATGCCGGAACACTCGATCCGCTTGCAACCGGTTTGTTGATTGTTTGTGTGGGCAAGGAAACAAAAAATATTGACCAATACATGGGAATGCCCAAAGTTTATACCGGTAGTTTTTTTTTAGGAGCCATTACACCAAGTTACGACCGGGAAACAGAGCCTGTCAGCTTTTTTGAAACCAAACATATTACTGAAGAATTGATCTTCCAAACTGCAAAACAATTTTTGGGAGAACAATCTCAGGTTCCACCTGCCTATTCGGCCATTCAAAAAGAGGGTGTGAGAGCTTATGTTTCGGCAAGAGCAGGAGAGGAGGTGATACTTGAACCCCGCAGGATTACCCTGTTTGATTTTGAAATTACCAGTATTGATCTGCCACTGGTGAGCTTTAACATAAAGTGCAGCAAAGGCACCTATATTCGTGCCTTAGCCAGGGATTTTGGGAAAGCGCTGGGCAGTGGAGCCTATTTATATAGCTTATGCCGAACCCAAATTGGAGATTTTCATTTATCAGATGCAAAGTCTATGGAAGAAATTGCTGCCGAACTTGGAGAAACTTTGGAGAATTTTAACTCAAGCCAATAGGCAAAGCGTACAAATAATTGTTAATGGTTTTCAGACCAATAAAAAAATGAGGATAAATTTTAGCAGAAACCTTTGATAAATTAAAAGTTAGGCCTATTTTCGCACCCCGTTACGAATGGAAACAGAAGTAGCGAAAGTCAAAACAACCCTGTAATTTTGGCTTTTCACAAACAGGAACTGATTCTATAGCTCAGCTGGTAGAGCATTACACTTTTAATGTAGGGGTCCTGGGTTCGAGTCCCAGTGGGATCACACAGCAACACTTAAAACCCTTGATAGTTAACGCTTTCAAGGGTTTTTAATTACTTAATGTCTGACCGGAAACAGGGTATTTTTTTTTCAACCACACCAAAATTGAGGTCAAATTTTGACAATTTTAGTTTCTGATTTTTAAGAACAGGAGCTCAATATTGATAAAATCTAATGGTTTTTATTTTATGACCATTTTTTAGTTAGGTTTATTGCTATTTCCTTATGGACAAGGCGTAGTTTGGCCTGGATATTTTTACTATATTTTCTTTTAAGCTGCTTGTTTTTGCCTTTGCTCTAATTTTTTCAGCTCCTTTTTTAGCTTTTTCTTTTCTTTAGCAATAAGCAGGCTTTTCCAAAAAATGAATAGATTTTCAGCCTCGTCAAAATCAAATAAAAGACGTTAATTTGCAATATCTGATTCCTGTCAACCGTATTTTGAAAGATTTCCACTTGCAGCATTGGTCGAAAAGATGTTGATTTCAAAAAAAAAATTGATTGCTCAGATTTTTGATTCCTTTTGTAATAAAAATAATAAGAAACCCCAATAATTGAACCTATGTCGAAAGTAAATGTGACATTAAAAGTAAATGGAGACCTGTATGAAGTTGCCATAAAGCCCTCTAAAACGCTGGTCGAAGTTTTACGCGAGGATCTCCACCTGATGGGAACGAAAATAGGTTGCCAGACCGGCGACTGTGGAGCGTGTTCGGTTCTGCTGAATGGAAAATCGGTATGTTCCTGTCTTACGCTGGCTATTGAGACTCAAGATAAAGAAATTACAACCATTGAAGGACTCGCACCCGGTGGTGAAGAAATGCATCCCATACAGGAGGCTTTTGTAAATGAAGGGGCTATCCAATGTGGCTACTGCACCCCGGGTATGGTGATGTCGGCGAAGTATTTGCTGGATCACAATCCAAATCCAAACGAACTTGAAATCAGGCAGGCACTTTCCGGTAATTTATGCAGGTGTACCGGTTATGGCCGAATCATAAAAGCCATTCAGCTAGCCAGTGAAAAAATGAATCAAACCGTCAAAATATCCTAAAAATGTCAATACCGAATTTTACCTATTTATCGCCCGGTACCCTGGAGGAAGCATTGGCCATGCGAACCCGGCACGGAGCTAAATCAAGCATCCTTGCAGGCGGAACCGATTTGCTCATTAAAATGGATCATCATGTTATTCTGCCCGATTTTGTTATCGGATTAAACCGTATTCCTGATATTGATTACATTAATCTGATGCCGGGAGGTGAACTTGCGATTGGGGCGATGGCAAGGTTATCAGCTATTGTTGAGCACAATGAAATTTTAAACAACTTTCCTGCCCTGGCACATGCCGCCGGTGTAACCGCTACAGTTCAAATCAGAAATATGGGAACCCTGGTCGGAAATATATGCAATGCCAGTCCTTCTGCCGATAATGCCACACCTTTATTGGTCTATGGTGCCTTGGTGGTGATCCTGAATCAGGATGGAGAACGAGTGATACCCATAGATCAATTTTTTAAAGGTCCCGGAAAATCAATTCTTGAACCGAATGAACTGGTGAAAGAGTTTATTCTTCCAAAGCCGGAACCACAAACAGGATCAAGTTATCAGAAAATTTCAACACGCAGTAAGGTTGATATTGCCGGAATATGTGTTTCAGCGTTGATTACCCTGAATAAGGATGGCAAAATAAAACAGGCAAGGATTGCGCTGGGTGCAGTGTCTCCTATACCTGTCAGAGTTTATCAGGCAGAAGAATTATTGATTGGGAATATGCCGGATTTGAGTCTTTTACAACAGGCAGCTAAAATTGCCCGGGATGAATCTTCTCCTATTTCAGATATGAGATCTTCGGCAGATTATCGTAAGGCCATGGTTGAAATATTAACGCTGCGAGCGCTCGAAGCCAGTATTGAATCTGCAACAAAGAATTAAATGAAAGATGAACGCTAAGAAAATTAATAATAATCTAATTGGGAAGAGTATTCCCAGAATTGATGCTCCTGCTAAAGTTACAGGCAAAGCGCTTTATACCGGAGATATTATTTTACCGGGTATGCTTTATGGGAAAATTCTCAGAAGTACCGTTGCGCATGCAAAAATTCTGAACATTGATATTTCCGCTGCGCTGGCATATCCCGGTGTAAAAGATGTGATCACCGCAAAAGATACACCCTGCGTTAAATTTGGGAACTGGAGGTTGATTCCCGAAACTCAGGATGAGCTGCCTCTTGCTTTGGATAAGGTTAGGTTTATCGGTGATGAGATTGCTGCCGTGGCTGCTATTACGCCGGATATAGCAGAAGAAGCTTTGTCACTGATTAAAGTTGAATACGAAGTACTTCCGGCCGTTTTTAATATTGACGATTCACTGGCTCCCGGTGCCCCCAGGATACATGCCGATAATCCGGAACGTAAAACGAATATTAGTTTAGACAGAAAAATTGATGTGGGGGATATAGATGCTGCCTTTAAAGATGCCTATTATATCCGTGAAGATAACTTTTTAGTGCATACGCAATCACATGCTTACATGGAGCCCTGTGCATCTTTGGCCGAAGTGGATGCAGAAGGAAGAGTAACGTTGTACACTTCAACCCAGACACCCTATATCGTACAATGCCTTTTAGCATCTACTCTTGGGATTTCTGAAAATTTTGTCAGGGTAATTAAACCGGCTGTGGGAGGGGGTTTTGGCGGCAAAATGGAGTTGAGAACCTGGGATTTTTGCGCAGCGTTCATGGCGCGCAGAACCGGTCGCCCGGTACGCATTGTTCTCTCGCGGGAAGATGAATTAGCCACAGGACGCAGGAGACATGGGATGAAAATTAGGTCGAAAGTTGCCTTTAATAAAGATGGAACGATCCTGGCCAAGGATTTTGAAGCCTATCTGGATGGGGGTGCCTATAATTCAATGGGTCCCACTGCAGCTTTTTTGTGCGGTAATTTTGGCGCCATGATCTATCGTTATCCGGTTTACCGGTATCGTGGTTACCACGTTTATACCAATATGCCTCCATCGGGTGCCATGAGGGGATTTGGGGCACCACAGGCTTTATATGTTTCGGAAACACAGATGAATATGGCTGCTGTAGATTTGGGGCTGGACCCGATAGAAATACGTTTAAAAAATGCAATGGTAACGGGTGACCGGATTGAAGGTGTGACCACTATTTCCTCAGCGGGATTAGTTGAATCTATTACCAAAGTCGCTGAAATGACTGACTTTCTCGAGAAGAAAAAAAATCTACCTAAAAACAAAGGAATCGGAATTGGTTGTTATAGTTTTATATCCGGCGGAGTATTTAATTGGTTCAATACGCAATACAATTTTTCGTCTTGTGAGATAAGAGTGTACGATGACGGCACCGCACATTTATTAACAATGGCGGCAGATATTGGACAAGGGTCGGATACCGTTTTAAGACAGATTCTGGCAGCAGACCTGGGAATTCCGGTAGAAAAAATCCGTTTGACGGCCGGCGACACAGCCATGACTCCCAAGTGCGACCTTGGAACCTGGGGCAGCCGTGTTACTTTAATGAACGGAAATGCAATACTCGATGCATCAAAGAAGATCAAAGAGCAACTTTCAAAAATGGTATCGCTCAAATTTGATCTCAACGTAATTCATGAAATTGCTTTTGGAGAGGAGCGGGTATTTGCCAAAGCCAATCCGAAACGCGGAATTACCTTTGGGGAAGCGGTAACCATGTGGGTAAAAGCAAACCGGGGTGAAGAACTCACTGCTCGCGGCTATTACACGCCTCGCGACATGGGGCTTACTACTCCGGCCTATTCATTTGGTGCGCAGGTGGCGGAGGTTTCGGTTGATCCTGACACCGGGGTGGTAAGTGTTGAAAAGGTAACTACCGCGCACGACTGTGGAACGGTAATTAATCCGTTGGGTGTGGAAGGACAATTGGAAGGTGCCGTTCAGATGGGTTTGGGATATACCCTATGTGAGCAGTTTGCCATACGGGATGGAAAGACTTTAAATACCACTTTCCTGGATTATAAAATTCCTGCTGCTGAAGATATGCCTGAAATTGTTTCTGCGGCCATTGATACCTACGAACCGGAAGGGCCATTTGGCGCCAAAGAAGCAGGAGAAGGATTGGTGATTCCAACCGCACCTGCCATATCTGATGCAGTTTTTCAGGCAACAGGTTACCGATGTAAAGATCTTCCCATCACACCCGAAAAGATTCTGAGAGCTATGGGAAAAATTTAGTCGTTTCTCTGTCTTTTTGAATAATCACGATTATTTCAAACTCAAGGCCCAATTCAGGTTTCCCTTAGCAAGTTTGTTGGAGGAGTCCAATTTGAGAGCCATATAGGCTGCTTCAATGGCTTTATCAATCTGTTTCAACTGAATATAACTAACACACATATTATTATACGCACCCGAATTGGGTTTAATGGCAATGGATTGTTTAGAAGCCTCGATGCAGTCTGAATACCTCCCCTCATTGTAATAATTTAAGCTCAGCGAGAGATATTTCTCAGCGGTTGGAAATTTCATGGCATCAGCTTCCAGTTCTGTATCCTTCGATTTTTTTTGCATGGCGATATCGAGGTAATACTTGGCAAGTGTATTGTTGGGCATATTTTCCAACATGCTTTGGGCGGTGGCTTTTAATAATTCCCAATCCTGAGTTGTGTGACAAATATCCATCAAAAGTAATTTTGCATCCTCATATTCAGGCACCAGGTCTAAACATTTTTTCAAACAGGTTTTTGCCTCAAATAACTTATTTTGCTCTTTCAGGTATCTTCCGTAATAATACCAGCTGAGATGCACCGATTCATTACAGGAAATAGCTTTCCTGTAATGAATTTCAGCCGACACCGGATCCCCCATGGCACCTTTTAATATACCCAAATTTATATACAGGTAGGAGTAATTAGGCGTATACACGAGCGCTTTGTTATAATAAATTTCGGCATTCACATAATCACCTTTTGCCATTAATGCCAAGCCATAATTCATAAGTCCGCGTCCATTCTTTGGACTTTTTTTTGCGACATCCTCCCACAAACTCAGGTTGGTTTTCCATACCTTATTGCGTTCATGAATTCCATATGCGTTCGCTAATAAGAAAAGGAGAGAAAAACTGCTTAGGATGTACAGTACTGATTTTTGTTTCAAATATTTTTCAAAATATTTTTCCAATACGTATTTCGTGCCAAAAACAAAAGCGATACTCAAACCCAAATAAGGTATGAAACAGCGATGATCATTTAATACTTCAGAAAATGCAATAAATGAAGAAGTGGGTAGAAGAGATATAAAAAACCATAAGATGCCAAACGAAAATAAACGGGTATCCTTGTTTTTAGAGGTTTTTAAAGCTATATACAGGAAGCATGCCATAAGGAGTATTCCGGTAATTGCCCGATAATCCAGGATGCCTGAGAAAAGAGTCCAATCCGAGTCGGCAGAGAGATTGTATGGAACCAAAAAAGTAAGGATATAGTGGCAAATTACCAGGGGCTCGGTAATCAAGTATAAATATTTACTGGTTCCCCCTGGGGTAAAGGAAGGCGGTATCATGATTTTATAAAAAATATAATAGGAAATGGTGATCAGAATGGAAGGCAATGCTTTTTTCAATGCATGAAGGCATTTTGAAAATTCATTCTTCCGGTAGAAATGCAATAGATCAACATTCTCTTCGAAAATCAGCAGGTATAGTAATAGGAGTGGAGCAAATACCAGCGTCATTTCTTTGGCAAAAAAACCGATTAGCGGGAACAACAAATACAGCTGGTATCTACGCCAGAAACCCCCGGTAAGGAAAGCAATAAAGCCGGCAAGAATAAAGAGGGCTGAATCAATTTCGGCCCGTTGAAATATATAGTTTACGGTTTCTGCATTGGCACATAATAACCCAAAAAGGGCTGCAATGAACAATCCCCAAAACTGATTTTTTTGAGAGAAACCGATTTTATCCAGTAATTTCTTTACAAAAACACAAAGCAGGAAACAAACCAGGAGAAAGACTATAAAAATGTGGATGTGAAAGACCTTTGTTCCCTTTCCTTCCGAGAGTTTATAATCAATTGCATTTTCAGTAGTGAGGAAAGGCCGGTAGGTTTGGT
The DNA here is from genome assembly GCA_964355075.1 of uncultured Chitinophaga sp. Lineage (GTDB taxonomy): Bacteria > Bacteroidota > Bacteroidia > UKL13-3 > UKL13-3 > B1. The sequence continues at coordinate 25,783 of CAYHCF010000041.1, forward strand.
TGACAGGCAGGTTACTAATCGTTGTTCCATCGCTGAAGAATTTCATTATATTTATTTCCCTGATGGCATTGTTGAATTGAATGGAATGGCTGTCATCAAACTGAAAATCGTTGTTGAAATGATTGGAATACGATAACAAAATTGTTCCTGAAACAACTATTAATAATAGAATAAACACAGGATTTCTAAATGAGCTTGGGTGATTCCTGTTTTCTGAAGAAACAAAATCCAATAATTCACTCTTCTCTTTCTTTTGATTTAACATGTTGGTTTTTCCTTAGAGGGCTGATCTTTCAATTTCTCAGGGTCAAAAATAATTAATTACTTTATCAAACAAATCCTATATTTCAAAATCATTTCATCTGGCGCATCTTACCGTTCCCTCAATATTCGCTACCATTCAAACATTTGTTGAGGTAAAAGTGAATAATCTGTTAATTTTGACCTCATGACAGAAGAAATGAAAGTATTGATCGTGGATGATGAAGAGCCTGCACGCAATATTCTTTCCGCTCTGTTGCAAACCTATTGCCCGGAAATAAAAGTAGTTGGACTGGCTGATTCTGCTGCTCAGGCGCGACAATGTTTGAATACCAATTTGGTGGATGCGATTTTTCTGGATATTTCTATGCCCAATGAAAATGGTTTTGATTTGCTTGAATCAATAGACAGGAACAAATACCTTTTCGTTTTCGTGACCGCTCATGATCAATATGCATTAAAAGCCTTGCGTGCCAGTGCGGTTGATTATATACAAAAACCCGTGGATATTGACGAATTACAGGATTCCGTGGCAAAGTTAATCCGTATGAAGGCTTTAATGAATCAATCGCCATTAGCCCTATCAGATCACAAACAGTCATTGGATGGATTGATCAATAATGTGTCAGGCAGAAAAGGTGTTCAACGTTTGTGTCTTCCCGGAAATCAGGGTTTTACCATTCTAGAAGTAAATGATATTTTGTATATGGATGCGGACAGTAATTATACCATTTTTCATTTAAGTGATTTAAGAAAAATTGTTGTCACAAAATCTATGAAAGAATTTGAAGATTTACTGGATGAAAAATCATTTTTCAGGATTCATAAATCAAGTATCATCAATCTGAAATACCTTAAGGAATTCTCCAGGGTTGATGGTTATTATGCAGTGATGACTGATAATAGTTCTATCCCTGTTTCAAGAAGGAGAGTACCCGAATTCCTTGCAGCACTTGAAATGTATAACAAGTAAACCGTTCTTATGAAACAGCGGGTTTTCATATTTTTTTATTTATTGATTCTCATCATCCAGACGATAAATGCCCAATCGCCTCAATACCGGCATTATACTGCAGGAGACGGCTTACCCAGTGCAACCGTTTATGGGATCATACAGGATAAAAAAGATTATATGTGGTTTGGAACCGAAAACGGAGTTTCCAGGTTTGATGGAAAGACCTTTCAGACTTTTACTTTGCAAGATGGACTTACTGATAATATTGTTTTAAACTTGTTTGAAGACCATTTAGGCAGAATTTGGTTTTTAACTTTGAACGGAAATTTTTGTTTTTATAAGAATGGAAAAATATATAATTCGGTCAATGATCCTTTATTAGCTAAACTCCCAAACATGGGTATTGTTTACTCTTCACTGGAAGATGATGAAGGGAATATTTTTTTTGATGCACTCAATGGAGTTCTGAAAATTACAGATTCTGTTTTTTTTGTATTACCTGCTTTTCCGGAGCCTGTTAAGGATAATATTCAGAAAATAAGTAATACCGTTTACCGGAACTTAATGCTCAGAATATTATTTAAACCCGGACCACCGTATTATTTCTATATCAATGAGGGGATGTTCCGTTATCAGGGAAAAGTTCAAAGGCTGATCAGCTCAGAAAAAATGCCGCTGATCGTGAGATCTGTTTTCCAAAAACAAATTCAGGAAGATTTTTGGATCTGCACGTTCGATCATGGCATTATTCAGGTTAAGGACTTTAAAAAGCCCAACCCTGCTTATAAAAAATACTTACCGGATATACAAATCAGCAGGGTTTTTGATGACAGGGAAGGTAACCTTTGGTTCAGCACATCAGATCAGGGAGTTTTTTTAATACCACGTGATCTTAAAAAAGTCGTTCATTATCGTAAGTCTGATGGTCTTCCCCAGGAAAATATTAAGGTTTTGCTAAAGGATAAAGAAAATACAATTTGGGCAGGATCGGTAAAGAACAACCTGTATCGCCTGAAAGAAGGAGCCCTTAGAGAATTCAAATTAAAGTCTTCAATCCCGGGATTGGTAACGCCTGTTTATGATATTTGTGAAGATCAAAGCGGCAATATTTTTGTCGCAACTATTCCCGATTTAACGCTTTTTAGTAAGAAGCCTTTCGGAGTTGATGGAAAAGTTCTCAAGATTGAACTCCCTACGATGAAAAGGATGGCCTGGTATGGTAATTATAAATCACTTTCAGTTGACAAACACGGGAACCTCTTAGCAACAAGCCATAAACAGCTCTTTTTTTATAATCAACACAACAGCCTGGGTAAAAGAAATCTGATGTCTGTTAAAACGCCACCGAATAATACCCGGATCTATACGGCTGCAATAGATGATAAAGGGGGAATTTGGGTAGCTAATAACGAGGGTCTTAATAAGTATCAGGGTGATACGCTTGCAGGATATTATCAGCAAGATTCTTTACTAAAAGAACCCATTTCACAAATTGAAGTTATTCCTGATGGAAATCTGATTCTTAGTACCAGAAGCAAAGGGGTTATTTTGTTTGATGGAAACAAGGTTTTGCAGCGATTTTCTGAAAAGGATGGACTTCCTTCCGACATTTCCAATAAGATTTATATGGAAAAGAATAAAGTCTGGATCGCCACTTCAAAAGGAGTAAGCCAGCTTTTTTACCATAATGGAAAATTAATTTTGGGTAGAAATTATACGATGGATGACGGGTTATTGTCAAACGAAATAAATGATGTAATAACCATAGGTGATACGATTTATGTAGCTACTGCGGAAGGCCTGAGTGTGCTTTTGGAAGGTAAACCAGTAACCTCAACCTCACCATCGCTGTTTATTACAACTGCTCAATATGGCGAAGAAAATATTTTCAACACAAAAGATGCGGTCCTGACATACGGAAATAAGTATTTGAATATTGGTTTTATAGCCATAACCTATCAGCAACCCCAAAAAGTACAATATATGTATCGTCTGAGAGGAGCGGATGATAGTTGGAAACTCAACACGAGTGGCTCTGTGGATTATCCGGCTCTTATGCCCGGAGATTATATTTTTGAGGTAAAGGCAAAAAAAATCAATAGCGAATGGACAGAAGCCAAACAACTTTCTTTTAGCATTGATGCTCCTTTTTGGATGCAAAACTGGTTTTATATCATTATTTATAGCATCGGATTTACAGGAATCATTTCATTGATTTATTTTTTCATCAGGCAAAAAAAGACTGCCCAACTCAAAAAAAGAGAATTGCAAAATCATATGGTGCATTTGGAGCAACAAGCTTTAAGTGCATTAATGAACCCGCATTTTATTTTTAATGCACTTAATTCTATTCAGGAATACCTGCACAAAAATGATAAACTTTCTGCCAATAAATACCTGTCTCTTTTTGCCAGGCTCACCCGAAAGAATATGGAAGCAGTCATGAAAAACGCTGTTTCCCTGGAAGACGAATTAGAAAGGCTGAAGCTATACCTGAATTTTGAAAAACTCCGTTTTGGCGAAAAATTGAAATATGAGATAATCATTCCGGAAGAAATGGAAATTGATGAATTGCTCCTGCCGCCAATGGTATTACAACCTTTTGTAGAAAATGCGATATGGCATGGTTTAATGCCTCTTGCCGAGGGAGGGCAGATACTGATTAGCGCAAAAATGCTGAATGAATCTAATTATCAGGTTCTCATCAGAGATACCGGTATTGGAATTGATTCAAGCAAGGAAATAAAACAAGGTCAGGAATTAACTCATAATAGCAAAGGCATGAAATTAACCAGCGAACGTCTCGAGTTATGGACGCGAAATATCGGTGGCAAATTTGAGCTGCAAATTGAACAGATTCAGGCTACATCAAGCAGCAAAGGTGGCACTTTGGTAACCATTACGCTCCCGGCGCAAACTAGTGGTAATCGGTAATTGGTAACTGGTAATTGGTAATCGGTATTGGTAATCGGTAATTGGTAATCGGTAATTGGTAATCGGTAATTGGTAATCGGTATGGCAACTATTTCATTTGTGAACTTTCTGTATTTCCTTTGTGTACCTGGTGGTTAAGTGGAATTTCTTTTTTAACACAAAGGCCACAAAGTATACGCAAAGATCACTAGGTAATTTGTTATCCGTTTTTGAGATATTATGGACTGAAAACATACACTCTTTTGAAAATATGCTTTTATTAGCTTGCTTGCTAAAAAGCAAATGACTTCTCATCCCCAGGTGAAGCTGCTAAACTTTATATTATTCTCACGCATAAACGTACCAAACAAAGTGTATGCTTTATTTACACTGAAACGATTTTTCCTGTGCTCATAATCAGCATTTTGAACAAAGGAAGCAAGAAAAAAAAGTCTAATCGTTGCCGACATAAAATCGGCTAGAACAATGGAATATCAAGGGTTTCAAAGAACTCAAACTAAAAACAACGCAACGCTAGTGTTACCCGATTTTTGTTTTCAACCTATTTTTTAGCCTCAGCTTTTAAGCCTGAACCCAGGTATTGTTTTATCATTTCCACATCCGATTTTAGGGAAGCATTGTCTGCTTTAATCATAGCATTATCGGCTTTTACGGCAGCATTTTCCAACCTTAATTTTTCAATGATTAATTGTTGTTCCTGAATTGCTTTGGTTAAAACCGAAGTTAATTGTCCGTACGATAAGCTCATATTTCCCTCTTCACCATAAACAACTTCTGGAATAATTAATTTCACTTCCTGGGCAAGGAAACCGATGTCCTGATAATTTGATAATTTCAATTTATAGGAAACGGGACGGAGTTTCATTACTTCGCTTAAACCGTAAGAAATATTTTTGATATTATATTTTTTAGTACTATCAGATGCCCCGGACCATGAACCACCTGTGCTCAGGGTGGCGCCATTTCCATTGGTACCATTGGTCCCAATTCGCATGGCAATACCTGTACCGGCATTTGCTCCAAATCCCCAACCCACTACCGATGTATTTCCAAACACCATGGTATTGCTGGCATTTACACTGGCGCCGCAGCCAATAACAGTAGTATTGGAAAGATTATTTGTTGCTACATCAGCTCCATTTCCCAAAGCGGTATTACAGCTACCCGTTGCATTTGTTTGAAGGGCATTTGATCCCATTGCGGTATTGGTACTTCCGGTAGTGTTGTTTGAGAGGGATAGAAATCCATTGGAGATATTGTAACTACCAGTAGTGTTTGAACCAAGTGCAGAAACTCCGTTAGCGGTATTGGCGTATCCTATGGTATTGGAATATAGAGCAGAATATCCACTGGCGGTATTATTGGCTCCTGTGGTATTGGTATACAGAGCAGAATATCCACTTGCGGTATTGCTAAATCCGGTGGTGTTTGAATAAAGTACACCATATCCGCTTGCAGTATTTTGGAATCCTGTGGTGTTTAAATAAAGTACCTTATTTCCGTTTGCGGTATTTTGGTATCCTGTAGTATTAGACCATAATG
>CAYHCF010000042.1:0-30931 GCA_964355075.1 uncultured Chitinophaga sp.
TCTTACTTTCGCAGCTTATTTAAATTAATAAAAGAGTAATGGCTAATACTGGAGATTTATTTAGAGGATGTTATATTAAACACAATAACGAATTATGTCAGGTGATAGAATATGTGCACCGCACACCCGGAAACCTTCGTGCCTTCTATCAGGTGGTATTGCGAAACATAAAAAGTGGAAAACAAATGGAACACAGGTTCCGCGCGGGTGAAAGTGTAGAAATAGTTCGTGTGGAATATAAGGAAATGCAATACCTGTATAAAGATGGAAACAATTTGGTATTGATGGACCCCGAAACATTCGATCAGATATATCTCGATGAGGTGATGGTTGGTACGGCGGCAAAATTTTTGAAAGAAGAAATGATTGTAAAAGTTTCTTTTGAAGGGGACTTAGCTATAGGTGCTGAAGCTCCAACCTTTGTTACCTTAACGGTTTCGTATGCAGAACCCGGCATGAAAGGAGATACCGCCACCAACACGTTAAAACCGGCCACCCTTGATAACGGAGCTGAAGTGATGGTACCTTTATTTGTAAGCGAAGGAGATAAGGTTAAAGTGGATACCCGCACGGGCGATTACGTGGAACGCGTAAAATAAACCTTAAGCCGATTTACGATATAAGATGTACGATTTACGATGCAATGTCGTTTAGTTAATTCTTTTGAGAAGGTGGGGTATCTTTGGCAACGCCGTTTGAGTATCCTTCGGCAAGCTCAGGATGACATTTCGTAACTCATGTGAAGTAATGATTTTGGCGAGATGAATTTTTTGCAAAGCAAAAAATTCATCTCGCCAAAATCATTGCCAAATATAACTGGCTGACGTGTCATCCTGAGCTTGTCGAAGGGTCCCATCTCTAGCTCAATACCCGTACTTCTCTTTCCACCTTTGCTTTAAAAACTGGCGTTGTTCGTTTTCTCTGGGATTGTTGCCCGGTTCAAAAAACTTCTTTCCTTTAATGTTTTCAGGAAGGAATTCGAGGTCAACAAAATTGTCTTCGAAACTATGAGCGTAGGCATACGCTTTTCCGTAATTTAATTCTTTCATCAGTTTGGTGGGTGCGTTTCTCAAATGCAGGGGGATATGTAGATTTCCTGTTTTTTGTACCAATGACATCGCCTCTTCAATGGCCATATAAGAGGCATTGCTTTTTACCGAAGTAGCCAGATAAATGGCACATTGCGATAATATAATCCGGCTTTCAGGCATGCCAATCATACGTATGGCTTCAAAACAATTAGTTGCCATTAAAAGCGCATTTGGGTTTGCATTTCCAATGTCTTCACTGGCAAGAATTAACATTCTGCGGGCAATAAATTCAATTTGTTCACCCCCTGCAAGCATTCTTGCAAGCCAATAAACGGTCGCGTTCGGGTCGCTTCCCCTGATTGATTTAATAAATGCCGAAATTACATTATAATGTTCTTCACCCCCTTTATCGTATATGGAAGTGTTCTTTTGAATAATCTTACCAACTATTTCATTGTTGAGAATAATCGTTTCATCCGCTCCAAACTGATTCACAATTAGCTCAAGTAAGTTTAATAATTTTCTGCCATCACCTTCACTGTATAAAAACAATACATCGGTTTCTTCAAGGATGATTTTTTTCTGTTTGAGCCACTCATCTTTTTCGATGGCTTGAAGGAGTAATTGGTTCAGCTCATCCTTGCTCAACTCATTTAAAACATAAACCTGAGACCGGCTCAGTAAAGCATTGTTTACCTCAAAGCTTGGGTTTTCGGTTGTTGCACCAATTAAAGTAATGGATCCATTTTCGACTGCGCCCAACAATGCATCTTGCTGGCTTTTATTAAACCGATGAATTTCGTCTAAAAAGAGGAGAACCTTACCAAACTTTTTTGCCTCAGCAATAACTTTTCTCACTTCTGCTACTCCTGCGTTGATTGCACTCAGGTAGTAGAAATTTAGTCCCAATTCATATCCGATGATTTTTGCTAATGTTGTTTTCCCTACACCGGGAGGTCCCCAGAAAATGATACTGGGAATGATTTTGTTTTGAATGGCTTTATTTAAGGGCGCCTCAGGTCCGACTAAATGTTGCTGACCAATTATTTCAGAAATTTTTTGCGGTCGAATACGCTCAGCCAATGGTTTTAAACTGCTGTTCATCAGTTCACTTTCCTTCTAAGTCCAATAAAATCTCAAAAGTCTCGTCCAGAATCAAATTAGGCTCAGTTTTTTTACCCTCTTTTAGTTTGGCTTTTAAAGCTTCCCGATCTTTCTTTTGTTTTTCGGCAATATCTAATTCGGTTTTGTATTTTACTTCATTCAGGGTATAGTATTTTCTTGCTTTGGCCTTTTTCATAAAATCAATATCCTCTAATAAAAAGGTATATTCCTGAGCGTTTTTCATTCTTAGGTTGTGTTGATTTATGATGCTGGAAAGATTCTGCCTCACATTCCCGAATGGTGTATAATCCACTGGTTTAATTTCATCATAAGGTAAAGCGTATTTACTTGCCGATTCGCCAAATTCCTTGGAAGCATAAATGCTTGGAAATTCAATATCAGGAATGACACCTTTAAACTGGGTGCTTCCACCGGATATTCTGTAAAATTTACCTATAGTAACTTTAAGCTGTCCGAGTTTTTTTGAATCAATTTGAACATAGCTGTTTAAGTCTACCAGATTTTGAACGGTTCCTTTTCCATAGGTTCTTTCCCCAACCACCAAACCCCGGTCGTAATCCTGAATAGCCGCAGCAAAGATCTCTGATGCCGAGGCGCTAAAACGATTCACGATAACCGCTAAGGGTCCCTCCCAGGTGATGTTTTCATCATAATCTTCTTCCCCTTTGGTGATGCCATAAGCGTCTTTAACCTGAACAACTGGTCCTTTCTTAATAAATAATCCTGTTAATTCAACTGCCTCCTGTAAGCTGCCTCCGCCATTATTTCTCAAATCAATTATCAGGCTTTGAATACTTGAATCTTTGAGCTGAAGAATTAATTTTTTTACATCGCGGGTGGTGCTTTTATAATTAATTTCACCTCTCTGCAAAGCAGCAACATCCATATAAAAGGTCGGAAGCATGATAACACCGATTTTATAGGTTTTACCATTTCGTTCAACCAATTTAACACTGCTTTTTGCACTTTGATCCTCCAATACAATTTTATCCCGGACGATCTCTACAATTTTGGTTTTATTATTAACCGCATCAGTAGATAAAATTTCCAGCCTAACCAAAGTTCCTTTTTTCCCTCTGATTAACGCAACCACGTCATCAATTCTCCAGTCCAAAATGTTCACCATTTCACCATCTTTTCCTTGTCCAACGGATACAATTTTATCATTGGCAAATAGCTGTTTGCTTTTTTCAGCAGGGCCGCCTTTAATCGTTTCTCTTATTTTGGTATATTCATTTTCGGTTTGAAGGGTTGCTCCGATTCCCTCCAAACTTAAGCTCATGGTGGTAGCAAAATCTTCGGCCATTCGGGGCGAAAAATAATTGGAATGAGGATCCGCAATCTCAGAGAGAGAATTGGCGAAGTAGGAAAATACATCTTCATTTTTGGTTTTACTCAGCTGCTTCAGCAAATTGTTATACCGCTTTCTTAAAATTTCTGAATAGGTTTTGTAATCCTTCCCATCTGCCTTGAGCTGTAAGGCCTCGCTTTTTACTTTTTTTTGCCAAAGGGCATCATACTCTTTGAAATTTTTCACCCAATCTGCCTTGGCCGTATTAGCGTCAAAGGTGATCAAATCAGGATTTTCTAATTCATCATGGTCTCTTTTAATGTCAAAAGAATCGTTTTTGGTAAAATCAAATTCATGCCTGATTAAATCTAATGTAAAATAGATCCTTTCTTCTAATCGCTTTTGATAAATATTATAAATGTCAAAAGCTTTTTGAACCTTACCCTGTAACAAATCATCATCCAGTTGATACCTGAATTTTTCAAATTTATCAATGTCCTCTTTCAAAAAATAGACTTTTCCGGGATCGAGATTTCCAATGTAATTATCTAATAACTCGGATGATAGCTTATCATCAATTTGTAGTTTACGATAATGATACGAATTCAGGAATTGACCGATCATCTGGTACAAAATGGGATGTTGATTTTCGGGCTCAAGTGTTTTGAAAACAACTTTTGTACTATCATTCGCAATTAGCGATATACTAATAAACAGGCCCGACAGGCATAAAAAAACATATTTCTTCATTGAACGCAAGGTATATAATTTAATATTGATACAAAATTCATTCCACATAATTGGGAAAATGCTGGTATAAACGGTACATTACTTACATCAAATTAAAAATTCGGCACAAGTGGAATTCAAAAGATGAATCGGGCTTTTCAACAATTCGGCCCAGTTCCTTACCATCTTTATAAAATAGAAATGATGGCACTTTTTTTACATGTATGACTTTAATATTCAGCGAATTGCATATTTTTTTACGATCTGCCATTAGTAATTCAATTTGTTCAGGAACCATTCCCATTTGTTCAGCTACCTTGTAAAATTTGGGTAATTCCAATTGTGTGTCGCTGCACCAACTTCCTCCAATCACCAAAACGCTTATGTCTTTTGAAACCGGTTTGAGTTTGTTAATCAGATCGGCATTGGGTTTGTAAGCCTGGAACCCATAATAAAACCATGGATATTTCTCCTTGTTTTCCAGGACTTTTACGGGCACCCTTCCGTTTAAAATGAGCTCATTCCCAACTTTCTTCAGCGTAAAAGCCTTATTGCCTGAACAGGAGATCATGCTTAATAAGGGCATAGAAATAAGAAAGACTTTTATTACTTGTAACATGCTAAACTATTTATATTTTTGACGCAAAGTACAAAAGTTATTTTTTTTGGAACACATTTTGTTATGTTCAACAATAAATTATAAAGAAATGAAAAATATTATTTTAGCTGGAAGTATGGCTACTCTTTTGTTTTTTGCAAATTGTAACCCGGCAAGAAAAGTTGAACGCATTGATCCTAATGCGGTTACGGATATTAGCGGACGTTGGAATGATACCGATTCAAAATTAGTGGCAAATGAAATGATTAAAGATGTTCTGGACAGGCCCTGGAGATCTAATTTTGAAATTAAGAACGCTAAGAAACCTACAATCATTGTTGGGCAGATACGGAACAAAACCACTGAACATATAGATGCCGGTATTTTTATTAAGAACATTGAACGGGCTTTAGTCAACTCAGGAACGGTAAGTATAGTTCAAAGCGGTGAGGAACGCAATGAACTTCGTGATGAACGCAGCGATCAGCAAACTTTTTCGAGTGAAGAAACCCGGAAAAAATGGAAAAAAGAAAAAGGAGCGGATTTTATGCTGAATGGCGTAATTATGTCAATTGTGGATGAATACAAAAAACAAAAAGCAATAACCTATCAGATAAACCTGGAATTAACAGATTTGGAATCCAATGAAAAAGTTTGGATAGGCGAAAAAGATATCAAAAAGTATATCAGTAACTAAGTTGTATACTGTCATTAAATATTATATAGAAAAGAACAAATTTCCTTTCTCATTCGTCTTCCTTTTATTGATCAGTTCCTGTGCATCTTATTATCATAAGAACATTAAATTAATGGATGCGGTTAATAAGGGTAACTTTGAGATTGCCAATAAATTGCTGGAAAATGACAGTAAATGGGAAAAACACGAGCGGAATAAACTATTATTTTATTTAAACAAGGCCGATGTATTATGGATGCAGGGAGATTATATCAACAGCAATATTTATTTTCGGAAAGCTGATTATTTTATTGAAGATTATCGCAAAAATTACGGACTAACCTTCTTTAGTCTGTTGGTAAACCCAAATGTACTGACGTACCCGGGGGAGGATTTTGAGCAAATTCTGATTCATTACTATGGTTCCTTGAATTACCTCGCATTGAATCAATATGATGAGGCATTGGTTGAAGGTAAAAGAATGCTTGAAAAAATGCAAAGGATTACGGATAAATATCAATCAAAAAACAAATACAAAAGGGATGCATTTGCACATAATCTGATTGGTGTCATTTACGATGCCAAAGGAGAATACAATGATGCTTTTATTGCATACCGGAATGCACTTGAAATTTATAAAGATGATTACCTGAAGAACTTTGGAACGGGCATTCCTGTTCAGTTGAAACGGGATCTGCTAAGAGCAGCTTACAGGAGTGGATTTTATGAGGAAGTAAGGAAATATGAAAAGGAATTTAATCTTGTATTCGATGAAAAATCTGTCATTAAAAGACCGGAAATAATTTTCTTTTGGAATAATGGTTTAGGTCCTGTTAAGGATCAGAATTCCTTTAACTTTTCCATCATTCCCCTAAACAATATGCAGGGCTGGATTCAATTTGTAAACTGGGATTTAGGAATGCAATTTCCATTTAATATCGGGAATGATGAAAAGCTCCGAAAATCATTGTTAAATATGAAGTTTGTACGATTGGCGCTACCAAAATTTGTTACAAGAAAACCTTACTATTCTAATGCAACGGCTAGGATAAATGGAGTGGATTATAATTTTTGCCTGGCAGAAGATGTCAATGCAATTGCGTTTAAAAATTTATCAGACCGGATGCTTATTGAACTGGGAGAGGCATTGTTAAGAGTAGCGATAAAGCAACTTGCTGTTTATGAAGCAGGTCAAAGTAAGGATAAGAATGCAGAAGCATTTGCATTAGCTGCCACCCTTTATGGCGCATTTTCTGAACAGGCCGATACCAGAAACTGGCAACTGTTGCCCTACTCGATAAACTATTGTAGGATGCCTGCTGATACAGGAAGGCAAACTGTGTTTTTTCAGGCATACAATAAAGCTGGTGAAAAAGGATTCAGCAAAAATCTGGATTTAAATTTGAAAATCGCGGGGACAAAAATTTTATCCATTCAAACCCTCGAAACCTTGCCTTAATTTATAATTTTAACCCCAAACTCCATTCCATAAAATCCGATTCCAGTTTTAGCTTATTATCGATTGTTCCTTTATAAAATATTCCGGTAAAAAGGTGTTTGCTTATCTGGTAACCTAGGCCAAAACGGAAGTAAACAGGTTCTTTTATATACTTGTAGTTATATAAATAGCCATATATACCTGCCGGAATGAAAAATTTGCCTATATCAAACCGATTGGTAAATCCCATGGCTAAATAATATTTTTTATACTCCGGAATGCTTGCAAGACGGTCTGTAGAATTGTTTTTCAGGGGTTGGGTAGCGTCATAAAAAGCGTCTAACCCAAAACCGGTTGAATAAACCTGATTCACTTTGAACATCCCTTGGTTTACCAGAGAAAACACCCAGAATTTCGTCATATCACTGAAATAACGCTGTTGTTTGTAGGCAAATGCTCCATAGCCCATATAATAAAAGCGTTTACCAGTAAATTTATAATTTTTTTTCAGGTAAGCTTTTTTAATATCCAAATAGGGGTAATAATTTAATCCTGCATTTACATATAATATATTTATGCCTCCATTTGGCATTTTAAAACTCCCGTTGGATACATGGTATAAGCCTGTACCCAAATTAATTTCCAATCCTGGATGGATCGTGGCATGTGCCATTAAACCAATATCAAATCCAAAATTAATGGAGGAACTAATGGCCCGGTTATCAAAGTTCCTGAGGGAGTCAAAACCATCGGTATTGCCATTGATGCCAAAGGATATTTTGGTTTGCAAACTCCAATTAAGCCGATGAATTAACTCCATTTCAATCGACGGCAATAAGGCAATACAATAACCGAATGTATCAGTATTGTTCATTTTGATTAAACGTAAATCCAATCCAATCCTTGGTGTTCCATATATGAGTTTAAATTTTTCTTTTTTTATACCCCATTGAACCAGGGCCAAATCCAGTCCAATTACCGGTCCATCCATTGATTGTTTTGTTTTCCAAACCGGATTGGCGGCATAGTGATAACCAGAAAACAGATTTACTTTTATGCCGCGCTCATTCATAAAAGCTGATTGCCCCGTGCAGTGCAATGATAAAAACAGACTCAGAAGAAAAATAAATTCTTTTTTCATTTAAACATTGCAATTTAATCAGGAAATGACAATTTTTGAACCTATGGTAAAAATTCTATTCGTATGCCTTGGAAATATTTGCCGTTCCCCTATGGCCGAAGCGATATTTAATCAACAGATTAAGAAACTTGGTTTAAGTGAACACTTTCAGGCAGATTCGGCTGGAACCTCATCTTACCATATTGGTAATGAGCCTGATCCAAGAGCATTATTAGTTTTAAGAAAACATTTGACGCCCCTTAAGCACAAGGCACGACAGTTTAAGAAAGGGGATTTTAATAAATTTGATTATATAATGGTAATGGATAGGATGAACTATCAGGATATTAAAGACCTAAAACCTGACAGAATCAAGAAAGATGTTTTATACCTACGGCAATTTGATGAGTTAAACTTTGGGAATAAAGAGGTTCCTGATCCCTATTACGGGAATGAAGATGATTTTCTTGCGGTTTATAAAATAATTGAAATGTCGGTTATTGGTTTTATTAAATATTTAAAAAATGCGCATCCGCAGTTAAAAGAAGGGAAAAAGTAAATGGAGTCTATTATTCAAATCATTGTTTACGGAAAAGTTCAAGGCGTCTTTTTTAGAAAATACACGTATGAAACAGCGGTTCAATTAGGGATAAAAGGGTATGTAAGGAACCAATCGGATGGCTCAGTTTTGATCCTTGCTCAGGGAGAAAATCCATTATTGAAAAAGCTGATTGACTGGACAAAAACCGGCTCTCCGAAATCAAAGGTTGATCGAATTGAATGGATTGAAAAAGGGAGCGGAAACGAGTTCAAAAATTTTGAAATCAGGTGATTTAAAAGCGCCAGAACACCATACTTAAAATACCACTCAGCATAATAAGTTTACTATAAAAACTTAACTTGCTAAAATCCTTTTTCACATCCGCTTTTCTGAGTAACCATATCATAAAGCACATCGGCAAAATCACGAATAACAGCATATAAATAATAAATAAGACATAAATTTTGTTGCCACTTTCACTCAAAGAATTAAAGGAGCCGCAAAATATCAATCCCGACACCAACAGAATAGACTGAATCCAAATCAAAACCTGTTTTGTTTTTCTGACTCCCAGTACAATTGGCAATGTTTTGCACTTAAATTTTTGGTCACCTCTCAGGTCTTCTGTATCCTTTATTATTTCGCGTAGTAGGGTTGTTGCAAAAGCAAAAATCCCGTAAACCCAAATTCCAGCACCTGTTACGTCTGGATTATATACATAAATGATCCAAAGGGTAAAAGCAGTTAACGACGCCACTAAAATATTTCCAATTAAATAAGTTCGTTTTAGAAATTGCGAGTATATCCACAAACACAAAGAGGCGATTAAAACCATTAATGCCACTTTTTTATTGATCTTCACGGCCATCAGGATCGCAGCTAAACTGAATGTCAAATGTAAAAACATCGCCCACCTTCGTGAGAATGTTTTTCCAACAATTACTTTCTCTGGTTTGTTCACCAAATCAAGCATAACATCCATATAATCATTTATGATATAACCGGCTGCAGCTACTAAAAACGAACTTGCCAATAAAAGCAGAAATTCAGGTTCAACCAGGTTGTAAAGCTTAAGGGTTGGGGTAAGAAAATAATAAGCAAAAACCTGGGTGAGCAAAATAATAAACAAATTGCTGATCCTGATCAATCGAAAAAAATCAATGATAATCCGCATTATCAGTCTTCATCTGCTTTTTTGTCCATTTCAATAACCCCGCCCGAAACAATAAACTTCATTAAGTTACTGCTGCTTCCTTCAAAATTTAATATTTTGCTGCGTTCAACAAAAAATAAATTACCCGAAAAAGCATAGGAGTGAGGCATGTAAACGGCAACAAGTCCGGGTAAATGCAGAAAAGATAAGTCTTCCTGGGTGATGAATCCGGGTTTGTAAATGCCTTCGGTTAATTGTACAATAACCGGTTTCGAAAATTTCTTCTTGTCTCCCACAAAAGCCTCGATTAGATCTTTTGCTGAGTTGTAAATTATTTTTACAAAAGGAATATGTGAAAAGAAATCATCTAATAAATCAATAATAGGTCTAATTATAATTGTAGAACCGATTACTCCTAATAAAGTAATGGTACTTACTACTATCAAAAAACCTAATCCGGGTGTATCTAACTGAAGTATTTCATCAATTACAGTGACCGAAGCTCGAATGATTTTGTAGGTTGCGTACATGGGGACGGAGATGAGCAATCCCTTCAGGAAGTAATTCAATAATTTGCGAAGTTTTAAAACAAATGATTGTTTTATTTTTTCTTTTTCTAAGGTCATTTTTAGTGTAGATTAAATATTTAATAATCAATTTCCAATCCTAATACCTGTACAAATTCGCCCAACAAAGGATTTTTATTTATCATGTTTTTAAGCTGATCCGATTTGCTTATTTTTTGGGTTAGCTGAATCAAACTGGAATTAACAATTATGTTAAAGTCAAAAAAATTGTTTTTTAATGATTTTCTGAAATAGGGAATCATATCCGTTCTTTCCTCTTCCAGTAGTTCCTGTTCCAGTTTACTTCTCAATTCAAGGTCAACAATTCCATTTAACCCCAGAACATAATTACATGGTTTCAAAAAGCTCGATATTCTCGATTTGCCTGTTGTTTCCAGCATTTGAATATAACTCAGCCAGGTGTTTTTGAATTCTTCTTCCGTAAACACATTTGGTTCCTGAGTATCCTTTTCTTCCTCATCCTTATTGATTCTTTCAATTTCAACAGCTTTTTGCCTGACAATTTGTTCTTTTAATTTGTCGAGCTTTGTTGAATTTAAATTGTTTGAGGAGGGGATGGGTTCCTGCAGAACAGACATTGAAACAGGATGTTCATCGTACATTCTTATCGGTGCCTGAGGCGTATTATTTTCAATATTAACTATGGGTTTTCCGTCAGGGATTTTTTTTTTGACATCAAGCGTAGACGCTGATGTATTTAACTTAATTATCCTTTGCAGGTTACACAATTTCATCAAGGCTAATTCAATATGCAGGCGTTGATTTTTACTAAGTTTAAAATGAAAATCGGTCTGATTTAACAGGTTTAGGGCATTGAGCAGCCAGCTGCTTGAGCAAGATTGAGCCTGTTGCGAAAATTTATCGGCCACATTGGGAGCTACTTCTAATAAACGTAAGGTATCCGGATGTTTACATACCATTAAATTCCGGAAATGCTCACTTAAACCCTGCAAAAAATGTTGCGCCTCAAATCCATTATTTAAAATTTCATCAAACAACAATAAACTTCCCGGCAGATCTTCATTTAACAGTTGATTGGTTGCTTTAAAATAATAATCATAGTCGAGTATATTCAGATTATTAATTACATCGGTATAGGTAATTTTATTGCCGCTGAAACTAACTATCCTATCAAAAATACTTAGGGCATCGCGCATGGCACCATCTGCTTTTTTCGCAATAACATGCAGGGCTTCGTCTTCCGCAGATATGTTTTCTTTTTCGCAAATACTTTTCAATTGTTTTACTGCATCTTCAATTTTGATACGGTGAAAATCAAAAACCTGGCAACGGGATAATATCGTTGGTAAAATCTTGTGTTTTTCGGTAGTTGCCAAAATAAATTTAGCGTACGGAGGGGGTTCTTCCAGTGTTTTCAAAAAGGCATTAAATGCCGACGCACTTAACATATGAACCTCATCAATGATATAAATTTTATACCGGGCTCCTTGTGGAGCGTACCTTACCTGTTCTACTAAACCCCGTATATCCTCCACCGAATTATTTGAAGCGGCGTCTAATTCATATATATTAAATGAAGCATTCGCGTTAAATGCCTTGCAACTATCACATGAATTGCATGCTTCATCATCCGAACCTAAATTCGTGCAATTAATGGTTTTTGCCAATAAGCGTGCACTGGTGGTTTTGCCCACCCCACGAGGGCCACAAAATAAGAAAGCATGAGCCAGGTGCCTGTTTTTAATTGCGTTTTTTAATGTCTGAACCACATGTTCCTGACCAATAACCGTATCAAATCTGGCGGGTCTGTATTTGCGTGCGCTTACCACAAAATTTTCCATGCAGCCAATTTAATTTTAATTTTAATAAAGTTCAATACTTTTCTATAAACAGTCTTGTTTTCATCTACTCATCCGATTCGATGGATAAATAAATTTTTTTCAGGGTATGCATTTCATTGATAATTCAAAAAAAGCAAGAATTTATATAAAAATATATCCATTTCAGTTATTTTCATTAGGATCGCTTATCCTGTTTTCAGAGGTTCCTTTAGCGCTGTTTTTCAGATTATTTTGGCATTTGTTTGATTATTCGATTATTAATCATACTTTCGCGGTCATTTTTTTATAATTAATCCTCAGTAGATGGCAACTAAAACCAAATCTAAAAAAACAGAGACGGTTGTCTTAAAAGACTATGAGTCAGTGATAATTTTCACTCCCGTACTCTCCGAAGAACAGTTGAAGGATGCAGTATCTAAATACCGCAAACTGATAACTGACGAAGCCGGAGAGCTGGTTCATGAAGAAAACTGGGGCTTGACTAAACTTGCGTACCCAATCCAGAAAAAAACAACTGGATTCTACCATTTGTACGAGTATAGGTCAAATCCTGATTTTATTTCAAAATTTGAACTGGCTTTCAGGCGCGATGAGCGCATCATGCGCTATTTAACTGTTGCTTTAGATAAGCATGCAGTAGTGTACAACCAACGTAAACGCAATGGTGAATTTAACCAGGGCAAAAAAGATCAAAAACAGGAGGCAGCAAAGTAACCATGAAAAAGAAAGCTAATGTAAATCCGGCAATGGTTTTTAACACCATGCCCGATTTACTTCAAAAAAAGAAATTTTGTCGTTTTCGAAAAAATGGCATTAAGTACCTGGATTACAAAGACGCGAACTTTTTGCTAAAATTTGTAAATGATCAGGGTAAAGTTCTTCCGCGCAGATTAACAGGTACTTCGCTGAAGTATCAGCGTAAGGTGGCTCAGGCAATTAAACGGGCCCGTCACATTGCAGTTCTACCGTTTACAGGCGATTCATTAAAATAAGTTCAGGAGGTAAAAACAATGAAAATTATTTTAAAAGAAAACATGAAAAGCCTTGGTCATCAGGGCGATGTGATCGAGGTGAAAAATGGTTATGCTAATAACTATCTTTTTCCCCGGGGTATGGCTGTTATGGCAACCGCCAGCAACATTAAAATTCACGCTGAAAACAACCGTCAGGGTGTGCTCAAACGTGAAAAAATGAAAACCGATGCATTGTCTTTAGCCGATCAATTGAAGGAAATGTCAATTACCATCGGTACCAAAGCGGGTGCAAACGGGAAAATCTTTGGTTCAATTACGCCGCTTCAAATTTCTCAGGTTCTTAAAACCAAAGGATTTGACATCGACAGACGTAAGATTGAAATCAGTGACGTAAAGATGTTAGGAAACTATGAGGCAATTTTGAATTTACACCGTGATGTTACCATCACAATAGGTGTTGAAGTTGTTTCGGAATAAGTTCCATCAGATTTTATAAAAAGCCGCTTCAATTTTTTGAGCGGCTTTTTTTTAGTTTCCCTTCCTTTTCACCACGATCATATAATCGTTATTGAGGGGTAAATACCCGTAATCATAGCAGAAATAGTAGGTTTCGCCGTTTTTGGCTTTTAGGGTATGGGTATGAAAATTAAAAAGAAATCCCATTTCCTGTATTTTCCTCTCACTTACCCTTGTTTTTCCTTCTTTTACTCGCGTCAAAAGGCCCTCCAGAATTCTCCGATTTCTTCTTAAAACATTATTAATATTGCGCATGTGGTTACTTTGATCGCAATTAATTTTATTGTTAAAAGCGCTGCGACAAGCGTCATCACAGAACTTTTTGTCCTGCCTGCCTTTAATCGGTTCCTTACAAAAGTTACAGTTACGGGTTTCCATTTTCTTATCTTTAAAGTAAGATAAGGAATTTGAAACATATTTCAATTTTGCGGAAATTAGCCCATGCTAATTCACCAATTCTTCAAAAGAACCGGTTTGTCTGTTCTTTCTACAGTTATCCCAGGAGAAATACCTGCCGTTCATGGCGATATATACGCCGTTAGGTAAGGTTTGTGCAAATGCCAATGCACTTCCTAAATTAAATAAACCATCACTTGAGCCAAACATATAAGGGATCATTGCGCCGGTTAATACAATGGTTTTCCCTTTTACATTTTTTGCCAGAATAGCTGCAGTATCCGTCATGGTATCGGTACCATGTGTAATAACAATTTGATTTTCATCACAATTCTGGCAATTATCAGCCAAAATATTTCTGTCATTATCTGTCATTTCAAGGCTATCAATTAACATCAGCGTCCGAATGCTCACCTTTAATTTACTTCTTCCAAGTTTAAGGATTTCCAGGATATGAGAATCCTTGAAAAACAGCTGACCGGTTAATTCATTGTACTCCTTATCAAATGTTCCTCCGGTCACAAAAAGTCTGATACCCATCTTCATAAAATTTGGACAAAGAAAAGAAACGATAGCCGGAAAAATGAATAAATCTTTTCCCATTTTAGAAATTGCAGTGTATAAACTGTTGAAAAATATAAGCTTTGGTCATATTTTAAGAAAAATGAAGTTATGTTAAAAATCATATATTTTTCGATCCTTAAAACCCCTACTTTTGCCATTCTTTTTTTTGAATAAATAGTTTAAAAATTTTTAAGATGATAAACGCCATTGAAAAAGAACTTGATTCGGTTGTAATTCGATTTGCCGGGGATTCGGGAGATGGAATGCAATTAACCGGAACTCAGTTTACCAATTCCACCGCCTTATATGGAAATGATTTAGCAACTTTTCCTGATTTTCCTGCAGAAATTCGTGCACCTTTAGGAACTTTGGCAGGGGTTTCTGCTTTTCAAATTCATTTTGGTTCAAGCCATATAAATACGCCGGGCGATAACAGCGATGTGCTGGTTGCCATGAATGTTGCTGCTTTAAAGGTCAACATAAAAAATCTGAAAAAGGGCGGAGTGATCATAATCAATACGGATGGGTTTGATGCAAGAAATCTTAGATTAGCCCATATACCTGAAAATGAAAATCCAATGACAGATGGCTCATTGGGTGATTATGATGTTAAATGGGTCGATGTTTCAAAAATTACACGCGCTGCATTATCCGATAGTGGTCTAGGCGTAAAGGAAATTGATCGTTGCAAAAATATGTTTGTTTTGGGTTTGGTATATTGGATGTACCACCGCCCAATGGAAAATACCGTCGCTTTTATAAAAGGGAAGTTTAAGAAAAATGAAGCCGTAATGAATGCAAATATTAAAATTTTGCAAGCTGGCTGGAATTATGGCGAAACAACAGAAATGTTTGCGAACAGATATACCATTGCTCCTTCTAAAATGGAATCGGGTACTTACCGGGGAATTATGGGAAATGAAGCTGCTGCACTTGGTTTAGTGGCCGCTGCTGTAAAAAGTAAATTGCCATTATTTTACGGAACCTATCCAATTACACCGGCTTCTGACATATTGCATGAGCTTTCAAAATATAAACATTTTGATGTAAAAACTTATCAGGCAGAAGATGAAATAGCAGCCATTTGCGCATCTATTGGTGCTTCTTTTGGTGGAAACCTTGCAGTTACCGGTTCGTCCGGTCCGGGTATTGCTTTAAAAGGGGAAGCGATTGGTTTAGCTACCATGCTGGAGCTTCCGCTGGTAATTATTAATGTTCAGCGTGCGGGTCCAAGCACCGGTTTGCCTACCAAAACCGAACAAGCAGATTTAACACAGGCCATGTATGGAAGAAATGGGGAATGTCCGCTGGTAATTTTGGCCGCTCAATCTCCTTCTGATTGCTTTTATATGTCTTTTGAGGCTTGCCGTATTGCTATCGAACACATGATTCCGGTATTTGTATTAACAGATGGTTATATAGCTAATGGTGCTGAACCCTGGAAATTTCCTCAAACAAAAGACCTACCTGAAATTCCGGTTACTTTTGCAAAAGAACGTCAGGAAAGTGACCCTAAGTTTATGCCTTATGAACGGGATGAAAAACTAAGTCGCCCATGGGCACTTCCCGGAACCAAAGGTCTTGAACATCGGATTGGTGGAATAGAAAAGAAGAATATTACGGGTAATATTTGCTATGAGCCGCCAAACCACGAGTTAATGGTTCATTTACGTCAGGAAAAGGTTGACCGGGTTGCAAATTATATTCCGGAACAAAAAATTGATAATGGAGCTGATGAAGGTGATTTATTGATTTTAGGTTGGGGTGGAACTTATGGTTCCTTAAAGACTGCTACCTCTATTTTGATTGAACAAGGTTATAAAGTTTCGCACGCACATGTTCGCTACCTGAGTCCATTTCCTAAAAATCTGGGTGAATTAATGTCGAAATTTAAAACCGTTGTGGTGCCTGAATTGAATAATGGTCAGTTAGTAAAAATTATTCGTGATAAGTATTTAATTGATGCAATTCCATATAACAAAATACAGGGTTTGCCTTTTATGAGTAATGAAGTAGTTAATAAAATAAAAGAAATTTTAGCATAATTATGGAAACAACAGAAGAAAAATTATCGTCGAAAGATTTTGTTACGGATCAGGAAGTACGCTGGTGCCCCGGTTGTGGAGATTACTCCATATTAAAACAGGTTCAAACGGTATTACCCGATTTAGGTCGTCCAAGAGAAGAGTTTGTTTTTATATCCGGTATTGGATGTTCTTCCCGTTTCCCTTATTATATGGATACATTTGGGATGCACTCTATTCATGGTAGAGCCGCCGCTGTTGCCTCTGGCTTAAAAGCTACCCGACCCGATTTATCAGTTTGGATTGTTTCTGGTGATGGTGATTCTCTTTCAATTGGAGGAAATCACTTTATACATTTGTTACGTAGAAACCTGGATGTTAATTTACTTGTATTTAATAATCAGATCTACGGTTTGACAAAGGGTCAATATTCTCCAACTTCAGAAAAAGGAAAAGTAACCAAATCTACACCCATGGGTAGCGTGGATTATCCGTTCAATCCCATTGCATTAAGTTTAGGTGCTGATGCCACATTTGTTGCCCGTACCTTAGACCGTGATCCAAAACACATGCAAAGTGTTATCCGGCAAGGTTACGAACATGCAGGTACTTCTATCATTGAAATCTACCAGAATTGTAATGTGTTTAATGATGGAGCTTTTGAATTTTACACTGAAAAAGGCACCAAAAAACAAAATGCATTAATTATGGAAAATGGTAAACCATTGATTTTTGGCGAAAATAATGATAAAGGGATTAAATTAGATGGATTCAAACCCATAATCGTCGATTTGAATGATTCTTCTGTAAATGACCTTTGGGTTCATGATGAAAATGATTTGGTAAAAGCTACTATTCTTTCTCGTTTTTATGATGATCCGCATGTTGCAGGTCATTTCCCAAGACCATTTGGCGTATTTTACGTCAACAATAACAAATCAACTTTTGATAAGTTATTCAATGACCAGATAGCTTATGCTAAAGAAATAAAAGGTGTTGCTGATCTCGATAAATTAATAGCAGGCAGAGCAACCTGGGTTGTGAATTAATATACAAATAATAACCTAATCTCACCCTGATCCGGTTCTTTTAGGATCTGATAAGACGGATACACTATTAAGGTGGGTCGTCCTTCTATTATTACCCATTGATGGGATCCAATTTTTGGCAAATTCAAACCGAAACTGCTCTTGCCGGAATTTTCTTTCGTAGTTTTATATGCTTGTTTTGTTTCCTCCAGCTTACTCAAGCGAATATCCATTTTTGGTTTTTTGGCTGTTCTTTTTTCGGCAAGCCAGGAGCAATACAAATTCAGGATTCGTGTGGATTTTAATAAGAGCACATTTTTGTTCTTCTTGTTTTCAATCATTGCCAATTCAGCAGTAATCGCTTCATCGTATTTAGATCGGGCTCTTAAATCGGAAATAAATTCGCGGAATTCTTTAACAGTAACCGGACCTTTTGAATAGAAAAAAGCACAACACAAACTTTCACCAGATTTTGATTCGGGTCCTGGGATAAAAACAAATCCATTAGGTTGTGGAGTAAACACAGGCTTGTCCAATGTTTTCAGGTTTGATTGAGCCTTCATCCAAAAAACCAAAAACATCAAGGCCGGGAAAAACAATACTCTTTTAATCTTCATCGTGATAAATCTGGTTCGGGAAAGATATTTTTCAAAAAAAACCGCCAATGCAAAAGTATGCATTGGCGGTTAAAATTAATTGTTTAAACCATTTATTATTTTACTTCTTCAAACTCAACATCCTGTACATTATTTGTATTTGGGTTTTCATGGTTTGGCTCAGCATTTGGTGCATCCGCTCCCGGATCTCCATTTGGTTGCTGTTGCGTATTGTATATATCCTGACTGGCTTCCTGCCAGGCAGCGTTTAAAATCGCCATAGCAGCATCAATTGCTTCAAGATTTTTTTCACTATGTGCTTTTTTCAGATCAGCCAGACCACTTTCAATTTTAGCTTTTTTATCAGCCGGAATTTTTTCGCCATATTCTTTCACCTGTTTTTCCGTTTGGAATATTAAACTATCCGCTTGGTTGATTTTTTCGGCTTCTTCTTTTGCTTTTTTATCAGCGTCCGCATTGGCCTCCGCATCACGCTTCATCCTTTCAATTTCCGCATCGCTTAATCCACTGCTGGCTTCAATTCTGATTCTTTGCTCTTTGCCGGTTCCTTTATCTTTTGCACTCACATGCAAGATGCCATTTGCATCAATATCAAATGTAACTTCAATCTGAGGTACACCACGTTGTGCAGGCGGAATATCACTCAAGTGAAAACGCCCGATTGAACGATTTTGATTTGCCATGGATCTTTCACCTTGCAATACATGAATTTCAACAGTTGGCTGATTATCGGCAGCCGTACTAAAAATTTCACTACGTTTGCTTGGTATGGTTGTATTTGCTTCAATTAACCGGGTCATTACACCACCCATAGTTTCAATTCCAAGGCTCAAAGGAGTTACATCCAATAACAAGACATCTTTTACTTCACCTGTAAGAACTCCACCTTGTATAGCAGCTCCAATGGCAACCACCTCATCCGGATTTACTCCTTTTGAAGGCGCTTTTCCAAAGAATGCTTCAACAGCAGCCTGAATGGCAGGTATGCGGGTTGAGCCACCTACCAGAATAATTTCATCTATATCATTTATGGTTAAACCTGAATTCTTCATGGCGCTTTTACAAGGCTCGATTGTGCGTTTAATTAAGCTGTCAACCAATTGTTCAAATTTAGCTCTTGTTAATGTTTTAACCAGGTGTTTGGGTCCACTGGCAGTAGCGGTAATATAAGGCAAATTAATTTCAGTCTGGGTTGAACTCGACAATTCAATTTTGGCCTTTTCAGCAGCTTCTTTTAAACGTTGTAAAGCCATTGGATCCAATCGCAGGTCAATACCTTCATCCGATTTAAACTCATCAGCCATCCATGCAATAATTTCATTGTCAAAATCGTCACCACCTAAGTGGGTATCACCATCGGTTGATTTTACCTCAAATACTCCATCGCCCAATTCTAATACCGATACGTCATGAGTACCTCCGCCACAGTCAAAAACAACAATCTTCATGTCTTTGCCTTTTTTATCCATACCAAAGGCAAGGGCAGCAGCAGTAGGTTCATTAATAATCCTACGAACATTTAATCCTGCTATTTCTCCTGCTTCTTTGGTAGCCTGACGTTGGGCATCGTTAAAATAAGCCGGAACCGTAATTACCGCATCTTTTACTTCAGTTCCCAGATAATCTTCAGCAGTTTTTTTCATTTTTTGCAAAATCATGGCCGAGATTTCCTGAGTAGTATAAAGTCTTCCATCAATGTTTACGCGCGGTGTATTGTTATCGCCTTTGTCAACTTTATAAGGAATACGTTTTAATTCATCTTTTATTTCAGTATAGGTGTGACCAATAAACCTTTTGATAGAATAAATTGTGTTGATCGGATTTGTAACCGCTTGTCTTTTGGCAGGATCACCAATTTTACGCTCTCCATCTTTCAGAAAAGCAACAATGGATGGAGTGGTTCTTCTTCCCTCGCTATTTGCAATAACAACAGGCTCATTTCCTTCCATTACAGAAACGCACGAGTTGGTGGTTCCTAAGTCAATTCCAATTATTTTACTCATAATATTATATTTCTTTCTTTTCCCAATTTTGGCAATAGAGGTGCCAAGCCCATAAATTGTCAGTTTTGGGTTAACAATGGCATAATTTGCTTATGGAGAAGGAATCAAACTGCCCAGTTGGCAGAAATTCTTGGCAGCTAGTTGATGAAATTGGGTAGCTCTGTGGCTAACAAATAAAGGCTTGTAGGGTCAATTCCCATATTCATTTGTCTGAAATTCCGGCTTGAAAAAATGCCAATGCCAATTTTATTATTACCCTCGTAAATATTAGTGAACTCTGTGTTTTTTGGAACGATTCCTAAAGTGGGTTTGTTTAAATCCAGATAAGTCACAAAATCATAAGAACCACCATAGGTTTGATAAGTGATCCATTTCGTTCTCCTAACCTTGCTATTATCAACAGGGATTTTTGATCTCAAAAAATCTAAATAAGCTCTGCTTGATATAGGTTCAGTAACTGTTACATTCAAACCATAGCCTTGTTTGTTGTTCGCAACATAATAATCCACATTTTTAAACTCATACTGATTGGTATCTGAAATATTCATTTCCTTATATTGATACCTTATAATTAAATCGTACAAATAAGCATTTCTGGAGGTCTTAAATTGGAATGAAAACGCATGGTTGCTGGGAAAGGTCCGGATGGCAATTTTTGAATATGAAATGTCTGCATTCTTAATTATGGGGGTTTGGGATGTATAAACTTTACCTGATTTTGGGTTTTTGATTCTCAATACATACACCTCATCAGCATTGTTATTGCCTGGGATTTTAGCAGCATACAGGGTATTTCTGCCAATGGAGAAAAAGCCGGTATTTTTCGGAATATCGTCAACCCGGTAACAATGAAAAGTATCCTGAGGGGTTTTGGCAATATTAATCAATATCACATCTAAGGTATCAAAATACAAAGAATCCGTTATTTGGGCACCTGAACTGGTGCTGATATTAACATCATTTTGGTACATCTTCTGAATTCGGATGTATTGAACGGTATCATTTTGATCTAAAAAACCATATACCACCGGAATTTCTTTATAGGGAGCATTTATTTCCAGGTCGTTTTTGCATCCTAAAATACTTATAATCAATCCAATAAGAAAGAATAACTTATTTTTCATCAGCATGCGAATTACGTAAAATTATCTGGCAATCAAAAATTAGTAGTCAATAGAATTTGAATTTGGGTTTTATCTCTACCTTTGATGCCTAATCTTTTTTGAATGAGCATTTATAAAGAAGTAAAAAAAGTTACCACGCATACTCTCATTGAAATGAAAATGAGGGGAGAAAAAATAAGTATGTTAACGGCTTATGATTATAGCATGGCCAAAATTTTCGATGCAGCAAAAATTGATGTTTTATTGGTTGGAGATTCAGCCTCCAATGTGATGCATGGGCATGAAACCACCTTACCTATAACACTTGATGAAATGATTTCGCACGCCGGAGCAGTTATCAGGGCAATTGACAGAGCACTTGTGGTAGTTGATTTACCTTTTGGTTCCTATCAGGGTAATTCGAAAGAGGCATTAAATTCCTCGATCCGGATCATGAAAGAAGCAGAAGCACATGCTGTGAAATTAGAAGGAGGGGTTGAGGTTGTTGAGTCTATTAAAAGGATTCTAACTGCAGGCATACCGGTAATGGGGCATTTGGGTTTAACGCCTCAGAGTATATACAAGTTTGGAACGTATGAGGTTAGGGCGAGGGATGAAGCCGAAGCGGCAAAATTATTACATGATGCAAGTTTACTGGAAGAGGCCGGATGTTTCGCCATTGTGCTTGAAAAAATACCTTCTAAACTGGCCAAAGAAGTGGCCAAAATTTTAAAAATACCTGTTATCGGTATAGGGGCAGGAGCTGATGTAGATGGACAGGTTTTGGTTAGTCATGATATGCTGGGAATCAACCAGGATTTCTCTCCAAAATTTTTGCGCAGATACCTGAATTTATATGATGACATTAAAGATGCGGTTGAACGCTATATCGTGGATGTGAAGTCGGTTGATTTTCCAAATGAGAAGGAGCAGTATTGAAAATAGGGGGCAGGAGTTTAACTAAATAGTGTCTGTCCATTTAGTCAAGAGTCTGAGCTAGAATGTTCACTGGTTAGGCATTCGAAGTCCCTAAAAAGCGCAGTGTGCTGGTGTACATGAGCATTTTTAGGGACGAGAATAACGCAGCCAGAGGACATTATAGACAGACTCTAATTAGGTAATTAGGAAGTTTGGTATATTGATAGAGAAAGATTAAAAGATTAGAAAATTAAGTAGATTAGAAAATTAACCCATTGGATCCGAAATTTCCAATAATTATATACGAGGATAATCATTTGATTGCTGCTTATAAGCGATCGGGCCAAACGGTACAGCCTGAACCCGGGAAGCCACAAAGTTTGGAAGAGGAGGTTAAGCATTACCTGAAGGAGAAATACCTGAAAGCCGGTGCTGTTTTTTTGGGTGTAATACATAGAATAGACATGCCTGTAAGTGGTTTGGTTTTATTTGCCAGAACCAGTAAAGCATTGATCCGAATGAATGAAATATTTCATGACAGGGCGGTTCAAAAAGTCTATTTAGCCAAGGTTCAGGGAAAACCCGGGAAGCAAACGGAGCTACTCACTCACTGGCTAAGAAGAGATGAAAACAAAAATTTTACGAAGGCCTTTACCAGTGAAGTTAAATCCTCGCAATTGGCAAAACTAACTTACGAATTATTGAAAACAAATGGAAAGGAATCGCTGCTCAAAATAGATTTACATACAGGAAGAAAACATCAAATCAGGGCGCAGCTTTCAGCCATGGGTTGTCCGGTAGTTGGTGATGTGAAATATGGAGCCGGTGTGCCTTTAAAAGATCAATCCATTGCCTTGCAATCGTATTCTTTAAGTTTTGAGCACCCTGTTAAACTGGAGCCCATTGATATCGTACTTGATCATGGAATATTAAAGTTATAAAGAGAGAATATTAGTGATTAAAAAAATATTATTGAGTTTGTTTATATTGCAAATAATTTAACTTTTTGAAAAATGAAAAATTGGGCTCAAATGAAATATCTACTCCCCGGAACAATTGTGCTAACGATTCTTTTCTTTATTGCCTGCAAGAAAAATGCAACGGATAAATGTGGGGGAACAGAAGGGGGGCCGGGAGGTTTAGTAAGTTTACTCACTTCTAAAAGCGATGACATAATAATGGGATTGGCATCAGTGAAACAAATTGAATCGAATCCTGGGGTATATCCTTTACTGGATTCTGCTGCTTATCCCAAAGCATACGGACATATCTACAGAATCACGAATAATATTTTAAAATCAGGAAATGTTTCCAGCAAAAACGATTTTGTATGGCGGGTCAGAATCATTAAAAATGATAGTACCCTTAACGCTTTTTGTACACCGGGTGGTTTTATATACGTGTATACCGGCATTATTAAATACCTTGAAAATGAAACACAATTAGCCGGCGTAATGGGTCATGAAATAGCGCATGCCGACCGGCGGCACGGGGCTAAACAAATGATCCAGCAATATGGGATTTCGGCCTTATTAAGTATTTTATCCGACACAAGTGGCAGTAATAGTTTACTAACCACACTTGCTGCAAATCTGTTATTCCTAAAATATAGCAGAAACGATGAAACTGAGGCGGATAATTATTCCGTAAGGTATTTATATGGAACCGATTATGATCCCCGTGGCGCAAAATATTTTTTTGAAAAACTGGTTGCTTCCGGACAGACAGGAGGTACCCCGGCCTTCTTAAGTACCCATCCGGATCCGGGTGACAGGGTTAGCAATATTAACACTTTATGGGATTGTTTAGGGGCAAAGTCGGGGCAAACATTTAATTCGCAGTACCTTGATTTTAAGAACAGTTTACCTTAAAAGACCTGCTTAAATGCTAAAAACATGAGTTCAAAGTTGCTTTTGAGAAATTTCCACTTTTTTTGGGTATAGTTGTTCGGGTAACACGGAAAATATTTTCAACAGGTTAATTTTCCCGGAAATTATTATTGATTAAAATCGGATTTCAGGTTGCCTGAATTTGATTTTGGAGTCTTATCTTCGCAGCCTTATTTTAGAAATTACTTAACAAAATGAATACGCATGAATGGTTTTTTTAAAGTTCCTGTACCGGTAAATGAACCGGTTTTAAACTATGCTCCGGGAAGCAAAGAACGTAAAGAATTAAAAGATGCTTTACAAGATGCCAGAAGCAGGCAATTGGATATTCCCATGTATATTGGGGCAAATGAGGTGCGTGGCGAAAAAACCGCTGAAATTAGGCCGCCCCATGACCACCAACACTTATTGGGTAAATTTCATGTGAGCGATGCTACTCATGTAAAGGATGCAATTGATGCTGCCTTATCTGCCAAACCTAAATGGGAAGCCCTGAACTGGGAGCAGAGAGCTGCCATTTTTTTGAAGGCTGCCGATTTGATTGCCGGTCCTTACCGGGCAAAAATAAATGCAGCCACCATGCTTTGTCAGAGCAAGAACGCATTTCAGGCAGAGATTGATAGCGCTTGTGAATTCATTGATTTCCTTCGATTCAATGTGTACTTTATGAGTCAGATTTACAATGAACAACCTCAGTCATCCAAGGGTATTTGGAATCGGATAGAATATCGTCCGCTTGAAGGCTTTATTTACGCACTGACACCGTTTAACTTTACAGCCATTGCCGGAAATTTACCTTCATCGGCAGCCATGATGGGCAATGTAGTAGTTTGGAAGCCAAGCAATACCCAGGTTTATTCGGCACATGTACTGATGCAGGTGTTTAAACAGGCCGGCGTTCCCGACGGAGTTATTAATTTAATCTACCCCAGTGGTCCGGTAGCTGCGGAGGTAATATTTAACCATGCCGATTTTGCAGGCATCCACTATACGGGTTCAACGGCGGTATTTCAGAGTATTTGGAAAACCATCGGGAACAATATTCATAAGTTCAAAACATATCCGCGCATTGTGGGTGAAACAGGGGGAAAGGATTTTATCATTGCCCATAAATCGGCAGAGGTTGATACAGTTGTAACCGCTATTTTACGCGGCTCCTTCGAATATCAGGGGCAAAAATGTTCGGCAGCTTCGCGTGCTTATATTCCTTCCAATTTATGGGAGGAAATTAAAAGTAAATTGATAAAGGAAATGGCAACTTTCAAAGTAGGCCCTGTTGAAGATTTTCGCAATTTTGTAAACGCAGTTATTGACGAAAAATCTTTTGATAAACTGGCAAAGTATATTGATGATGCCAAAACAGATTCAAGTTGTGAAATAATTGCGGGAGGGTCTTATGATAAGACGAAAGGATGGTTCATTGACCCCACGATTATTGTTACCTCAAATCCGAAATATACGACCATGTGTGAAGAGTTATTCGGACCCGTTTTGACAATTTATGTGTATGATGCTGAGCAATTTGAAGCCACTTTAGACCTGTTAAATACCACCTCTGAGTATGCTTTAACCGGCGCCGTATTATCTCAGGATCGTTATGCCATTGATTTAGCAACCTGGAAATTAAGGAATGCAGCCGGAAATTTTTATATCAATGATAAACCAACCGGTGCAGTTGTTGGTCAGCAGCCATTTGGGGGAGCCAGGGCAAGTGGAACCAATGATAAAGCAGGCGCCATGATTAACCTGATGCGCTGGGTAAGTTTACGTACGATCAAAGAAACATTTGTTGCTCCTACCAGTTATGAATATGACTTTATGAAGGAAGCATAGCTAATTTACTGATAACTCAATACTCAACCTGGCAGAATGAATAATATGCATGAGCTATATATGCAGCGATGCATTGAAATTGCGCGAACAGGTGCCGGAAAGGTTTCGCCCAATCCAATGGTAGGTTGTGTAATCGTGCTTCATAACAAAATAATAGGAGAGGGGTGGCACCGGGAATATGGATGGCCACATGCCGAGGTCAATGCTATTATTGAAGTAAAAGATTCTGAATTGTTAAAGGATGCCACGCTTTATGTAAATATGGAGCCATGTTGCCATATCGGGAAAACCCCACCTTGCGTTGATTTAATTATTGCTAAAAAGATAAAACAGGTAATTGTGGGTATGGTTGACCCCAATCCACTCGTATCGGGTATGGGAATTCAGAAGTTAAGAGATGCCGGAATAGCTGTTCAGTCGGGAGTTTTAGAAAATGATTGCAGAGAATTAAACAAAAGGTTTATTACTTTTTTTGAAAAGAAAAAGCCTTTTGTTATTTTGAAATGGGCTCAAACGCAGAATGGATTTTTGTCTCCGGATTCATCTAAAATGAGTGCTGAGAAATTTGAAGAGGAGAGACATATCACCGGAAAGATTGTTCAGAAATTGGTTCATAAATGGCGAACAGAGGAATCGGCGATTATGATAGGAACCCATACTGCATTAACAGATAATCCAGCACTAAATGCACGTGAGTGGATTGGGAAACTGCCATTAAGAGTGGTTTTAGACCGGACGCTTCGTTTACCAAAATCGCTTAAAATATTTGATCAAACACAAGCAACCTGGATAATAAATGAACGGGAAGAACGGGAAGAAGGCAACTTAAAATTTGTGAAATTGGATTTTGAAGGAGATTGGTTAGATCAATTATTAACTCGTTTGTACCTTGCTAATATTCAAAGCCTGATTGTGGAAGGTGGAGCAAAATTACTGAACCATTTTATTGAACGGGAAATGTGGGATGAAGCCATTGTTTTTTATTCACCAAAGCAAATTACAGATGGAGTTAAAGCTCCTTTTATTGGCGGCGAAATTACTCAGCAGATTTACATAGATCAGTGTCAGATGACCCAATACAAACGGTTATGATTTATCTGATACTGAGTATTCTTTTTTCAACGCTTACCGTTAATTTATTTAAAGCATTTGAACGCAATGGGGTAGACACTTTTCAGGCGATTATCTTCAATTATATTACCTGTAGCATTATTGGAAATATACTTTCGCCACAGACTATCTTTGCACAACAGGTTTGGCATGCGGGCTGGTTTCCCTTTGCTGTCATTTTAGGAATATTATTTATCAGTACCTTTAATTTCATCGCCCAAACTGCCCAAAAAATTGGCGTTTCAGCCAGCATGGTTTCTGCCAAACTATCTGTGGTTATTCCGGTTGCACTTGCAATAATTTTATATCATGAGCCCCTGAATCCGGGGAAAGTAGTTGGAATATTTCTTTCATTAATTGCTGTTTATTTTATCAGTAAAAAAGAAAATGAAGAACCTCATCATTTGAAAAAATTATGGCATCTGCCCATTCTTGTTTTTTTAGGAAGCGGATGTATAGATAGCTTATTGAACTATGTTGAACAAAAATACATCCCACCAAACGACATTGATTCGATTTTAACCACCATATTTACGGTCGCTTTTATTATAGGGTCATGTTATTTATTCTTGTTGCCGGCTCAAAAAAAAAGCAAGTTTACCCGGAAGACCATTTTATGGGGCATTATATTAGGTTTGCCTAATTATTTCAGCATGTTTTTTTTAGTAAAAACTTTGGGCCAGTTTCAGGGGAGTTATATTTTCCCTATAAATAATATTGGAATTGTGGCAGCATCCACTCTAACAGCCGTGTTCGTATTTAAAGAGAAATTATCTAAACAAAATAAATTAGGTTTGGCATTAGCCATCAGTTCCATTTTGTTAATTTCTTTTGTATGATGCTGATTAATGATCATTTTTTTACGGTTATCAAACCTGCCGAAGGAGAATTTAAAGATCGGGGGAGCAAATTTATCGGATACCTGTTTCCCATTTCGAACGAGGCAGAGGCAAAGGAAATTATTAAGAATCTTAAAAAGGAACATCATGCGGCTGCACATCATTGTTGGGCATTGGTATTGGGAGCAGATCAGGCATTTCAAAAAAGTACGGATGACAGGGAGCCTTCCGGAACAGCCGGAAAACCCATATTGAGAGCGATTCTTGCCAGGAAACTTACCAATGTGCTATGCGTGGTTGTGAGGTATTTTGGAGGAAAATTGTTAGGCGTTCCCGGATTAATACAAGCTTATGGTTTGGCCAGCAGTACTGCTATACAAAATGCTGTAATTGTGGAAAAAACACGGTATGATGTATATTTTATGGATTGTAAGTTTGAACATCAGCATTTGTTGATTCGGCTTTTAAAACAGTTTATGGTAAAATTTACCCCAACGGTTCAGGAAACAAATCAAGGCATTATCTTTGAAGTAAAACCCTCACAAATGAATGAACTGGAAAAACAATTTACTGAAATGGGTTTTACGGATATCAAATGGCTAAAGCAAATACACAGATAAGTAAATCAAATATTAAAACATGCGAAATATAATCATCTTTTTTTCTCTTTTTCTTTTGTGCTATCATTCCGGATTTTCCCAGATAAGCGTTCGAACCACTCAACTGACAAAACCTGATGTGAAATTGCCAAACATCCTCATTGAAAAAGAGGCAAAGGAATTATTATTGAGCTATTATCCCCAATTGGGTTCAAACCAGAATGAACTTGTATTGGTGAATCATCAGAGAAGTTTATTGGGTCATCATATCTTGTTTGCTCATTATCATCAAGGCTTAAGAGTGTACCAGAGTGAGGTTAAGATAAATATTTCCAATTCCGGTTCGGTTTTGTCAATCCTGAATAACCTGATTTTGTTTGAAGGCAAGGCTCCTGTTCACCCTTCGAATTTCAATATAAATTCCGCTGAATCCATTTATGCTTTGGGTTCAACAGAAGTGCAGCCATGTTATTTAAAAGTTCAAAAAAACGAATCGGGGGTATATGAAGAGGTATTGTTGAATAGTAAGAATGAAGTGATTATGACCCGGACGCTGGATTTGTTTTTTACCCGTAAAGACACTGTGGTTCAAACAAAAATTTTTAAACCGGATCCTTTAACAACGGCAAACAAACTGTATGGAGCGGATGGTGGTTTATGGGTAAATAAAAATGGACTGGATTATCCTGAATTAACCGCGCAAAGGGTTACAGTGCCTGTTACCGTTGGCTTTAGCAATGATACATTTTATACCAGTAGCCCTTATATTACCATTGCAGATATTGAAAGTCCGCAGCAAGATCCATATAAAACTATCCTGAATAATTTTGATTTTACAAGAAGCTCACCCCATTTTAGAGAAATGATGGCCTTGTATCATATTGAGGAATACCGAAAGTATTTGAAGAGTATCGGTTATGGGTTTGAAGCCATGTTTAATACTTTCGTGGATGTTGCAGCCTATATGGGTCAGGACCAATCCCGTTTTTCATTTAGCAATGGTTATCCCTCTATTTATTTCGGTACAGGAGGCGTTCCGGATGCGGAAGATGCTGATGTTATTATTCACGAATATACGCATGCGATCACTTATTATATTACGCCCAATACCAGTAATGGAAATGAACGTATTGCAATTGAAGAGGCGAATTGTGATTTCATGGCCTGTCAGTATTCAAAAGCCTTAAGTGATTTTAACTGGCGGCAGGTTTTTAACTGGGATGGACATAATGTTTTTTGGGATGGAAGAAATGCCAATAGCCCTAACAAGTATCCTAAAGATTTAGACCCTGATTTTTATAAATCATCTGTAATCTGGAGCAGCATGTTAAATGATATAAGTCTGGATCTGGGCAGAGATATTACTACCCGAATTCTTATTGCCTCCATGTATAGTTATGATAATAGTCTGAGTATGCAACAATGTGCTGATCTATTGGTTCAGGCAGACAGTTTGCTTTATGAAAGAGCGCATTTTGAACCCTTAAAGAACAGGTTAGCAGAAAGGGGATTTATGGTTTGGACCGGTATAAATCAGGATTTATCTTCAGAAAAAGACCTGTCTGTTTTTAATAGCGAAGGTTTTGCTCTTGGAAATGGAAATCTTCACCTTGAATATAATCTCCCGGGAGGAATGGTCTATGAAATAATTGACATGCAGGGAAATATTGTTTCACAACAAACAGAACCTCATACATCCTTTGACATTTCTCCACAGTCCTTTCATGCCGGAATGTATGTGTTAAGAGTTTCTTCTGCGTCTAAATGTTATTTGAGTAAGTTGGTTCGTCTGCATTGATTTCTCAATTGTCTGAAGCTGCTTTTTCCATGGATTTATTTATCCGCGATTGCTTCTTCATGTTTTTTGTTAGCCAATTGACCACAGGCAGCATCTATGTCTTTTCCACGGCTGCGGCGAATACGGGCTATCATCCCATTGCGTTCAAGAAAAGCACAGAAGTTTTCGATTTTTTTTGAATCCGCTTTTTCAAACAAACCATCTCCGGTAGGGTTGTATTCAATAATGTTTATTTTGGCAGGAATTCTTTTGCAAAAGGCCAATAATTCTTTGGCATCTTTTAAACTTTCATTAAAATTTTTGAACGCAATGTATTCAAAAGTCACTTGTTTTTTTGTTTTGGTGCAAAAGTAGCGTAAGGCTTCACCTACTGCCTGAAGGTTATTGGTTTCGTTGATTGGCATGATCAGGTTTCTCTTGATATCATTGGCCGCATGAAGACTTACCGCTAAGTTAAATTTAACCTCGTCATCGGCTAATTTGATAATCATTTTAGCGATTCCGGCTGTAGACACGGTGATGCGATCCGAACTCATGCCTAATCCCTCGGGCGAGGTGATTTTTTCAATACCTTTTATTACATTGGCATAGTTCAACAGAGGTTCGCCCATACCCATAAATACGATATT
>CAYHCF010000043.1:0-27528 GCA_964355075.1 uncultured Chitinophaga sp.
CCGGACCGGGAAATCCGGGGTATGATGGCACAAACATAGGTGGAGATGAGGTAGCTGTTATTTTTGATTCAAGTTATAAATTTATAACTCCGTTAGGTAATATACCCTTATTGAAGGACCCCCTTAAAATAGCCCGAACCGGGTATAGAGAAAATCAGTTTTTTGATTATAAAATCTATAGTTTTAAATCAGATTTCGGGCTTTTTTACCACCCAAACAAGCACACAGAAATTTCCTATAATTACAGATTATGCATGGGAAATGCAAATTATATTTTGGATACACGCATTCATATAAATAACGTCATTTTTCAGCAAAACAGATTGGAGATAAAATACCGCAACCACATACTGAGAACCTATTTGAGTACTGAAAATATGGGCAATAATTATGCTTTCAACCTGGCTGCAATTTCAATTAACAGGGCTGCAAAGGAGGATGCAAATTGGTTCGCCCAATACCTGCTTGCGTATTCCGGAAAGTTTAATGATCTGAATACCCTTTTAAGTTTAGGTTATGATTCAATACCCAGAGGTAATGATGCCGCAGCCAGGAAATTTGCAGATGCCGATAATAGTAAAATGTATTCGGCTATCTCAGGTATTCTTGACAGTAGCGTGGCAAAACTGGTACTGGGAAGGGAGCATTTCCAACCGGGAACCAAAGAATTCGATTCGGCTTTCAATTATGCCATTTCAAATAGTCCCAATAATGGGGGCTCACAATTTTACAGCACTTCAAAAATGTGGTATACCGAGTATATTTACGATTTAAAGAACTTAGTAAGAGGCATCCAAATTTTGGCCGGAGCCAATTACAAGCTTTATGCCCCAGTCTCCAAAGGAACTTTGATTTCTGATGCCAATACTCCAATTTATTCAAATGAGGCCGGCATTTTTGTGCAAGCACAAAAAGATTTGATTGACAGCCGACTAAAGTTACAGGCGTCAGGCAGGCTTGATTATTTACAAAGACTTGATATCCGTTTCAGTCCCAGAGCATCTGTTATTTTATTACTTGGAGAAAAAAAACAACTTAGCCTTCGAATGTCTGTTCAAATAGGTTTCAGGGCACCCTCCTTAACCGACCAATTTAAAGACATTCATATCCCGGGATATTATAATTTTGGGGGATTTTATAGTGATGCAGAAAAATTGAATTTAGTGAGAAAACAAAGCAATGGGAGCGATTTTGTAAATTTATATACCCAGAATTCAATCAGAGATTACTTTTATACCCACGATTCGACGAAATTAGTGAAACCCGTAATAAAAGATATTAAACCTGAAGAGGTTCGTGCATTGGAGTTTGGAGTGAGGAGCTTTTTGTTTGAAAAATTGGAAACGGATTTTAGTTTTTATCTCAATTATTACCAGAACATAATTAGTTCGCAACAATACATTGGTCCAATAAATCGCTCCGATACTATCAATGCCGCATATATCTCCGATCCTCAAAAAACCCTAAAATACCATAGGGCAGTGAACTCATCAGTGCCAATTACCTCTTATGGTGCATCACTTGCATTTAATTATTATTTGACACATAAAACTATACTGATGTCAAATTATAATTACAATACCAGCATCGAAACAAAAGAATATCTGGCTCAGGATTTTAGTCTGGGCTTTAATTCTCCGACCCATAAGATAAACCTTGGAATTTCTACAATAAAAATTTTCAAACATTTTGGTCTCACCACAAATTTTAGATGGGTAGACGGTTATGATTATCATGAATTTTACCAACGTGGTAAGGTGCCTGAATATTACTCAATAGATATGACAATAAGTTATCATATGCCCAAATACAATACTATGTTTAAACTGGCGGGATCAAACATCACCAATAACCGTTTCGTTCAGGCTATTGGGGCACCCACTGTAGGTGCTGTTTTCTATTTTTCTATATTGTATGATGAATTGCTGAAATGAAAAGTGTTATATACTAAACTTAATCTCTTAATGAAAAAAACGTTGCTTCTTATCTTGTTCATTGATTGCTTGTGTAAATCTGTTTATTCCCAGGATTTTTTAATCAATCATTATGACAATAAATCCTATCACGCCAATCAGTTAATGTGGGATGCCGCAGAAGATTTATACGGAAGAATCTGGTTTGCAAATAACAAAGGCCTGTTAAGATTTGACGGCAGTAGCTGGGTGCTATTTAATACCCCCAATCCCGTTCGGAAAATAGCTTTCAGCAGTACCGGCGAATTGTTTGTTGCCTGTCAGGGAGATTTTGGAATGCTGAAATTTAATACCAACGGAACTTCCGAATATGTAAGTTTAAAAAAACAATTGGGGCCCGCAAATCAAATTACCGGAGGAGATGAAAGAGTTCAGATTATTGGAAATGAAATTTATTTTACCATGCAAAGCCAGCTGGTAAAAGCGGTAAAAACAAACCCAAATTATAAAACTGATTTATTTAAAATAAATGAAATTTTAGGCGCATTTACCCATGGAAATAATCTTTATGTAAATTCAGCCAGATATGGACTATCCATATTTAACAAGGGAAAGCTTGATGTGGTTACTGGAGGTGAACTGCTTGCCGGAAAACAGATCGTAAATACCTTTCCCGATCATGATGAAATCATTATTGCAAGTGCTTTCGATGGGATTTTTCTTCTTAAAAACAATATCATTTCTAAATTAAATGGAACGGTAAACCAGTTTGCAAAAAAAGGAATTGTTGCCATTACCCAATTAAAGGGCAGGCGAATTGCCTTAGGTACCCTACACGATGGGGTTAAAGTTTTTACACTCCCACCTGCACGCGAGCAGGAAATAACAGAGGAGTATTCTCTGAAACTTCCCTCACCTGAAATTTATAGCTTATACGTAGATAAAGAAAATAACCTCTGGGTTGGACATGCAAAAGGCCTATCTCACGTGCTGTTGGATCTTCCTGTAAAACAATTCCCAAATCTGATTTTTTCGGGTTATGCTACCGATATGCAACTCCTTGGCAAGAACCTGTACATTGCCTCTACTAGTGGTTTGTTTGTATTGGATACCGACAAGCCCGATCAGTTAACCCCTGTAAATGGAATAGGAGAATGTTGGGATTTGCACAATGAAAAAGGCAGTTTGCTGGTTGCCACCACGAATGGTTTGTTCCAGGTAACCGGAAATAAGGGTAGTGTGTTATTTCCTTCTGAAATTTTTCTTCATATCCAAAAAGGTAATCTCAGTGGGGCTATTTATGCCATTGGGCCTAATGGATATTTGAAAATAAACAATAAAAATCAGTCGTTTGAAACAGGCCGTTTTATCGGCTTATCACAGTCTGCAAATTCGATTCTGGAATGGAAGAATTCAGTTTCCTGGTTTGGAACATACCATAACGGACTCTTTCAATCAGGCCCGAAAAACAATGAGCTTCCTTCTTCCCTGTTAAATGGTGAAGTATTCATTCGCTTAAAAGATGGTAAACCTCTTTTTCAAACCCAAGAGGCTGTATATACATTTGATGGTAAAACATTTCAAAATGACCCTGACCTTAGCAAGATTTTTGCCGATACAAAAAATAATGAATATGAATTTGGCAAAGACTTCTGGGTGTTTACCGATGAAGAACTGCGGCAGGTTCATGATCATAAAATCGTGAGACAGTCTGCCGCCTATTGTATAAGTGGCAAGCCCACTGCCCTCTGCGAGGATCATCATAAACTTTGGGTAGCTTTTGAAGATAAAATTTATTGGGTTGAATCATCCGACACCACATCCAAAAAAATAAAAGCATCTGTTAACAAACTAACTTATGGTCGTTCTAAAACAGGGTTTAGCGGATTTTATGTTGATAAAAATGGTGAACTTTCAGAAAAACAAGAAATCATACCGGAAGTAAATTACGAGGATAATTCGCTGCGTTTTGAATTTGGAGTCAACTCTTTCATCAATCCTTCTAAAAATTTATTTAGTTACAAAATTGACGGTTTGAATGAAGATTGGTCGGATTGGAAAAACGAATCGTATCTTGATTTGAATGGTTTAAGCGGAGGAAATTACAGCATTCATTTAAAGGCCCGAAATGCAGCGGGGCAAATTTCTGAAGAAGGCGTATTTAAATTTAAGATCATCCCTCCTTTTTACCTGAGTGGTATCGCATTTTTGGTTTATGCCTGCCTTTTTATTCTCCTCATGTACGTTATTATCCTGTTAAACAATAAACGCCTGGTTTCAAAAAACGAGCACCTTGAAAAAATAGTGAATGAACGTACCCATGAATTAAAAGAAACACAAAGTCAGTTAGTACAGCAAGAGAAGCTTGCTTCGCTGGGAGCGCTCACAGCAGGGATTGCACATGAGATAAAAAACCCTTTGAATTTTGTAAATAATTTTGCTGAGCTCAGTAATGAATTGTTGGATGAGTTGAAAACAGCTCCGAATGAGGAGGAGAAGAACGAAATAATTTTATTGCTTCAACAAAATCTTGAAAAAATTAATCACCACGGCAAACGGGCAGATGGGATCGTAAAAAGCATGCTGGAGCACAGCCGCACCGGAACCGGCGTTAAACATTTAACCGACCTTAATAAACTATGCGAGGAATATTTAAACCTGGCTTATCATGGCATGAGGGCAAATATTGCTGATTTTAATTGTGCCATTGAAAAAGACTTTGCCGCTAATTTACCTGAAATAAATATTGTTCAGCAGGATATTTCGCGGGTGATTCTGAACCTAATCAACAATGCCTTTCATGCCATCAAAGACAAGCCCGATGGAAAAGTTATTTTAAGAACACAAAATAAAAACAGCTTTATTTCCATCATCATCAGAGACAACGGAACAGGCATGCCTGAACACGTCAAACAAAAAATATTTGAGCCTTTCTTTACCACCAAACCCAGCGGACAAGGAACTGGTTTAGGATTGAGTTTAAGTTTTGATATTGTAAAAGCCCATGGGGGGAAAATAGAAGTTGACAGTGAAGAAGGTATAGGAACAGAATTTACAATAACATTACCGGTCTGAACTATGCTTTTTATGATTTATGTGATTGGTATGATTGAAAGGATTGATATAGAAAATGATTATAGAAGATTACAAATATTCTAAACTGACTTCAAAAAAAACTGCTGTGCCATGGAGGTTCAAAAAATGATAACACAAACAACCCTGATGAAACAAGCTATTCTTATCACGCTAATCATAACAATCATACAAATCACAGTACAGACAACTGTGCATGCACAAACCCCAACTCCCGAACTGAAATTTGATTCCTTGCTGAAAGTTAATGAACGCTACCTGAAACAGGATGAGACAAAATTAAAATTGTTGAACCAAATTACTTTTGGTTACCCTAATGTAAACCCTGCAAAAGGAATTGAAACCGGAGAGCAAGCCATCGCACTTGCACAAAAACTTCCCGACAAATCGGGACAATTGCTATTAGCTGAAGCATATAATAACAAAGGATTGAACCATGCTACTAAAAACGAGAACCAACAGGCAATGGAACTGTATGAAAAAGCACTTGCTATTAATGAAAAGCGAAAAAACAAGTATGGTATTGCATACAACAATCTTAACATTGGTGATATATTGAGAAAAAAAAACAATAACAAAAAAGCGCAGGAATGTTTTGATAGATCGTTGACCATTTTTGAAGAAATAAAGAACCAGGAAGGTAAAGCAAATACGTATAATAAAATTGGAACTGTTTTTCTGAATATGTCCGATAATGATAACGCTTTAGATTATTATCAAAGAGCACTAAATATCTTTGAGGTTTTGAGTAGCAAAAGCGGCATAGCATCTATTTGTCACAATATCGGATTAGTATATTTTAATTTATCAGAAAACAACAAGGCATTGGAATATTTTCAAAAGGCATTAAACCTTAATAAAGCCATCGGAAATAAAAAATACATGGCACTTAATCTTTGGGCTATTGGTAATGTTTTTTTTGAGTTTTCCGACTTTCCCAAAGCATTGGAATATTATCAAAAAGCATTGAGCATTCATGATGCAATGGGCAATAAAATCGGCGTTGCTTCTACTCTCAACGGTATCGGCAATGTCTATACGACTTTATCCGACTATCCCAAAGCATTGGAATATTTTCAAAAATCATTGAACATTCATGAAACCTTGGGCAACAAAAGCAACATGGCTGTAAATCTCAACAATATCGGAAAGGTTTATTTTAGCCTATCCGATAATCTAAAAGCAATGGAATATGTTCAAAAAGCTATGACCATAAATGAAGCCTTAGGCCGTAAAAACGATATGGCGATGAATCTCAATAATATCGGTAATTTATATTTGGATTTATCAGATTATCCCAAAGCTTTAGAATATATTCAAAAAGCATACAATATACATGAGTCTTTGGGAGATAAATCTAGTATGGGAGTTTGTCTCACAAGTTTCGGAAGGCTATATTCTGCGATGTCCGATTTCCCCAAAGCTTTGCAATATTACCAAAAAGCAATAAGCATGAATGAGGCAATGGGTGCAAAATCTGTGATGTGTACTGGTTTGGACCTTATTGGTGGTGTTTACCGCGATGCCCCTGATTCTGTTTTGTTAAAAGAAGGTATTAAGCCCACTGAACGTTATACAAAAGCTTTGGAACATTTGAACCGCGGCATGCAAATAGCTAAAGAAATTGGCGCATTAGGCCACCAGATGAGTTTATGGCATAGCATAAGCACAACATACGAAAAACAAAAAGATTTTACTAAAGCCTACGATGCTTATAAAAATTTTATCACTATTCGGGACAGCATTACAAATGATGAAACCAAAAAGAAAATTAATCAAAAAGAGATGCAATATGAATACGATAAAAAGGAAGCATCTTTTAAATATGAACAACAACTTAGCGATGAAAAATTGTTGCGTCAGGAAAAAGAATTAATTCTGAAAAAACAAGCATTGACACTATCCAACAAAGAAAAAGACCTGCAACACCTGGCTTTTTTAAAAGAGAAAGCTGAAAAGCAACAGAAGGAAAACCTTCTGACTCTTTCAGAAAAAGAAAAGCTTTTGCAGACTGTACAATTAAATGAAGTAACCAAAGAAAAAAAAATACAGCAAACAGAACTCGAACTTTCGTATGCTGAATTAG
Organism: uncultured Chitinophaga sp.; assembly: GCA_964355075.1. Classification (GTDB taxonomy): domain Bacteria; phylum Bacteroidota; class Bacteroidia; order UKL13-3; family UKL13-3; genus B1. Next base: position 7,093 of record CAYHCF010000043.1, read on the forward strand.
AAAGCAAAAAAATGCAACGAAATATTTTTATAAGCGGAATTATTTTGTTAATTGGTTTGTCGTTTTATGTTTATTCCAATTTTGTCAAACAGAAGAAATCAAATAAAATAATTGCCGGTGCCAACCGGGAGTTGAAAGAAACCCAGCAACAATTGGTACAACAGGAAAAGTTGGCTTCGCTGGGTTCGCTTACCGCTGGTATTGCACATGAAATAAAGAACCCGTTAAACTTTGTAAACAATTTTGCCGAGCTCAGCAATGAATTATTAGATGAATTGAAATCGGTACAAGGTGATGAAGAGAAAAACGAAATCATTCGAACGCTCCAGCAAAATCTTCAAAAGATAAATGAACATGGTAAACGGGCAGATGGTATTGTAAAAAGCATGTTAGAACATTCGCGCAGTGGTTTGGCCGAAAAAGCCCCTGTGGATATCAACAAACTCATAGATGAATATACAAACCTTGCCTATCATGGTATGCGGGCCTTGGTAGCTGATTTTAATTGCACCATTGAAAAAAACTTCGCAAACGATTTGCCTGAAATCTATGTCGTACAGCAAGACATTTCGCGGGTAATTTTAAACCTGATCAATAATGCTTTTTATGCCATTAAAGATAAACCGGATGCAAAACTTGAGATCATCACAGAACACGTTTCTTCCCCATCAAAAGCAGTCACCATAAGAATTATTGACAACGGAACAGGAATACCCCAATCCATTAAAGAGAAAATATTTGAACCTTTTTTTACCACCAAACCCAGCGGCCAGGGAACCGGTTTGGGACTGAGTTTGAGTTTTGATATTGTAAAAGCACATGGTGGAAAACTGGAAGTACAAAGTGAAGAAGGTACAGGCTCGTCTGCCAAAGCTTTAGCGAAGGCAGGAACGGAATTTATCATTACTTTGCCGATATGAAAGCTTATACTTGTTTTAGATTCTTTTTGCTCCCTAAAAATTATTTAATTTGTATTAATTATTTATTTAAATAAAATTATGATAAAAATCCTGGTAGTAGATGATGAACCCGATGTGGAACTGATGTTCAAACAAAAATTCAGAAATGAATTGAAAAGCAATGAATTCTATCTCAATTTTGCGCTAAGCGGAGAGCAGGCGCTTATTTTTATGAGAACCCTGGATCCTTTTGATTTGATACTGGTACTCTCTGATATTAACATGCCCGGCATGACAGGTATAGAGTTGTTAAAACAAATCAGGGAGTCATTCCCCCATCTCAGGGTATTTATGATTACAGCCTATGGCGATAGTAAAAATTATGAAGAAGCAATACGGCTTGGAGCCAATGAGTTTCTGACCAAACCGGTTGACTTTAAGTTACTCAAGGACCGGATTATCAATTCCCCGGTCTTACCAAAATAATTCTGAGAAAGAATACTTATGCCTTTTAAAATATTAATTGTGGATGATGAGCCAGATTTAGAAATGCTGGTTACACAGAAGTTCAGATCCCGGATCCGGGAAGGGGATATTGCCTTTGTATTTGTAAGCAACGGTTTGAATGCGCTGGAGAAACTGGGTACAGACCCTGAAATTGACCTGGTACTGAGTGATATCAATATGCCTCAGATGGATGGGCTCACCCTTCTGAGTAAAATAAAAGAAAACAATTTCACTCAAAAAACAGTTGTTATTTCTGCTTACGGAGATATGAACAATATTCGTTTGGCCATGAATCGGGGCGCTTTTGATTTTGTGGTAAAGCCTATTGATTTTTCTGATTTTGAAATAACACTCAACAAAGCCATTGCAGAAACAATTTATCTAAAGGAGGCCAATCAAACGAAGATACATCTTGATAACGAAAGGAAAGAAAAGGAAGAATTAATACTGAACCAGAACAAAATGCTGGAACAAAAAGTAGATGAACGTACCCGGGAACTGAAAGAAGAAAAACAAAAATCGGAAGACCTGCTGCATAACATTCTGCCCGTTGAAGTGGCTAACGAACTCAAACTAAAAGGTACTGCGGAGGCCAGACATTACAATAACGTAACGGTATTATTTACCGATTTTGTAAACTTCACGGGGATCAGCGAGCAGATGAGTCCAACCGAATTGGTTCAGGAAATACATAAAAACTTTACTGCTTTTGATGCCATTATGGAAAACCATGGCATTGAAAAAATAAAAACCATTGGCGATGCATACCTGGCTGTTTGCGGCCTGCCCAATGAAACGGTTAATCATGCGCAACGGGTAGCTCAGGCGGCTTTGGATTTACAGCGTTACATAACCGAAAATAATAGTAAATTTAGGTTGAGAATTGGCATACACTCCGGTCCGGTTGTGGCAGGCATTGTGGGCATGAAAAAATTCGCTTACGACATTTGGGGCGATACGGTAAATACAGCTGCCCGTATGGAACAAAACAGTGAAGCAGGAAAAATTAATATCAGCGGAGCAACTTATGAACTGGTAAAAGATCATTTTGATTGTGTTTACCGCGGGAAAATAGATGCAAAAAATAAGGGCATGGTGGATATGTACTTTGTCAACCGAAGCCTTGGCGAAGGTTAGCTTCGTTAACCAAAGCACTGGCGAAGGCAAACTTTATTAATGAATGGAAGCAGCCTTTCCGGCAATAAATCCTGTAGTCCAGGCGGCCTGAAAGTTATAGCCTCCCGTAATGCCGTCTATGTCTAATATTTCGCCGGCAAAATACAGGCCTTTGATGCGTTTGCTTTCCATGTTTTTAAAATCCACATCATCCAGATGAATACCGCCACAAGTGACAAACTCTTCTTTAAATGCTGTTTTTCCCTTTACCTTGTAGGTATCGTATAGCAAACAATTGATAATATCATTGATCCCTTCTTTACTAATCTCTGCCCAGTTTCCTTGTTCATTAATTCCCGCCTTTTTCAATAAAAAAGAATTGAGCCGTCTGGGTAAATTAAATGGAAACAGGTTGCCGATATTTTTGTTTGGATTAGCCGCTTTTAAATTGAATAATTCCTGGCGAACGGAATCTTCTCTTTTATTATCTAACCAACTAATTTGTACATCAAAATTATATTCTTTTTCGGCTAATATGCGTGCACCCAAAGAAGAGGTCTTTAAAATAGCCGGTCCGCTTAAACCCCAATGCGTTATCATTACCGGACCACTGCATTCTAATTTTGTATTTAATATTCTAACACGGGCAGGATTGATGGCTATTCCGGTTAAATCAGCAAGCGGATTACCCGGTATATTAAACGTAAATAGCGAAGGAACCGGATCTTCTATGCGATGGCCCAATTCTTTCATCCAGGTCATCACATCTTCATTATGGGAACCCCCGCAGGCGACAATCACTTTTTGACAGGAAATTTTGTCTCCTGAGTCTAATATTAATTCAAAACTGCCATGAAAATTCGGGATTATTTTTTTCACACCATTTCCTAGTTCAACCTTGACCTTTAGCTTTTTAGCCGTTTTTTCCAGACAATCAATGATGGTTTGTGAATTGTCGCTATTCGGGAAAATGCGTCCGTCATCCTCCGTTTTTAATTTTACCTTGCGGCTTTCAAACCATTCTATCGTATCTTTTGGACTGAACCTGACAAAAGCGCTTTTTAGTTGTCTTTCACCACGGGGATATGCCAGAGATAATTGCTTAATATCAAAACAAGCATGCGTTAAATTGCATCGCCCACCTCCGGAAACCTTTACTTTTTGCAAAACTTTTGTAGCTTTCTCGAACAAGAAAACTTCTGCTTCTTTATTGGCCTGAGCACAATTAATAGCAGCAAAATAACCTGCTGCTCCTCCTCCAATTACAATTATTTTATGTGACACTCGTGTTTTTCCTCCGGTTAAACAATCCGCAAAAATAAGCATTTGTGGACTTTTAGTAATCATTTTTTTTTAATCTTTCCCAAAGCGGCCTCTTAATTACTGGCGAAATAAGTAAAATCCAATAAAAAGCCGGTATATGAGCCCTGTAATCCTGGTTTTGATTCAATCATTCAAATTAGGCGAATCTTCAAAAAGTATTCAATCTCTTAAAATATTTCTTATTATTGCTTTTCAAATCCTGTTTTAGATTTTTTTTCGTTCAAAATTCCTGTTTTATAAACCCTTAAACCAACTATTATGTACATCTTACTCTCCATTTTCATTTTTATTGTATTTATCCTGTTCACAGGATTGCAAACGGTTCAGCAAGGTACCGTTACGGTTATTACCATTTTTGGAAAATACAGACGAATTATGCCTCCGGGACTGAATATGAAGATCCCGATAATTGAGCAGGTCTACAAAAGAATTTCTATTCAAAACCGTTCTGTTGAACTCGAATTTCAAGCGGTTACAATAGATCAGGCGAATGTGTATTTTAAATCGATGCTACTGTATAGTGTGATGGATCAACTTGACGAGACTATTCAAAAAGTTGCCTTTAAATTTTACAGCGATAAAGACCTGATGTCAGCCCTGATTCGCACCATAGAAGGAAGTATCAGAGCTTTCGTAGCTTCCAAAAAACAGGCCGAGGTTTTGGCCTCCCGTAAAGAAATAGTAGATTATGTAAAAGACCAGATTGATCATACCTTATCAACCTGGGGTTACCATTTGCAGGATCTCCAGATAAATGATATTACCTTTGATCAGGCCATTATCGAAAGCATGAGCAGAGTAGTTGCCTCTAATAATTTGAAAGCTGCCGCCGAAAATGAAGGACAAGCTTTATTGATTACTAAAACCAAAGCGGCCGAGGCTGAAGGTAATGCCATAAAAATTTCTGCTGAAGCCGAAAAACAAGCTGCATTACTCAGAGGGCAAGGAGTAGCTTTATTCCGTGAGGCTGTTGCCAAAGGCATGTCGCACGCCGCAGAAGAAATGAAACAAGCCAACCTCGATACCAATGTAATTCTATTTAGCATGTGGACAGAAGCTGTTAAAAACTTTGCAGAATACGGCGAAGGAAATATCATTTTTCTGGATGGCAGCCCGAGTGGAATGGAAAACACCATGAAGCAAATTCAGGCAATGCTGGTCAAAAAAGAAATTAAATGACCGATTAATTTTTCAATTGGATGAAAAAATCTTTTTCTTTTCTTTTTTTATTGTGTGCTTATACGGTTTCAGCTCAAAATACTTTTAACTGTTATCTTAAGGATGCGGCTACCTCACGTGAACATTCCTTTGATATAACAAAAATGATCGTAGAAGTGCGATTTGAACCGGAAAAAAGTCTGGTTATAGGGAATGTAACACATCAGTTCAGGGTGCTGCAACAAAGAGTTGATTCGGTGTTTTTTGATGCTCCTGATATCAACATAAAATCCGCTTTGTTAAATAAAAAACCGGTCGCCTTCAGGATTATTAAAACAGGAGTATGGATTGTTCCCGAAAAGCCCTGGAGCTGGGATCAAACCGGAGAAATTACTTTTGACTACGAGGCAACCCCCCGCAAAGGAATTTATTTTATTGGCTGGAAACTTCCTGAACCGAAAGTAACAGATCCCTATACCGTAAGAAAACAAATTTGGACACAAGGGCAGGGCGTTGATAACCGTTATTGGATTCCGATGTACGATGACATGAATGATAAATATATTACGGAAACCATCATCACTTTTGACAAAAATTACCAAGTATTATCCAATGGAAAATTAATCAGTAATAAGGAAAATAAAAACGGTACCCGTACCTGGCATTATGCAATGAGTAAACCACATTCGGGTTACCTGTTGATGCTCGGAATAGGAAAGTATGCCATTGCAACTGCGAAAAGCAAAAGCGGGGTTCCTTTAAACTACTATTATTACCCTGAGTTTGCCGATAGAATGGCTCCTACCTATCGCAACACCCCTCAGATGATTGACTTTCTGGAATTGCAAACCGGTATCCCCTACCCCTGGGAAAGTTACAGTCAGATTATGGTTCAGGATTTTTTGTATGGAGCCATGGAAAATACGACTGCCACCGTTTTTGGAGATTTCTTTAATGTGGATGAAAGGGGATTTCTCGACAAGAATTATATGGGTGTAAATTGCCATGAAATGACTCATCAATGGTTTGGCGATTATATAACCGCACGTGATGGAAGAGACACCTGGTTGCAGGAAAGTTTTGCTACCTTTTATCCGAAACAGTTTTCGTTTTATACCGACGGGGAAAATGAATGGAGCTGGCAAAGGCGCCAACACCAGAATTCGGCTATCGAGGCCGGGAAAAAAGACAATTATGCGGTACGCCATACGAGTGGTGGAACCGCCAGGGTTTATCCAAAAGGAGCCGCTGTTATCAGTATGCTGGAGTATGTTATTGGTAAAGATCAATGGAAACGTGCTTTAACTCATTATTTAAAAATCCATGCGTATTCAAATGTGGAAACCAATGATCTGCAGCAGGCCATCAAAGATCAACTGGGTTTGAACCTGGATTGGTTTTTTGATGAATGGATTATTAGGGGTGGCGAGCCGCATTATCGCGTTCACTATGAAAATTTAATATACGAAAATGGAAGTATGGGGACTGAAGTGGCCGTTGAACAAATTCAAAAAACCGATGAAACCGTTCACTATTTTAAAATGCCGGTATACATTGAGGTACATTATTCAGATGGAACCATGGATGCCGTGAAAGAAACGCTGGAAAATGCCTTTGAGGTAGTGAAAATAGACAATCCAAAAAAGAAAAAAATTGCTTTTGTTCTTTTTGATCCGAACTCAAATATTATCAAACAGCTAAGTTTCAAAAAATCATTTGAAGAGCTACAGGAGCAAATTTTAAATGCACCTCATTATATAGATAGATATGATGCCATTGTGGCTTTAAAAGAATTTGAAGTGGACAAAAAAAGAGAAGTGCTTATTGAATCCTTAAAACGTGAAAAACATTATGGGATCATCAATGAAATCATTTCTCAATTGGCTGCAGATCAGAACGAATTGAGCATCGAAAATTTACAAGAACTTACAAAATATCCCAAGGCAGCGGTTCGCGATCAGGTATTCAAAAGCGTTACCCTAAATGATTCCTGGAAACCTTTTTTTGAAGCCGCCTTAACCGACAGCAGTTATGAGGTGGTAAAAACGGTTCTTGAAAAACTTTGTGATCAGTATCCCTTAAAAGTTGAGGATTATCTCGCCATTACCAAAAACGTCTATGGAATGAACCATTCTGTAAAAATAAAATGGCTTGAAATTTCCTTTCTTAAATATGGGAACAAGTTTGACGGATTTGAAAAACTGGTTTTTTATGCAAGTCCCAACTATGAATTCAGAACCCGGATTCTGGCATTTGGCGTACTCAAAACAGCCAATTACCTCGATGAAAATTTATGCGGATCCCTGTTTCAGGCAATGTTATCAAGCAATGGACGATTAGCTGGACCAGCCGGTGAATTGGTGAATTTCTTTGCCTTACAAGCTTCTTACAAAAATAAATTCAAGGTTTTTTTCCAAAACCAGAATTTCCAAACAGCTGAAAAAGAATCCTTAATTAGACAATTACCCTGGCTAAAAAATTAATGTGCTAAATAAAAGTTTTTTTTTATAAATATTTTTATTTACTTGCATACCAATGATCATGGTATGCCCCTCCTGCGATAGCTATGTTCCGATAAACGTAGAAATTGCCAATGTAATTGCACCTGCAGACATTATATGTCCGGCATGTGAAAACCCTTTTAACCCAATGGAAACTGAGGTTGAATTGCTCAGTAAAGTGAGTGAAGTCCACCACGACTAAATAGTACTTTTTGGGTCTGATTGGTTTTTATTTAATACATTAGCAACCGGTTTCTCGGTAAAATAGCAAGCCCGAAAGCGATTTTCCCGGGCAAACGTTCCTGCAACAGACAGGTGATAAAATTATGCCGGGTTTTTTAGTTACCGGTAATTTTGATTTTGTTTATTGTAATTTTCCAATACTTTTGCAGCTCATTAAGAATCACGTATTTGGGGAGATGCCAACCCGGCTGAACACCAAGGTGGGAAAGCAATGCGGCCGTTTTGTCAACCAATTTTCATTTAATTGTTGCGAAAAGTTCGAAGCGCTTTCTTAATGTTAAAATCTCAAACCAGTAAACAATAATATAAAACATGGCCTATTTATTCACATCAGAGTCCGTAAGTGAAGGACATCCAGACAAACTTGCCGATCAAATATCGGATGCATTAATTGACAATTTTTTAGCTTTCGATCCTGAATCGAAGGTAGCCTGCGAAACTTTAGTTACAACCGGACAAGTGGTATTGGCAGGAGAAGTAAAATCGAAAGCCTATTTAGACGTTCAGGAAATTGCCCGTGGGGTTATTCGTAAAATCGGATATACCAAAAGCGAGTATATGTTCGAGGCAAACTCTTGTGGTATTCTTTCTGCCATTCATGAGCAATCAGCCGATATTAATCAGGGTGTTGACCGTAAGAAAAAACAAGATCAGGGTGCCGGCGACCAGGGAATGATGTTTGGATATGCCTCTCATGAAACAGAAGATTTTATGCCCCTGGCCCTTGATCTGGCGCATAAAATTTTAATCGAACTTGCTGTTTTACGTCGCGAAAATAAAGCCATTAAATATTTACGCCCAGACGCAAAAAGCCAGGTAACCCTGGAGTATGACGACAATAACACACCCATTCGCATTGATTCAATTGTATTATCTACGCAACATGACGATTTTGATAAAGAGCCAAAAATGCTGGCAAAAATCAAAGAAGATATCATTCGGATTTTAATTCCACGTGTTAAAACCAAATACAAAAAATTCGCTCATCTATTTAACGATAAAATCAATTATCATATTAATCCTACCGGTAAGTTTGTAATTGGTGGCCCGCATGGCGATACCGGTTTAACCGGACGCAAAATTATTGTAGATACCTATGGCGGAAAAGGTGCTCATGGCGGGGGTGCATTCTCCGGAAAAGATCCTTCAAAAGTTGACCGTTCTGCCGCATATGCAACCCGACATATTGCCAAAAACTTAGTGGCTGCGGGTGTTTGTACCGAGGTTCTGGTTCAGGTATCCTATGCCATTGGGGTAAAAGATCCAATGGGTATTTATGTGAATACCTACGGCACAGCAAAGGTAAAAATGACCGACGGAGAAATTGCCAAACAAGTTGAAAAGCTGTTTGATATGACTCCTTATGGCATCGAAACCCGCTTAAAATTACGTAACCCCATCTACAGCGAAACAGCAGCATATGGTCATATGGGCCGTAAAAACGAAATTGTGACCAAAGAGTTTAAAGGCCAGGACGGTAAAATGAAAAAGTTCACTGTTGAATTATTTACTTGGGAGAAATTAGATATGGTTGATAAAATCAAGAAGGCTTTTAAGATCAAATAATAGAATACAACGGGGAAATTCCTGTTAAGTAATATTCAATATCTGAACGGGTAATTTTATGCCGGTCAAACTGAAAGTAATCTCTTTGAATTTGGTATTTAAATTTTATTGCTTCAATACCTTGAAGTTGGCAGTTTTGTCTCCTGATATTATTTGAACAATATACATTCCTGGTTCTCCAACCATTTCCAAAGTAAGTATCTGAGAATTGAAAAATTGCTTATGAATGGTTTGCCCTAACACATTCGTAATCAATATTTCTGCTTGTGCAAGCGGTTCGTCTGCTTCAATAGTTAAGATTCCGTTTGCAGGATTCGGATAGACATGAAACCCAATTATTGGATTCATGTTTTGTACAGATACGGGCGATGAAATCATGATTGCATCCAATGCCATATCCGAAAGAAAATTAGGTCCTGTTACACCACGCCACCGAATTGTAACCTTATCTGTTGCCCAGGCACTCAAATCTATATTTGCCAAATGCCAGATATTGCCCTGGTCACCCGACATTTTCCAAACATTATTTGTCCAGCAACCCTTTGCAAAAACATCCACATACAAGGAACCCATATCTGATCCGTACATATGGTAGGCAAAACGTAAGGTTGGAGTTAAAACAGTTGAAAGATCCACACAGGGGCTCAGCATATTTGCTGTTAAGGATGTACAAGGCACTGAAGATTCAAGGTACACATATTTACCCGAAGGAGTACCGGGATTATAATCAAGATCAGGTCCGGTAAGTGTGGTAGGTGTGCTGCCGGAATTAACACGCCAATCGTGTTGATCAGAACTTGTGCTGTTTTCGTTTATGAAACCATTACCAAGGTAACAAACTGTAGCGGCACAATCAGCAGTTGTAGCGCAGGAATTAAAGGATTCAAAATTTTCTATTAAGGGTAAGGTTGCTGTTGTACCGGCAATTACCATCACCGAAGATAAGGAAGTATCGTTGGTACTGTTTATATCAGAGGGGTATTTAACCCAGGCTTTTATTTTATAATTACCTGTTGTACTCAGGTTTGCGTTAGTAGTAAAAGTATAAGGAACAGAATCTGATTGAGTAAGGGTTCCTGTATAAACTTCACTCACCACAGGCCCACCATTTATACTATAAAAAACCGGAATATTTGATAAAGAATTAATACCCGGGTTGTATAAATTTATTTTTATAGCGGTGCTTGAGAGATTCATGCAACTTGGGGTTGTTCCGCCCGGATTTAATAATTTATTACAGGCTGCATCATTGGGTATCTGACAACCGAATGTGCCCGGAAGTTTTTGAATGGCTATAGCCCTTCTGCCCACTGCCGATAAGGATCCGCGGGCGCGTACGCTAAACCAGTTTATTTCTGTTGCTAAAGTATTGGTTACGGTGAAAGACGTTGTGTTTGACGTGCCAACCGAATCCATGTAGCGGGTTCCTAATTTAAAAATATCATAAGCGCTTGCCCCGGCAGCAGCTGTCCACGTGAGCCCCAGCGAATCCGGACAAATCCAGACTACTAAAATATTTCTTGGTAACGGAATAATGGAAAAAGTGGTGTCGCTTTTAGCTGAATATGCGCCCCGGGATATTCTGACAAGGCATTGGCCGGATATTGTACTGGGAACAGCCCAGTTGAAATAACGTTGTGCACCTGCAATCGTAGTGCTGATGTTATTCCAGCTTGAACCAGAATCTGTACTGTACTCCAAAGTTTGGTTTCCAAGCGTTTCAAAGGCATCCCAGCGTACGGTTTCCATTTCACCGGGAACAAATCCTTCTCCACCGATTGGATAAGTAATTGTAAAACCATCCATTTCAAATATCCATGTCACATAATAAGTTTGAGGCCCCATGGGTACGGAAGCGCCGTTAACATTTAACACATAATTTCCTGCAGTGGGATTATTTATCACAATCTGCTCGTGGTTGTTTCGGATATCAATACCCGGCACCGCAATTGAATTTAAACTTGTTACGTTGGGTGTAAAATCCAAAACCAGGGGATTAACAGTTAAAGAACCCGGTGTGGTAAGCGTAGTATTTAAATTATTTACTAAAGCTACCCCCGCACCAATAGCAGCCTGATAATCGTGCCAATAGGTCATTATTTTTATTTGACGTACACCCGAAGGGACCACGATGCTATGCGTATCATTTCCGTTTTGTGATATGGTTCCCGAAAGATAATTTACCTTTTCAATAGTCTGAACCGCTTTCAGTGAATTAATTCTTCCATATCCATATTTAAAATCAGGTCCTACATTGCCCAGATCGTCGGCCGTGTTCATCACGATGGCTTTCATTAATGCGGATGGAGGATTGTTATTGCTGTTTACTGTTTTGTAAGCCTGATAGAGTTGGGCGAATGATCCTGCCGCGCCCGGGCACGACATGGAAGTTCCGGTTTTAATCACATAGGTATCCGGGTTGCTGGTAGAATAAACACTGGTACCCACAGCACTTACCTCCGGTTTTAAGCGGCCGTCGTGTGCCGGGCCTACACTGGAAGAGGTGTTTCTTACATCAATGTAATCAAGATTGGCAATGGAAATTGAGTTCTTAGAATGCTTGTGACCGCCGGTAATATTACCCCAACCGGCACCCGCACCATAATTACAATTACTTGTACCGTTATTTCCTGCCGAGAAAACATGTAGGAGTTGGGGCATCAATCCGGTTTGAATATCTAATTTTTGCGCACGTGTGGTATAGCCGGCATTACAGCCATCCGAATAGGAGGTTGAAATAATACGAATTCCATATTTAGCATAATCAGAATAAATACTGTCGAATCCCTGGTAAGAGGGAGAAGCTTCATACACATAAATATCCGAGCCCCATGCCATACCCCGTGTAAGCGGATCGCGGTTACCGGCTCCCATCAATATTCCGGCGCAATGATCGCCGTGATCGCCATAATTATAGGTAATAAACTGCTTTATTAATCTTCCCTTATAATCAATATGCGGACCAACAATTCCGTCGTCTTGTAACATAATACTTACGCCTGAACCGTTGTATTTTCTGCCGCCAGAATAATCAGTAGCAATGGCATTATCACGGTGCGAAGTGCGGCCCACATTATTTTCGGGTTGCGGCTCATCATCCATTAATTCGGCTGAGCATACAAATGGCTGCGCAACAAAATTCAGCAATTCCGATTTTTTTACCCAAACTACAAACCCATGTGTGGCTTTATCCTGGTAGGTAATTTCAAAATCATTGGATTGAAGAAATTGTAGAATGATTTCATGAGAGATGTTTTCGTAATATGTAAAACTAATACCAACAAAATTGTCTTTAACCGAATAGGCAGGGTAATTATCTTCAGCAATAGCCACCTGCAGTTCTTTTAATAATTTGTATTCAGGCTTTACAGTATGAATTCCTCTAACTGCAAAAGGTGAAAGTGAGTTAAAATCCGTACCTACTTTAATGGCTGCCATAAAGGTATTGTTTGGCAGATACAGCATCAATTTTATGCCCAGACTTTCCATCTGAACTTTTTGTTCACTTGTTGGAATATTCATAAACTGTACATAACGATAATAATAACCGTTAAATACTTCATTCGACTGAGGTTCCAGAGATTTGGCAAGGTCGAAATTATTCTCCAGAAACACATTTCCAATTGAGAGCAATAAATCATACTTGCTATTGTAAATATTATTATTTTGAGCAGGGCAATAACTCTGAATCAGGATTGCAGTAAAGAGAACATATAGTTTTTTCATGTTCACAGGGTTAATAAATAAAGTGACAATTTAGGGAATTGATTACATATTCCAAAAATGGGTTAAAAAGGGTCATGTTTAAACGTTGGAGTAAACTTTAAACATGACCCTTATTTTCTTCTAATCAAAAACAAACCTAAAAAGGTAAGTGCGCCGTTAATCAATAACATTTCGATGCTTAAAATTCGCTTTTTACAATCTTTTCCTCTTTTATCCATCCCTGTCCTTTTATTGAAAGAAAATAGAATCCTGCCGGAAGTTGCGAAAGATCCATTTCAGCGATAAAATTAGGGTTTGCATTTTTGAGTTCTTTTTGACCGATCATTTGACCCAAAGGATTATATAAGGTAAGCCATACAGTTTCAGGCGAAGAAAGAGAAATGGAAATGTTTACTATTCTGTTGCCTGGATTTGGATAAATATGAACACTTTCAAGCTTATTTATTGCTTCGTTTGTGCCCACCGAAACAGCCACTTTAATGGTGTCGGTTGAAATACATCCTTTATTTGATACCTCCACATAATAAGTTCCGGTTAAAGACACTGAAATGGTTTTGCTTGTATCGCCCGTTGACCAATGGTACGTGCATCCAGGATTTCCGGCATCCAGTACGAGTGTTTGCCCCGATTTTATGGTTGTATCCTTACCCAGATTGACAATAGGTTTTGTTGAAACAAAAACGTTTTTAACCAAAGAGTCTTTAATTCCGCTCAAGGTATCTATGGCTAGCAGCTTTACAGAATAGGTGCCTAATTTTTTGAAAAAATGAGAAGGATTTACCAGTTTGCTTGTTGAGCTATCGCCAAAATCCCATTTGAAAGAATTTGCGAAGGAGGTGCTGATATTTGTAAATGCCACATTCCCACTGTCGCATACACCCCAGGGATCGGCGCTGAAATTCGCTGCAATTGCATGAATTACTTTCATCGTATCAGTGGCAACAGAGCTCCACAAACCGCTGGTATCTTTGAACTGAATATGTAAAATTTTTGTTCCCGAAAGGGTTGTTGAAAAATCGAGATTCGTATTTATATTGGCATATGCAACCTGAGGAATAACCGGTTTTTCAATCACATTGGAGAAATCGCTGCCTAACCAATACCTGTATTTACTCATCACATTTTGATTCGCGGTTCCGCCATCCGAACGGATATCAACATGCTGACTGCTGACAGCACTCCATAATCCGGAAGTATCTTTAAACTGAATGTTTAATAAATGATTTCCTTTGGGAAAGCTTTTCAGATCCATGTTTGCATTAAAATTGAAATTGGCTGCTGGAGCACTTATTCCTTTGGCAATATTATTTGTAAAATCGAAATCAATCCAATATCTGTATCCCGAAATAACATTCAATAGGCTCACACCATCCGTCTTGATATCAATATTCTGACTCATAACAGAACTCCATAATCCGGAGGTGTCTTTAAACTGTATGCTAAACAGGTGGTTCCCTTTGGGGAAGCTTTTCAAATCCAGGTTTGCATTCACATCAACATTTGCGACAGGAACATTTATTGCCTTATAAGTTGCATTTCCAAAATTATTATCAATCCAATATCTGTAACCACAAACAGCATAAACCATTGAAGCACTTGTTCCGGATTTTACGATCAAATTACTCTGAACCGAACTCCATTTTGATCCAGAATCCATAAATCGAATATTGAAAAAGTGTACTCCGTCCTGTATGGCAGATGCATTTATCACAACAGCATTCAACACTGCATTTGCAGATGGAGTAAGTGTCACAATCGTCTTACTCCCATATGAACTGTCGAACCAATACTCATATTTTACAATTTGCGGGTTTGCAGAAAATGCGTCAATCAATTGGGTACTGATTGCACTACATAAGTTACTATCATCAAAAAAGCGAATATTAAAGGTATGTAAACCTGAAGTTAATCCGCTGTTTGTAATTACGGCATTCAGTTCATAGTTTACTGCAGGTGTGACCGTTACAATCTGTCGGCCTGCAATATTATTATCCATCCAATATTCATACTTTTTAATTTTATTCTGCGCAAAAACCGTTGTGGTTAAGCAGCATAATAAAATTACTTTGAATAAAATATTTTTCATGGTAAAAAATATTTGATGAGGCGTTATTTATCCTGGGCATTAACCTTGAAATTCACCTGAAAACTTCCGTTTGGCAAGGTTGACTCCGGAACATTTTTATATGAAATATGCGGATTTACCGGTACTGCGCCATCTTTATAAGGGTTTAGTGTTCCATAAATACCCACATCTTTTCCGTCATTTCCGGCATTGATACCCGCACTGGTTGATTGAAGATGGTAATTATGCGAATAGTTGAACGTGGTGCCCGATTGATTGACAAAAATTGAAGTAGCATTTATTTGAAAAAGATTATTGGTTAAAACACTTGCCATAGAAGTTATATTAATGGAGGCTTGTTTTCCAACAAACAAATTATTAAGAAAATTGCAGCCAAAGGTTCCGCAACTACCATCATAACCGTAACAGGCATAACCCTGATAACCCAAGGTGGTATCATTCATAAAAATATTGTTCTTAAAAGTAACATATCTTAAATCGGTTAATGTATTGTTAATGCCTTTTGATAAAAATATATTGTTCTCAACAAGGCCCCCATGAAGGATGGATACTTGTAACTGACCGGATATTATATTTCCTTTTAAAATAAAACCATTTGCCTCAGGTACGGAAACACTTCCTCTTATTACATTGTGAATAATTACCGGGTTAAAACATTTAGCGGTATCGTTTCTGTAACAGTCAGATCCAACATTGATGCTGCTCAGATTGCACCTTCTGATAACTACATTATCAGATCGGCTATCATCAGAAAAATTGATGTTTCCCGTAATATAGAGGCCTTCTAATAATAGCTGATGGGCTCCTTTGGCAATCGTAATGCTTCCCTGAATAATTGTTCTGTCGGTATATATCGTTGAATCGGGATAATGACCGGTACCAATAATTTTAATTCCCTTTCCAATACTGGAGCCAAGGGTAAAAACACCTCCGGGCAGATAAATGAAATCGCCCGAAACGGCATTGCTCAAAGCGCTGCTTAAAAGACTATATGTGGTAGTCTGCCCGGAAGCTGTAGTCAATGCTACTACGCCCTGAGCTTTTGAATGGTTAGCAAAAAAGAATAGCACTAATAAAAATAAAATGGATAATTTTTTCATGATAAAATAATTGTTTTTCCTTCCCTACTCTGTTGGCTTTTCAGGTTCCGCCCCCAACTTTTTTGTGGTTTCGGGTCTCCACTTAAATAAAATAATTTAAATGTTATTCTGACATATTCAGATATCGCCAGCAAAATTTATTGCTTTTCCTTTCGTCAAATTTAAATGCTATTTTTTCGCATTAACAAGCTTTATTGTTAATTATACTTCATTAATACAGGTTAATAAGCACAAATTGTGAGAAATATTTTTGATGAGAAATAAAGTATCTGGCAGAAAATAATCGGCGGGTTTTTGCTGATAAAGAAATATATCTTATTTTCTTCTAATCAAAAACAAACCTAAAAAGGTAAGTGCGCCGTTAATTAACAACATTTCGATTCCAATCTGATAATGAAACAAGCCATAGGTTGATGCATACAACTGATAAAAATAACACAGCAAGGGAGCTGATAAACAAACTACCGGTGCCCATTTATCCTGTATGGTGTATTTGGTTAATATTCCAAAGGCAAAAAGACCGAGAAGCGGGCCATACGTGTAACCGGCAATATCCAATAGTATTACAATGATTGATTTGTTATCCAGGAATTTGAAATAGTATATAAACAACAAAAACAAAATGGCAAACCCCAGGTGTACCCGCATGCGGGTTTTGGACTTTTGGTTTTCATCCAGAACTTTGTTGCGTTGCAGACCGATTATATCAATGCAAAAAGAAGAGGTTAATGCGGTAATGGCGCCATCGGCAGAAGGAAATAATGCAGAGATCAAACCAATGATGAAAATAATGGAGACGAATCCGGGTAAATAGTTCAGGGCAATGGTTGGAAACAAATCGTCTCCTTTTACCGCAATTCCTTTTGATTGGGCAAATAAATAAAGCAAGCCACCCAAAAGCAAAAACAAAAAGTTAACCAGCACCATTACCGAGCTAAACAAGACCATATTTTTTTGCGCGCCACCCAATGTTTTCACACTGATATTTTTTTGCATCATCTCCTGATCCAGGCCTGTCATACCAATGGTAATAAATGCCCCGCCAATTATTTGTTTAATAAAGAATTTCTTGTCCCAGCCATCCACATTAAAGATTTGAGTATGACCGCTGCTGCCTAATTCATTGAGAGCTGAGCTTAGGGTTAATTTCAAATCATCCATGATATAAAACACACAAACTACCAGCGCAAGGAGCATAAAAAAGGTTTGCAGGGTATCCGTCCAAACAATGGTTTTTACCCCTCCTTTAAAAGTGTAGAGCAAGATCATGAACAAAATAATAATGGCCGTTACATGAAAGTTCAAACCTAATTCATCTAAAATAAAAAGCTGAAGCACATTGATCACTAAATACAGGCGCAGGGTGGCTCCCAACGTTCGGGAAAGGATAAAAAACAGGGCGCCGGTTTTATAGGCATAAGTTCCAAAGCGTTGATTCAAATAATTATAAATGGAGGTTAGGTTCAGCTTGTAATACAGGGGCAATAGCACAAAGGCCACCACAAAGTATCCGATAAAATAACCCAGTACTACCTGAAAGTAACCGAATTTAGCAAACTCAACCGTTCCGGGTACCGATATAAAAGTTACCCCTGAAAGCGAGGTGCCAATCATACCGAAAGCAACGAGTGCCCAATGGCTGTTCTTGTTTCCGCTAAAAAATGTTTCGTTATTAGCGTTGCGGGAAGTATAGAACGCAACCCCTAACAAGAGCAGGAAATAAACAATAACAAAGGTGAACAGTACTACCGGTGACATGAAAGCAAAACTATTGGTTCAGACCAAGTGCACCAAGTTAATTTAACCACAAAATTAGGGAGTGTAGTTTAGAATTTACAAGATTGCTCTACACAATATTGTCTATAATTGCTTGTTTTGGAGTACCTGAATATATTTGTTATTACAAAACCTTATAAGAACAATTAAAATTTTACAATGAAAATATTATTGGATATAAAAGAGAGTAAAGCCGCTTTTTTTATGGAATTACTTAAAAATTTTCCTTTTGTAAAAGCTAAAACATTAACTCCTGAAAACGCCGAAATACTAGAGGGAATTAAGGAGGCTTTAGAAGAAATGAAGTTGATAAAAGCTGGCAAATTAAAGGGACGTAACGTTGAAGAGCTAATTAATGAATTATAAAGTTATTTCTATCCCAAAAATTACCTCTATGCCACAAAATTAAGTAGGCATCGGAACTCCGGATGAAACAATTATTGCCAGCAATACCAATACAATCAGCAAAGAGATGAATATCGGCCTGAGTACGCTTTTCTTTTCTATCTGAGCTTCGTTGGGGAAATATTTCCGGTAAAAATATTCAACCATTATGGTTCCTTCAATCAGGTTACTCACATACGTTGTAGCTGCATTTCTGATCCATAAATTAGTGATCAACGCCGTGATACCGGTTAGCAAAATGGAAATTAAAAGCGCGTACAAACCGGCTTGTCGCTGGCCATGATCAACTAAATTTTTGCGCAATAATACTCCACCAAAAACCGGGCTAAAAAACACACAAAATCCCAGCACAGCCATTTTCGAATAAATGGGTTTTGGACTTGATTCCATTATCGGTTCATCCATTCTGTTTTCTTCCATAAATTAATTTCTTTCCATAAAAACAGGCTCCTTTTATAATCCGTATGTACTGATAAGCCATACCAACCCGGCAATATTTCCGGCACCCAAATTTAGCTCCCGTTTATTTACTTTATCAAAAGTATCCGATTCGGCATGGTGTAAGTCGAAATACCGTTGCGAATCCGGTCCAAAACCAATCAGACAAACTCCCTGTTTCTTCAAAGGCCCGATATCGGCACCGCCGCCCCCATCCACAATTTCCGAAATTCCATATTGTTTAAAGAGTGGAAGCCAGCTTCTTAATTTTGCCAGGCGCAGGCTATCGGTGCTGGCGCTGAAATTCCGGGGAGTAAAACCTCCCGCATCCGTTTCAATAGCCGCCAGGTGTTTCTCTTTATTTTGTTCCGTTATTTCTGCATATTTCAATCCCCCTTTCAAACCATTCTCTTCATTCATAAACAGCACACAGCGGATACTTCTTTTGGGAACTATTCCCATAATTTTAAACAAATGCAAAACCTCCATGCTTTGCACACAACCGGCACCGTCATCATGCGCACCCTTTCCATTGTCCCATGCATCTAGGTGTCCGCCAACCACAATGATTTCTTCCGGCTTTTCGTAACCGTTAATCTGAGCGATCACATTATAAGATAAAACATCGGGTAACATTTCGCAGTTTTGCTTAAAATAAAACAAAAGTTCAGGATGCTGCTTTAATGCACCACTCAATATATCGGCGTCAAAAGTTGAAATGGCACAAGCCGGAATTTTTGCAACATTATCTACAAACTGCATGGCTCCGGTATGCGGATAAAGATCCGTACTGGTTCCCAGAGAGCGAACAATAACGCCCACCGCACCCAGTTTGGAGGCTTCAATGGCTCCCTGCGAACGTTGGTTGGCTGCATCGCCGTAGGCTTCAAAAGTTCTGATGTACAACTGATTCATGGGCCGGTTAAAAAACACAATTTTTCCGGCAATTTTTTCTTTACCCAAATCTTTCAATTCGTTAAATGTTTTTACTTCAATAACCTGAGCCTCTAATCCCTTTTCGGGTGTGGCAATGGCATTCCCCAATGCACAGATATGAACAGGAAATTTTGTTTTGCTAATGGTAAAATACGCCTTTTCTTTTTCACCCCGAACCCAATGTGGAACCATCACGGGTTGCAACCAAACACTATCGAAATGTTCTTCTTTTAAAGTTTGATACGCCCATTCTACAGCTGCTGCTGCCTGAGGAGAGCCGCTTAACCTGCCACCTATTTTATTACTCAGGTAATCCAACCTGTTATAACAAAGCCCGTTGGACAATACTTCATTAAATAGCTGCCTGATCACCAAAGAATCAGATTGCGCCCAGGCACCCTGAATAAAATATCCTGAAAAAATACAGAACAGAAAAAGTTTGTGTTTAATGAACCTCATTTCCGAAAATTTAGGATTGCAATGTACGTGATTTGAAGAAAAGCCCGACGCCGATTTGTATTTTCTCTTATGTGCCCCCGGTAGAATGCCCAAAAATTAAAACAGTTTCATCTGAACTTCCTTTTTGGGGTAGAAAACTCCGCCTGACTTGTACCTTTTAGTGCGGTGCTTTCAATTTTGATAAATATTCAGTTATT
>CAYHCF010000044.1:0-15933 GCA_964355075.1 uncultured Chitinophaga sp.
ATAGCAATGGTACTGCCAAAGTTGCCATGATTGGGGTGGAAAGAAGCATTATAGCCTGGATACGTTTGTTTGAAAAGATGCCCTATCAACCCATGCAAAAGGCACTGGGTTTATTAAGAATGATTCATGAAGCCGGTGTACAAACCTTTCCGGATTATCAAAAATTTATACGCCCCGGGTTTGATGCCTGATTTTTATGCTTGCTTCATCCAATAATTAAAACCATACTTTGCATTTTCAAGCAAATTTCCCTGCGATAAGCAGGTATTAAAACAATAGTAAAACATAATAAACTATATTAAACAGCAAATAACAGTAGGTTAATTTAAATTTTTTGTATTATTGCATATAAATCATATAAATATAAAACTAATAAAATATTTGGATTAACTGGTAATTCGTTTACTTTTTTATGAGAAACAATTTATGAAAAACTTATTCCTGTCAACTCTTTTCTTTCTTTCATTTTTGAGTTGCTATGCCCAGATTAAGCCTTACTCGATTGATGTATATATTAGCGGAAGGGTTGATACAACAGATGCAGAAGTAAATGCCGTTTACCACCTTTTTAAGAATTATATGGAATCACGACCTGATTCTATCTATGATAATCCTTTTTGGAATGAGCGGGAAAAGAAAGCGAATATAACAGGAAATGTGGCCATTTTTTATACCGCATTTTATAATTTACAGGCAACACCCAAAACCATTTTTGGCATTAACTGGAAGCCTTATATCTTAACAATCGTCAAAAAAAATGAAAGCAAATATCTTTTACGGATTGCTCTGATTCAGGATACAAGCATTTATACCTCTGATAAAATATTAACCATTTTAAATATTAATGCCATAAAGGAAAAGAATCACTGGGTTTTGGAAAATACCTTTTCTGATATCGTAAATTCATGGAATAGCAAACAGTATAAAAATATTAATTACGTATATCCAAAAACGCATGTATTTAACGATTCACTTGCTCAAAAATCAGAAAAATATTGTGATTCCATCGCTGCCCTTCTTCATATAAATATGGTTGATACCTTTAGTTTTTACATTTGTGATAACCCCGATGAAATGGGTTTATTATTCGGGTATGAATTTTTTTATCTTGAGTACACAACAGGTATTACAGTGCTTTGGCGGAATCAGATTTTTTCGGCCAAAGGAAATGAATATTATCCTCATGAGTTTTTTCACATGGTATCAAAAGCCGGCAAAGGCGATACTTCAAATTATCTGATTCAGGAAGGTTTGGCTTGTTTTTTAGGGGAACGAAATACTGATAAATATGAATGGCGGATTGTGCATCTTGCTCAGGATTATAACTCGAATAAACCTACCTATACCTTAACCAACCTGCTAATGGATTCGGCACAATGGAATGGTTATCAAACCGCTTACCCAACGGGAAGTATCATAGCTGAAATAGTTTATGACCATAAAGGACATGAAGGAATCCGGAAACTTTCGGAGGCAAATACTCACCGACCCGAAAACATCTATAAAACGATAAACACCATTACAGGACTTAATAAAATACAATTTGAAAAGGAATTCAGAAAAAAATTAGGTCTGCACCTGAAAAACTTCGATTTTAATAAATAGAATTTTTACATTTATTGGTTCAAATTAGCTCATCCTAAATTTTTAATCTCATGAAAAACAAAATTATCACTTCCTTTCTTCTTTGCTTTATCGCTTTTGTTTCCTACAGTCAGCCAGATAGCAAAGTCCCTGATTTCAATTTCGGTTTCGAAAAAACAACAAAAGGTGAGGCACTCCCCGATAACTGGTTTCGCTGGGGAATGATGGACTATGACCTCATTATGGATACAACGATAACACATAGCGGGAAACATTCAATGCTTATCATTCCAACAGCTAACAGAAAGGCAGAAACCTTCGGTTGTGTAGCCCAAAAAATTCCATCTATTTATGAAGGAAAAGAAATTGAAGTTAGCGTATATATGAAAATGGATAATGTGGCTGCAGGCCACATCGGCCTGATGATAAGGATAGACGGAGTTACTGGCACCTTAGAGTTTGAAAATACAGTAAAGGGAAAAATTGAAGGAACTGCCGACTGGAAAAAATATTCAACTAAAGTACCATACCCCAAATTGGCAAAGGACATTTATATCGGAGCCATGTTAACCGGAACCGGAAAGCTTTGGGTTGATGATTTTGAAGTGAGTATTGATGGCATTGACATTCATAAAGTAAAACCGGCTCCTATAATTTTAGTTAAAGCGGAAACAGACAATGAATTTGATAAAGAATCCAATATTGAATTGGGTCAACTCAATGATGAAAAGATTGCTGACTTTGTTTTGCTCGGGCAGGTTTGGGGATTTTTAAAATATTATCATCCCGGGATTGCAAAGGGTGATTTTAACTGGGATAATGAATTGTTTAGAATTATTCCTAAAATTAATCTGGTTCAAAACACAAATGAAAGAGACAGACTTTTGGTTGATTGGATTAAAAGTTTGGGACTTATTGAAGAAAATAACAAGACAGAAAAGTTAGGTGAAATTAAATTAAGGCCTGATCTGACCTGGATTTCCGACAAAGGTTTGTCAAAGGAATTGGGAGCAGAATTAAACAAAGTGAAAAATGCAAAACGGTCGGGTGAAAATTATTATGTGAGTCTGATACACGAAGTGGGGAACCCCGATTTTACCAATGAGAGATCTTATCGCGAAATGAAATATCCTGATGCAGGATTTCGCATTTTGGCACTATACCGTTACTGGAATATGATTCACTATTTTTTCCCGTATAAAAATTTAATTGGGGAGGATTGGAATTTGGTGTTAAAGGAGTTTATTCCAAAATTCATTGATGTCAAAAATGAATTGGAGTATAAACTTACTTTATTGGAAATAATCGGACGCGTGCATGATACCCATGCCAATATCTGGAGTCAGGATTCGACACTCCAAAAATATTGGGGTCAGAAATATGCACCTTATGAAATATCTTTTATCGAAAACAAAGCAGTAGTTACCGGATTCTATGGAAAAGAGCCTGAAAGCAGATCCGGATTGCAGATCGGAGATATAATTACCCGGATTCAGTTTAAGTCTGTTGATAGTCTGATCAAGGAAAGATTAATCCACACCCCTGCTTCAAATTACCCAACTCAACTTAGAAATATTGCAGATAAATTGTTAAGAACCAATGATGCCTTTATGCATATTGAATTCATCAGAAATGGCAAAACGGAATCGGCTATGGAAAAAACTTTTTTGCCACAGGATATTGATTTGTATTGGAAATATTCACATCCGGATACTTGTTTTAAAATACTGGATAATAATACCATTGCTTATCTGTATCCGGGCAGCATCAAAAATGAATACCTTCCTGCTTTCATGGATTCAATAAAAAATACCAGAGGATTGGTAATTGATTTCAGATGTTATCCTTCCGATTTTATTGTGTTCAGCCTGAGCGAATATTTAATGCCCAAAAGCACAGCCTTTGTAAAATTCTCGCAGGGAAATATTAAAACTCCCGGACTTTTTACCATGACCCAAGATTTAAAGGTGGGCAAAAAAAACAAAGATTATTATAAAGGGAAAATTGTAATAATCGTAAATGAATCCACACAGAGTTCGGCTGAATATCATTCAATGGCTTTCAGAGCAGCGCCTAATGTTACCGTTATGGGTAGCACAACAGCCGGAGCGGATGGAAATGTATCAAAAATATTTTTGCCGGGTGGTATCAGAACTATGATCAGTGGTATTGGCGTTTACTACCCGGATGGAAAAGAAACACAGCGGGTAGGGATAATTCCGGATATTGAAGTAAAACCCACCATTGAAGGGGTTAAAATGAAAAAGGATGAAGTCCTTGACCGGGCAATTGAAATCATAAAAATGAAATAATCAGTAAATTTCAACTTTCTGGTTAAAGAAATTACCTGCTTATCACTATCTTTTTTAAATACTGATCTCCATTCAGGTCTGCCCTCAGAATATAAATTCCGGAACTTAAATCTGCCGGTAAATCAAGGTTTAAATTTTGCTGACCTGCATGTTGCCTTTCCTGTAAAAGATTAGAAACAAGCTTGCCTGAAAGATCAAATACCTGAATATTTACAGCTCCTGTCTCCATTAAATTGTATTCGAAATTTAAGTGGTCGAATGCAGGGTTTGGAAAAACATTTACTGAAAACGCTTGTTTCACATTTGAGGATATACCCGTAGTGCCCCATTCCGAAATTACCAAATGAGCGGTATTCCACATATCTCCTGCATCTGCAAGTGCGTTTCCGTTCACTGCATTGATCGCTGCAAAGAAAGAAACAAAACCAGATCCCGAGGCAGGTGCTGTCCAGCTAAAGGTTCTGCTATAGGTCGTTCCCTTATCGCCTGATCCCGATGTGGCCAACTGGGCTGAACTATGTTCTAAAACAGGCACCACAAAAAAATTGGGTTGAGGACCTGAACTACGTGTTCCGATTGGGTATGGCGTATTCCAGGTTCCGGTTGGAATGGGTGTGACTGCTGAGGTTGACCCTTTGATACAGCCAATCTGAAAACCAAATTTTGGAAGAACATTACCCATTGTATTATTGATGCCGCTTATTTTTACTGAATAAGTAAACCCTGCTGTATAATGTGTAGTTGAAATCCCTGCCGAATCTACTTCAATGGCAACATTAATTAAAGTTGTAGCTGCGCTGGAATGGCAGCCTCCTGGTTTTGAACAACCGGTAAGATTACTATTTCCGGTTTCAGCTCCGGTACAATTCAAACCCGAAAATCCGGGTCCTCCGCTGAAACCAAAAAAAACAAACGAACAAATGACGGCAAAAAATAAATAAACGAAAGTGCGTGTTTTCATAATGAGGTTTTATCAATATTATTTTACAAATAAAACCTAAAATTTATTTTTATAACAAATTTTCTATACCGGCCTTTATAAGAATTGTAAATCTCAATTATTGTTTCAATATTTTTGTTCAGGCAATAACTATTTCAATGCGGACCAAAGCAGTATGCTTTCATTATATCGCAGTAGCAACAACTTTTATTAAACACGCCAGAAAAACTATCCTAAAAGTTTTTTGTACTAAAAATTATTCTATCCTTAAAATTTAGACAACAGATTTCATGGAAAAAATACTGACCGCCCGCTTGGGGGAAAGGGGGATTTGTGTAGTAGATCTTTGAAAATGGTGTTGAAACCCTCTGACATCAAATTATACAGAGGTATTACAACTAAGATTTATTATCCCAAATTTTTTTGCCGAAATAATCTGAGAAATTAAGATGAAATTAAAACGAATTGTAATTCGCATTAATTTTGAAAAAAACATAAGAAAATTGAAGAATTTTGGCTCTGGATAGGCGATTAATTGGAACTGACTTTGATCATAATTTTAAAGGTATATTGATCATCGCCTCCATCCTGATGGCCACACTGGTTTCCTTTACCTCCTTTTTCAACGGCACTTACTACAACTTCATCGGTGCCGGAATAATTGAGGGCCGGTGTGTATTCAAAAAGGGTTGAATTGGAATTTGCAACAGAAGATACCCTGCTAATTAGAGTCTGTCTATAATGTCCTCTGGCTGCGTTATTCTCGTCCCTAAAAATGCTCATGTACACCAGCACACTGCGCTTTTTAGGGACTTCGAATGCCTAACCAGTGAACATTTTAGCTCAGACTCTTGACTATATGGACAGACACTAATTAGTGCGTGCGAGGCTTCTTTCGTTATTTGAATTTGATCGTCTTTGTCGCCCAGTTTTGTAATCTGATAAGTATAAGCCTGATTGGATTCAAGCGTAACATTCACAATAACATTTACTTCCGGATCCTCCTTTTCACAGGATGATATCAAAAACATACAGAAAAGAACAGATAAGGTTAAGAATATTTGGTTTTTCATTAGAAGTGAAAATTTAATAAGTAAAAGTAATATGGGCAAAGTGGATTTCCTAAAATAAATTTTTATAGAGTATTTTTTTTGTAAAAAAAAATGAAAGGTTTTCATACTTTGTTACCTGAAACCTCCATAATGATGAAATTCTTAGTGGCAAATACCTCTTTAAAAACAGGCATTTGCCTAATTGAAGCTTAAGATAAATCATGTTTATTTTAGTCATTTACCAAAAATATTACTATTAATTTTGACCCCGAAATTGGTTTCAGTTTAATATCTCACTATTTGCAAACTGAAAGTTAATTATATTATTATCATGAAAACCGAGACATTACAAAGAATACAAGATGTTGAAGAAGATTTTATCAGTAGCATCCCATTATTAGAGAATTATTGTACTTCCAATCAAAAAAAGATCCTTCAGGCCAATTCAACCCGTCATATATATAGGAAGCACAACGTAATTTTTTATGATTTTCAACCTGCCTCATTTGTCTATATAATATTCAAGGGAAAGTTGAAACTCTGGATTGAAGGCGTACACTCACACGATATGATCGTTTCCTTTGCGAAGGATGGAGACCTGATTGGATACCGGGGTTGCGGACAAAAATCCATGTATAACCTATCTGCCACAACCATGGAGGACTCCTGTATATACATTGTTTCAAAAGATGTTTTCGATCAGATTCTACATGAGAACCAGGAGCTCTATCATCAGATCTTGTGGAAATACGTTTCTAAACTTGGAGAGGTAGAGAAAAGGCTGCGGAATATGGCTGAAATGAATGTGAGGGAGAAAACAGCCGACGCCCTTCTGCTTCTGATACGGGAATTTGGTATTGATGATGAATCCAATATGATCTCCATTAAACTATCGCGGGAAGAAATTGCTTCTATCGCCGGAATCAGCACAGACAGAATTGTTAAACAATTTTCGGAATTTGAAGAAGAAAAGATAATCGAAGTACGTGGTCAAACCATTAAAATCCTCGATAAACCCAGGTTGGAAAAAATAACCTTCCCGTACAATTAACCCCTATCCTGCGATAGAAAATGCCTCTTTCAAATGAGGCGAATCTCATTTCCCCACACAAATTATTCCTGAAACAATAAGCCGAATACACCCTGTAAATGGTGTTTGATGCCTCCTGTCTTATCTTTTGCATAAGTCAATAATTGAACATTCGATTGAGAAGGAAAATAACTCTTTTCAGCAAACGAATTCTTATCCAATCATTAAAAAATTTACCGGTGAGTTTACCTAATGCGTCCAACTGGAAATAATTTTCCGTTTTATGGCCAGACGAGTCATTAATGTTTTTACATAAAACAGGCATATGCCAATTTTTTGCGAGTCAACTGTCTTCTTGAAACCTTTCCAATATCATTGCTGGCACTGAATTTCGCCTGTTATTTTGTACCCTGAAATAAGGATATTTATTAAACCCATTTCAAATATAATATTTTATGAAAGAAACAAATAAAAATAATACCAATCCTGTTGACAAAGGATCAGGCCGGCGGGAAATGCTTAAACTAGGCATGCTGGCGGGTGGTGTTGCACTGTTAGGCGCAGGTGGGAAAGCGGTTAGTCTCTTTGGCAAAAGCGCAGAATCTCCTGGCGAAATGGTGAAAGTTCTTACTTCGGAAGGGAAACTGGTAGAAGTAGAAGAGAATAAATTAAAAGAACTCGGTGTCAGTGGAGCTATGGGAGATCTCAGAAAAGGAGTCCCCGGGAAAAAATTTGTACAGGTAATTGATTTGGCAAGATGCGCAAATAAAAGAACCTGTGTAGAGGCTTGTCAGAAGATGCATAATATTTTGCCCCCCATAGAATACTTAAAGGTGAAAAGAATGCAGGATTCGAAATTATCAAAGCCTTATTGGTTCCCGACACATTGCTATCATTGCGATAATCCATCCTGCATTAAAGTTTGTCCTGTCGACGCAACATTCAAAAGATCCGACGGCATCGTGGGTATTGATCCCGACAGATGCGTGGGTTGTAAATTTTGCATGGCAGCCTGCCCATACTCTGCCCGGAGCTTCAATTTCGGAAAACCCGAGCAGGTTGCTTTTACTGAAAAGAATAAAAATGATAAAGGAAAATGTGGAACCTCAGGCACCAATACGGTAGGTACGGTTTCAAAATGTGATTTTTGCCCCGATGATATTTCCACCGGGAAACTGCCGGCTTGCGTAACTGAATGTCCAAATGGAACCATATTTTTCGGTGATGAGAATGAAGATACTGTTACCAATGGCGATGAAGTTTTCCGCTTATCGGAATTATTAGGAAGCAGGGCCGGTTATCGTCAGTTCGAAACACTCGGAACCGAGCCAAGAGTATATTATTTACCGCCGGATAAAAGGACTTTCCCATTTGAAGAAGCCTCTGAAAAATTGAATACCAAAGAATAATTACGGATATGAAAAACACAACGGAAGATAATCTCGACGGGACTCCTGAAAAAGATCCCGGAATTCAGGTACATGATACAGGAATCATGGAAATGAAAGAAAACAGATGGAAGGCAGAATTCCTCAGATACATTGAAAAGAAAAACCAACAATCGCAGAAATATATGCGGATGGAGGAAGACCTTCTGCATCCTTTACGTAAAATCGGAACCTATGGCAAAATATGGATAGGTTTTCTGGTCGCTCTTACCCTGGCTGGTGTAATAGCCTATTATATTCAGGAATCAACGAGCAAGTTTGAAACCCTCTCGATCCGCGATTATACTATGTGGGGAGTGTACATTTCAACTTTTGTATTTTATGTAGCCCTGAGTATGGTGGGTGCCTTGATGTCGGCGATTTTAAAACTGATCAAGTTTGAATGGTACCGCCCACTGTCGCGCATTGCTGAAATCATTTCATTATCTGCCATTATTATGGCCGGTTTATGTATCATGGTGTCAATGGGTCGCCCTGATCGCCTGCATTATTTAATTCTTTATGCAAAAATTCAATCGCCTGTAACATGGGATGTAATCGTAATAGCCACCTATGTTGCAGTAAGTGCCCTGATACTAATTGTTCCTATGTTGCCTTGTATGAAAATATGCAATGACCACCTGGAAGAAAAGCCGGTTTGGCAAAGATGGTTGTACCGTAAATTATCGTTTGGATGGAATGGATCTCCCGAACAATGGAAGTTATTAAAAAAGAGTATTAAAATTTTAGCCCTGTTAATTATACCTCTTGCGGTTGCCATACAAACTGTTGACGCATGGCTTTTTGCAACAACTCTTCGTGCGGAATGGGATAGCACCAATTTCGGCACCTACTTCATAACAGGAGCCTTGCTCCTCGCTTCAGCAGCAATGATAGTGGCAGTTTCTGCTTTCAGGAAATTTTATCGCTTTGAAAAATATCTTACTGAAAAACATTTTGATTATATGGGCAAAATGCTCGTTTTATTCTCACTGTGCTATTTATACACCAATGTAAATGAATACCTGGTTCCTTCCTATAAAATGAGTGGACTTCACGCAAACCACCTGCTCGATTTGTTTGTTCAGAATACAGCACCTCTCTATTGGATGGTTGCAGTTTTCGGAATACTAATTCCTGCATTTATACCGATGATCCCGAATATGCGTAAGCCTTTACCATTAACCGTCATAGCCGTTCTCGCAGTAATTGCAGCCTGGTTCAAACGTTATCTGATCGTTATTCCCGGTTTAAGTCACCCGTATCTTCCAATACAGGATGTTCCGGATACCTGGATGCATTATTCACCCAGCCTGATAGAGATGACCATTGTAATTGCAACATTCGCAGCAATGCTTCTTATCGTCACCTTGTTTTCAAGATTTGTTCCCATAATATCTATCTGGCAGGTTGCTGAAGGAGAAGGTGTGGATATTAAAGAAATTCATGAACCGCTTGAGCATAAAAAATCAACTAATAATAAAAAATAATATGAGAAAGTATATTAATTATATAATACCGGAGAAAGCACTCCTCTTAGTCGCTTTGCTTGTGCCACTTTGTTCAATGGCTCAATATCCGACTATCAAACTAAGTTTTGTAACCGAAGATACCCTTAAAGTTTGTAAGGCGGTTGTAATGAACAGCGCAACCGAGCCTGGCACTGAACTAGGAGTTACTTTCTTCGTGAAACGCGTTTTGGGGCTCCTTCCGATAGGAAACTCTGTTGCTACCGATGAAAATGGGGTGGCAAAAGTAAATTTCCCCGTAAGCATCCCTGTTGACGAAAATGGAATAGTAACTGTAATGGCCCGACTGGAAGATAATGAGGAGGTGGCAGTTGAAGCAATTTCTCCATGGGGCATGAAAAGGAATACAGAAGATGTATCCAGTCAAAATGCGATTTGGTCTTCCCGGTCAAATGTAGCCATCACCCTTATGATAATTTCTAATTTAATAATCGTAGGCATATGGGGTGTAATGGCGTACGTCGTTTACCTGGTATTTTTCAGAATCCCAAAAGTTGGATTAAATAACCAAACTTAAAGCAAAAAATTCATCAAACAAATCAAACAAATCAAACAAATTCATCAAAAAAAGAACCCTTTAATAAACAATTTTATGAAAAAGTCAATTAAAAATGCAATTACATTTCTGGCAGCAATAACTGTCGGCAGCTTCCTTCTTTATGGAGCAAGTTTAAAACAACCTGTAAACGGTAATAATAAAGCTAAAATCAAACAGGCCCAAAAGCCCTGGGTAGTTCCTGAAAAAGTTTCAGCTATTACCTGTCCGGTTACCCCTCAGGAGGGTTTACTGGCAACAGGAAGAGAAATCTGGGTTACACAATGTAAATCCTGCCATGGTAAAAAGGGTCAGGGTGATGGCGTGAAAGCGGAGAAAATTGATATTCCGGTTGCAAATTTCACATCTGAAAAGTACAAAAAACTTTCCGATGGAGAATTGTACTTTAAAGCAACTGCCGGAAGAAAGCCAATGCCTTCATTCCATGATGAACTTTCAGACATCGAAAGATGGTGTGTGGTTATGTACATCCGGACAACCTTCACAGAAAATTAATGCTGTGAAAAAACAAACCGGATTATAGCAAAACAATCTGAAAGAGCAGGCTACCTTGTCTTGTAACCTTGTCTTGAAATGGGTTCACACTTTATAGTGTGAACCTATTTCAGTTTATGGCCTTACTTCTAATTCTTCTGAATCTTATAATGGGTCAAAATAAGTCGGTCATTGTCGTAAAGCTTCAGGATATAAATACCTATAGCCAAATCGCCAACAACAATAAATGATTTATCTCTTACCTCTCTCACCTGCTGACCCAACAAATCATAAAGCTCAATTTTAGTGATGTTTGCCCCTTCTATAAATACTTTGTCGTAGGAGGGATTCGGAAATATTCGCAGCGCAGGATTTGCATTCACATTTCCAATTCCGGTAGCGTATACTGTTATACGGTTTGAACCAATTATAGCTATCTGAGTGGATGGAGGTGTTGCTACGCAGAAGTTTGAAAGAGCCACTTCGATTCTGTAATTCTTCATTCCCGATGGCGGAAACGAATCTGTATAGGTTGATGTTGTTGCCGGTAATTGACTTATCTCCGTAAAAGGACCGCCATTTACATTTCTCATCACCGATTGCTTGGTGAAGGAATTACCAAGATACAAATTCCAGTTCAAATGAACTTCGTTGAGGGCACCAACGGTTGACCACAGGTAAATGGATTTATGCAATTGGCTCAAACCTGATTCTAAATTACATGAATCAACTACACTTATTTTATAATTTTCGTTTTTAATATTTGGCATGGAAGCCGTATCCACATAAGAACTAAATTGACTTGCTCCCAGGTTTCCCAATAAAACAAACTGGCCAATCACATTCGTTTCTCTATAAATATTAAATTTAATGGCTCTTACCACATTTGATTTCTCCCATATCAATACATTTTTTCCGATGGCAGTATCAACAGTGACCGCACAAATTCCAGGGTTAATGGTTTGTAGTGGCTGATTGATAAACACGCTATCATTTATACCGCAGCTAAAGGAATCCAAAACGCTAACCCTGTACATTCCGGCCTTTAAATTGGCAACACTGTCTAAATTTGAAATTAGGGTCCCGGCAGAATTCTTCCACGTAAATTGGTAAGGCTTGATTCCTCCGCTAATACTTACTTTTGCAAACCCGAAATTATCGCCATAACAATTGGCATCTCTTTTTACGATACTCGAATAGAGCTGTGGACTCACGGTTACAACCACCGTATCAACGTTTGAACAATTCGTTCCACCATAGGTGATAAATCCTGTTACCTGATAAATTGCCTTATCTGCAGGTGAAACCGATAGCATACTACTATGGCTCAAAACAAGATTTGGATCCATAACCGGAACCTGACGCCATTGAAAACTGTCAATTGAGGCAGTTGTCCCTGAAGCTACAATAGTTAATGGAAGGCTGCTAAAACAAACATTTTTATCAATGTCCGCGCTAACCGGAACTTTGGCATTCACAAAAACAAAACTTGTATCAAATCGGTTACAACCAAACGAGTCCATCTTTCTAACAACATACCTTCCGCTATCTTGTGGAATAATTTTCTGCGAAACTGAATCTGTAATAACAGGCAAAACCGGCGACTTATTCCACCTCCAAAAATTCACAGTTCCGTTGCTATTACCCGCATTTAAAGTATCCCTGATTGCATAACAATAACGAACACTTGATGGCAATTCTTTTGCAGGTAAATTTCTGGCAAAAATACTGAATGCTACTGAGTCGTTGCAACCACCTGCATCCTGAATAACTACCTTATAATTATTATTTGAACCAGAAACCAATGGGTTAATGGTACAATTTGAGTCGGCGCTAAAAGCCCTGATGATATTGTTTGAATTCATAGCGCCGCTATAGAAGGTATAACGGTAACTATTTCCGGAAAAAGTGCTACCATCATGACCACTGGCTTTTATATTCAAAGCGGTCCCAAAACAGGTAGAAGAATCTCTTACATAAACCTTAACAGGAATTGGAATATAAATTGAATCCAAGATATTATCATTGGGACAACCGATAGGGTTGGGCGGTGGCAGGAAAGCAAGTCTGAGTTTTATATGATATAAACCCGGAGATGAAAAAAATTGATTGTTAACAGAATCTGCATTATAAACTGAGTAAATTCCACTTCCTGGCGCATTCTCAATCTGAAACTGAGTATAGGCGCTATTTATTGAAAATTGACTACCGTTATATAAAGTATATTTGAAGTCATAAGTATTACAACTTTTTCGAAACCTATTTATAATGGCTAGAGGGTTTTTTCGTACATATATGGCAAAGGAGTGGGCTGCACGGGCTGGAACAGAACAAGCACGGTCTTTTGCTGTTACCACAAAATACCAGGGCAAGTTTTTAGCCGTGCTGGTCGGCGGTGTCCAGCAGAATTTCATGCTGTCTTTTTTCGGGCCCACTACCGGTCTGTTTGCCGCGATGTATGCTTTAACAAAGGTGGCTCCATTACTCACTAATGGGAAAGGAGAGTTCCAGGATAAATCTGTGGTATCCCAGGCTGCTGTTTCATCCCAGGCGGAAACGAATAAACACAATTGCTGGCCGGCACAGATATAATAAGTGTATAAGGGCTGCGGCGAGGTGGAAACTCCAAAGGCATCATAAGTACGGAGAATAGGAGATCTATTGGTTGGACAAAACTGACTATAAAACTGAATATCTCTTCGGGTTATACCCATTAACGTATAAACACCACCTATGAGTTTCCATTGTTTTACTTCAATTACCAGCATGGCAACGAAATTTCCCATTGGGCGAAAACGTATATCACCCGTAGTAGCGTCGATGCTTATACCTAATGGTGGCAAGGCCGGTGGGCTTTGGGCTGGAGCACCCAGGTATGGCAAGGGAACCGTAGGACTATAAGGAGAAACATAAGGTGCAGAAACGCCGGGACCCGTTAATGACGGCCCAAAGGCATAACTCAATGAATCTCCGTCAGGGTCAATAGCGCCTAAGTTATAGCTAAAATCCTGACCGGCACAAACAACAACTGCAGGGTCGTTGGTAAAGGAGGGAGAAGAGTTACAAGGAGTGGCACAACGGTTGATAATGGCCTCTGTATAAAAATTCAAATTGTTTGGACTTGCCAGCGTTGTAATGGCGGCATTCCGGCAACAGGTATTAAACCCAAGGCTCACTAAACAGCAGTTTGCCGGAAGCGCAGTTAAGTTTATATTTCCCTGAAAGGTATAGACTTCCATTCCGGGAGAAAAAGTACCCGGTGTACGGGTTCCACAATTTGTACAAATAGAGGTTGAATTGGCACATAAACTTAACTGAACCACGTCAAAACCGCTCATTGCAATAACTACAGTAATGCTCTGTGAACCAAAACTGACACCAGTACAAGAGCCCCCTGCTCCCACAATATTAATCGGAATGGCACAAGATGGACTTAAGGAAGTTGGGCAGTTACTGCACAATTGAATACCTGAGCAATCCCTGAACATTTTCATGGTTACTTGGTAAACACCCGGTGTAGCCGTACATTGGTAACTTACCTCGGAACCCACAACATGGGATGCAGTACAATATTTTGAGGAAGAATTGAAAAGAAGAATTAAAAAAATATTCAAAAATATTTTCCGGATACAATAAGCATTTTTAGTAAAATTAGTTTTCATATTAAATGATTAACAATCAAATGTAGCTGATACATCATTCAAAATTTAATGGTCATCTAAATTTTAAGAAAATATTAACTTTGAAAATCAAATCGTTAATTTAAAATGAAATTATAGTTTGATTAAAGATTAGTAATAATTATTACCATGAAAAAACAAATTAAAATCCTGCACATAGCAAAGTTTTTTTTACTGCTTATGATGATCATTCCGGGGTGTAAAAAGAAAACAGACACGCCCAGAATAGATACGGAGGTTTGGGATATTGATAAGAATGGCATCCCGAAATTTGTATCGACAAATTACATTGAGCTTTCCAAAATTTACAGAATTTCAAAATACCGGTCCTCAATAGGGCACGATTACTCCGATGCTTTTGAACATTGCAGAAGCATGAAACATTATTTTCAGCCAAAAGATAGCCTCGATTGGTCCATGGTTAAAATCATCTCACCGGTAAGCGGAAAAATTACTCGGGTTGAATCGGAATGGGCCGGAATAAAAATTGAAATAGCCTCCAACGATTATCCCGCTTTCCGATTTACTATTTTCCATGTAAATCTTATCCCCAACCGCCAGGTCGGCGACCCGGTTTTAGCCGGAGAATCCCTTGGAACACATATCGGCACACAAACCATGTCCGACATTTCTGTAATGGTTAATGATCCCACTCATCAGGGAAGGCTTGTATCTTATTTTGATGTGATCACAGAAGATGTTTTTAATGAATATATTACCCGTGGGGCAAACGCCAGAACCAACCTGATTATTTCAAAAGCCTTGCGGGATGCTAATCCACTGATATGTAACGGAGATGTTTTTGTAGTTTCTGATACACTTGAAAATTGGGTGACATTGAATTAAGGAGTTTAGTCTCCTACTGCAATTCCCTTTTCCGCTTTTCAATTTTTCCATTATCTTCGTACCCTTAAGAAAAGAAACAGAAAGTGAAAAAGAAAGAGCGTTTCAACATCTTTCATCGAACTCTTTCTCTTTTTAATTTGCACCCATAGTTCAACGATTCCGACGATGGGGGCTTTTCGTTCTTTAAATATGCACCCATAGTTCAATGGATATCTCGTCTTTAAGGACGAGACGGTTCAGACGATGGAGGCTTATCGTTCTTTTTAAATATGCACCCATAGTTCAACGATTCCGACGATGGGGGTTTATCGTTCTTTTAAATATGCACCCATAGTTCAACGGTTCCGACGATGGAAGCTTATCGTTCTTTTTAATATGCACCCATAGTTCAACGATTCCGACGATGGGAGCTTATGGTTCTTTTAAATATGCACCCATAGTTCAACGGTTCCGACGATGGGGGCTTTTCGTTCTTTAAATATGCACCCATAGTTCAATGGATA
>CAYHCF010000044.1:16033-23156 GCA_964355075.1 uncultured Chitinophaga sp.
TTCCGACGATGGGGGCTTTTCGTTCTTTAAATATGCACCCATAGTTCAATGGATAGAATATCGGATTCCGGTTCCGACGATAGAGGTTCGAGTCCTCCTGGGTGCACAGAAGTGATTCAAAAGCAGCGCGATTGCATTCCACAAAGCCCGATTTAGTCGGGTTTTTGTTTTACTCATAAATATCTTTTCTATGTCCGAGTGTAATAATATCCACGATAAGTTCAGTATCAAAAATATCGTAAATAATACGATAGTTGCCAATTCTTATCCTATAACCATCTCTGCCTTTTAGTTTTTTAAAACCGGCAGGGCGCGGGTTTTCTTCCAGTCTGGTAATGGCTTCAATGATAGGTTGGGCAATGTTATCAGAAAGTTTATCTAATTGCTTTTGTGCTTTTCTGGTTAATACAACGGTGTAGTTAGGCATTTTTTGTTTTTCTGTTTTTTATGTAATCAGAAAATAAAATGCGTTCGCCAGTATCTTCATTTTTAGCTTCGTCATAGCGCTTTATATCTTCTAATTCTTCCAATTCTTCCATAATGGTATCAAACTCTTTGGCAGGAAGAATAACCAGGGATTTTTCACCATTGGCATCTTTAATATATTGTGGATGTACTGTAAGCATACTTTTTTTATTTAGCAGTTTGAATCTTTTGTTCAAATAACAGTGCGAATTTATCTAAAAAAGATAACATAAGCAGAATAAGGTTACAAAATTAACACAAACTAGGCAAACGAATCCCCCAACTGCAAAATTATTAGAATTACAATATGGGGTTTCCGGACAGCGAATCAGAATGGAAATATCGGATAATTACACCACCTTAAACAGCACCTACTACATTCCGACCTCCAGCATGGAAATTGTAAATGGAGAAGAAATCATATACCTTTATGCCGATGGAAAACCCTTTGCCATGAATCTGAATCCGTATTATTTTCTTTATTATATTCTT
This sequence comes from uncultured Chitinophaga sp., assembly GCA_964355075.1. Taxonomy (GTDB): domain Bacteria; phylum Bacteroidota; class Bacteroidia; order UKL13-3; family UKL13-3; genus B1. Next base: position 16,991 of record CAYHCF010000044.1, read on the forward strand.
TACAAATAGACGGCAGTAAATAACCCAAAATATTTCAATTACAGCAATTAACGATTCTAAATCAACATAATTGAAGGTTTAAATGGGTCTAAAAACTGAATTGTACAATCACGAAAAAATTTGAATTCAATCATTCATTTATACATAGCGTAAATGGCTATTCTAATGCCAGATGAGAATTTTGGTTCTCTTTCTCCTTCTCCTTCTTTACCTTCGCTACCGATGAATATCCTTCAGATCACAAACCGTTTTCCGTGGCCATTGAAAGATGGGGGTGCTTTGGGCTATTATAATTTTACCAAAGGCTATCATCTGGCGGGTGTTGACCTCACACTGGCTTCCCTGAATACAGAGAAACATTTTATTGAATACGAAGCATTGCCTGATCATGTGAAAGAACTCGCCGATATCCACCTCACTTATATTGATAACCGTATCAAGCCATGGCCTGCCTTTCTGAACCTGTTCACAAAAAAATCTTATCATGTGGAAAGGTTTATCAGCAAAGACTTTGAGAAGCAATTGGAAATTATTTGTAAGAAAAAGAATTTTGATGTGGTGGTATTCGAAAGCATTTTTGTGGCTCCTTATTTGCCGATAATCCGGAAAAACAGCAAAGCTGTTTGTGTATTGAGGCAACACAATATTGAGTATAAGATATGGGAAACTCTGGCTGAACTGGAGACCCGTTATCTAAGAAAGAAATATCTTACCCTTCTGGCATCCCGACTCAAAAAATATGAACTTTCACAACTCAACCATTTCGACGGGATCTCGGCCATCACAGAAACCGACAAACAAATTCTGACAGAAGGTGGATGCAGACAACCCATTGAAGTTTTTCCTTTTGGCATTCATACCGATAAGCTGCTTATCAATACATCCCATCTGGAGATGCCCAGCGTTTTCCACCTGGGATCAATGGATTGGATGCCAAACCAGGAAGCCATGAGATGGTTTATCCAACAAGTCTGGCCTGATATCCATTTAAGGCATCCTGATCTCCATTTTTACCTGGCCGGTAGAAACATTCCACCCGCTTTTTTTGATTATGATAAACAAAATAATATTCATGTGATCGGTGAAATTGAAGACGCCATCGGTTTCATGAACGAAAAAGCCATAATGGTCGTTCCTTTGTTTTCGGGAAGTGGGATCAGGGTAAAGATTTTGGAAGGCATGGCACTCGGAAAATGTATTATCTCCACCCATTTGGGTGTGCAGGGAATTGACGCCATTGATGGAGAACAGTTTCTGATTGCCGACTCTGCCGGGGAGTTCAAAACAAAAATGGAATACCTGCTGAAAAATCCTGCTGAGATTTCACGTATTGGTTTAAATGCCGCCCAATTAGTCAGAGAACGGTATAACAATAAAACAATTGTTGAACGTAAACTGGATTTTTACCTTCGGTTAACTCAAAAAAATCAACATTTAGATTAACAACCTTTCAATCCCGTTAAAAATCATCCTTATTGTGTTTCTTATATTCTTCGATCAGGGTCTTTTGAATTTCAAAAGGAACCGAAACATAGTCGTGGAAAGTCATTATAAACTTCGCTCTTCCTTTGGTAAACGAGCGCAATGAAGAGGAATAATCATGCATTGAGGCTAAGGGAACCAGAGCGGTAATTTTTTGAAAATGTCCTTCTGTTTTTATCGCCTCCACAATTCCCCTTCGGGTTTGCAAATCGCCCATCACAGCTCCGGTTTGTTCATCCGGACAAGTTATTTCAAGTCTATAAACAGGTTCAAGCAATTGCGGGTCGGCGCTATTAAATGCCATTCTGAATGCCTGTAAGCCTGCTATCTTGAAGGAAATATCATTTGAATCAACTGCATGCATTTTGCCATCATAAACACAAACCCTTACATCACGCACATAAGAACCGGTTAAAGGTCCCTCCTGCATTTTTTCCATCACTCCTTTGAGAATGGAAGGCAAAAACCGGTTTTCAATAACACCTCCCACAATACAATTATAAAAAACCAATTTACCTCCCCAGTCGAGTTTATGCTCTTCTTTTCCTCTTACGGATAAGTTGAGCGGTTCAGGCATTCCTTCATACCAGGGTTCGATGCGTAAATATACCTCGCCAAACTGCCCGCTTCCACCACTTTGCTTTTTATGTTTGTAACTGGCTTCAGCCATTTTACGTATGGTTTCCCTGTAAGGAATTTTTGGCTGACCAAATACAACTTCCAGTTTATTCTGGTGTTCAATTTTCCACTTGAGAATAGCCAGGTGTAATTCCCCCTGACAATGAATCAGGGTTTGCTTAAGTTCACTCGAAACTTCAACTTTTACAGTATCATCTTCGGCCTGTATGCTGTGTAAAGCTATGGCAAGTTTGTCCTCTTCCCCTTTTTTAACGGTTTCGATATAAACAGTCATGTTTGAAGGAGGAAAAACAATTTTTACAAGTTCCAGATTTTTCCCCTTTTCATGCAAAGTATTATTGACATGTGTATTTTTTAATTTAAGGGAAGCGCCGATATCACCTGCAGCCAATTCATCCACTTTGGTTCTGTTATGTCCTTCGATCAATAACAGCTGGTTAAATTTTTCTACTGAGCCGGTTGTTTCATTCACCAATTCCATTCCGGTCTTAAGGGTTCCACTAAAAACCTTAAACAAACTCAATTCACCAACATGGGGTTCACTAATGGTTTTGAACACAAAAATACAGACAGGGCCTTTTGGATCACAATCCAAAGTACCACCCGATGTCGTTACCTGGGGGGGCATATCATTTGCGCTCGGACAAACCACATCAATAAAGCTCATCAAGCGGTTACTGCCCATATTATGTTTGGCAGAAGTACAAAATAAAGGAAACAGCTCATGATTGATCATGGCCTTTTTAATTCCCACTTTCAAATCCTCCTCACTCAGTTCTCCAATCTCAAAATACTTTTCCATCAAGACTTCATCATTGCTTGCCACTACTTCAATCAACTCCTTGTGCATACTTTCGGCACGTTCTTTTTCTGAATCAGGAATAGGTAGTTCAAGCGTCTTTCCATCTTTAAACTGATACATCATCATGTGCAGGGTATCAATTATTGAATTGAATCCTAATCCTTGATTGACCGGATATTGGAGCGGAATCACATTAGAACCAAAGTGACTTTTTGCTTCCAAAAAAGTTCTGTCATAATCGGCCGATTCATGATCCAACTGGTTAACCACAAAAATGGTAGGGGTTTTGAATTGTTCGGTATAATCCCAAACCTGATCGGCTCCTACCTCAACTCCCACAGCTCCATTCAACAAAATTACACCGGTATCTGCCACGCGTAGTGCACTGATTACTTCTCCTACAAAATCATCATATCCGGGGGTATCAATTATATTAATTTTATAACCATTCCAGGTCGAATGAAGCAAACTGCTAAAAATTGAATTTCCTCTTTCCTTTTCCAGTTCGGTATAGTCACTCACTGTATTTCCGTCTTCCACTTTCCCTAAGCGGTCAATTAAACCGGCTTCGAAAATCATTGCCTCAGCAAGTGTCGTTTTACCGCTGCCCGCATGTCCAAGCAGCACAATGTTTTTTACATGATTGGTGTCAAATGTTTGCATAAAATTTAGTTTTTTTTGTTAATATTTTTCTCCCAAAAAACCAACTATTGGTTTTGATAAATACCTACCTGATAGCCTCAGGGTAAAGTATGGTAAGCAATAGCCCGCTTTGGAATTTGTTTTTATTCTGAAATTAAAAAATTAAAATCTGCCTTCAGGCTATCAATATTTTTGATTAAGAAAAGATATTGTTCCTCGAGACGATGATGTGGAATTCTGTGTGCGAAGTTAGGATGAAGGTTGGTATCATGTATATAACGCCGAATGACATGTTTTAAATCGTGAATATTATATAATTGAATGTGAAACTGATTGTGATAATGTTCTATTTCTTTTAACACATCATGATCAGTTTTTCCTGCTGCCCATTGGTAAAGCTTGGTTTTCAGACCATTTACGATTTCTCCATAAGATTTTAAATGAATAACCCACTTCTGGGCTTCCTCAATAAGCAATTGGTGTTGTTCTACTGCTGCTAGCATAATTTTAAAATTAAAATTGTATATAATGTTTAAGACAAAAAATATCGAAACTTTCAAATGATACAATCAAAAGTGCTCAAAATAAAACTAAATACCATTGATAAAAATCATCAAGCATTCTGATTTATATCAAAGGGCACGTTCAAATGTATAGAAAAGGCAGGATAGATTCCAAAAAAAAGATATTTTAACTGGAATTTATTCCTGCTTTACAGAACGAGGCTATTGTTTTTTTTATTATACCAATCAGACATTCAGCATCTTTAATAATATAATTTTCTATCAATGGCATTATTCTACAACCCGTTTTTACAAATTTTTAGCAAGTAGTACCCCCATCTGATTGTACTTAATTATAAAGGATATGTCAGCTAATTTATGCTGCAAATCCTGCATATTTAATTTGAAAACTCAAAATATCTATTCAAAATCTATTTTTTTTGAAGGCCTTTGCTTATCATTGCGTTTTTAGAAAAAGAGTTATAACCCCCATCAGAAATGAGGGCACTTATTTTCTTTTAAAAATAAACTGAAGAAGCAAACATAAAAATGGCAGAAAATAAACTAAAAGTGTTTCGAAATAAGCTCCTTCGTATTGATGAAAAACTGATTGAATTGCTGGATGAAAGGGCAGGGATTTCGGAGGAAATCGGCAGGTTAAAGTTTTCTGAAAAAATTAAGATTGAACAAAATGAATTCTGGGAACAATCCACCTTAATAAGACAAAAAATCATCAATCGAACCCACTTAGACATGAATTTATCGAATAGAATTTTCCAGCTTATTCAGAAACAATCTGTTCGGATTCAGAAAGAGACAGCAAAAAAAATGCAGCATGAGCAGTAATAAAATTGAATTACTGTCGCCCGTAGGTTCTTATGAATCGTTAGCTGCTGCTATCCAGGCTGGAGCCAATTCGGTCTATTTTGGCGTGGAGCAACTCAATATGCGTGCCCGTTCCAATATTAACTTCACTTTAGATGACCTCCAAAAAATAGCTGATAGTTGCAAAGAGCATTCGGTCAAATCCTATCTTACGCTTAATACTATTGTTTTCGATCATGATATTTCCCTGATGAAGAAAATCATGGATAGCGCCAAAGAACAGGGAATTGATGCCATTATTGCTACCGATCATGCCGTTTTGAATTATGCAAAAAAGATTCAGATCCATGCGCACATTTCAACCCAGTCAAATATTACCAATATTGATACCATTGAATTTTTTTCGACTTATTCGGATGTAATGGTATTAGCCCGGGAACTGAGTCTGACTCAGGTTTCTGAGATAATACGTGAAATAAAAAGAAGAAAAATTACGGGGCCGTCGGGTAAATTGGTTCGAATCGAGATATTCGGACATGGCGCACTCTGTATGGCAGTTTCGGGAAAATGTTATTTGAGCTTACATTCAAATTTTGCCTCCGCAAACAGAGGGGCATGTATTCAGAATTGCCGTAAAAGTTATATTGTTACGGATAAGGAAGATGGCGTGGAACTGGAAATTGACAATGAATATATCATGTCGGCAAAAGATCTGTGCACCATAGATTTTTTAGACAAAATAATAAAGGCCGGGGTGTCTGTTTTAAAAATTGAAGGCAGAGGCAGAAGTGCTGATTATGTTTCGATAGTTACAAAATGTTACCGTGAAGCCATCGATGCATGCCATGAAAAATCCTATAGTCAGGAAAAGATTTCGGAATGGAAAACAAGGTTGGCAACTGTTTATAACAGGGGATTTTGGGAAGGCTATTATCTCGGCAGAACCATGGGTGAATGGAGCAATGAATATGGGTCAAAGGCAAGCAAACGAAAAATTTTAATCGGAAAGGGATTGAGGTATTTTAAAGAGGTTAATGTTGGAGAGTTTCAGTTAGCATCACACTCTTTATCTGTTGGTGATGAAATCTTGATTACGGGGCCAACCACCGGAGTGGTTCAAACCACCGTACAGGAAATCAGATTAGATGATTTAAAAGTTGAAACGGTAAAAAAAGGTGCTATTTTTACCATTCACCTGGAAGAACAAATCAGACCCTCCGACAAATTATTCAAATGGGTTGCTGCCAATGATTAGAATTATTCAGCAAAGGGC
>CAYHCF010000045.1:0-21137 GCA_964355075.1 uncultured Chitinophaga sp.
ATCCCTCACTCTCCGCCAAACAGCAAAAAAGCCTCGTCCCGCTTCACGGGACTGGGCTTTTTTGTTTTCGGGCGTGTCAAAACGCAACAAAGTGAAGTTTTGTAAACGGCAGAAAATAAAAAGCCCATGAGCGATAGCGAAAGGCTTTTATGATGTTTGAAGCCTCCACCCCTCAGGGATCATGGAGCGCAGCGGAATAATCCCAAAATTACTTGAGGATCGCATATCAGTACAAGCTACAGCGACGAAGTCGTACTCATCTCAGATTCTTTTGAAGAATCAAAGGGAAAAAATGTATGGCTAATAATCTCCGGCGTCGATGGTTCTGCGTAATACTTTAGCAGCACCCAAGAGGTATTTTCATGCTCGTGATGGGTCATTTATGAATAAGTTTGTGCGTTGTGTAATCAATTCAGTGTATTGAAGTTTATTCTGCACATTTAAAAAGGAGACATCAATGAGTTGGATGGCTTTTGGCAACCAGGGATCTAATTTCTTGTAAACGGAATTGATTTGCATTTCATTCAACTGCAAAACCAAGCCAAACCGATCAAAATACCCTTTATTGAAGTTTTTCTTTTTACCACCAAACAAGAGTGCGGTATCTTCCTTATCTTTTGGTAAAATTATTTTTACATTTAACAAATCATACGCCGGCGATAGCACCCATCCTATATCTGACAGCCACATGGAGAAGTTTTTTAAGTGCATATCGTTATTACCAATGATAAAATTGAAAAGCGCGAGTTCAAAAAAACGCTGTTTATCCATTAAGGTATTCACCGATAATTCTCCAATGGTTTTACCAAGATTTTCCATCGTTCCTAAATATTTATTCTCCAATTCCAATATTTGCAGGAAATCGATCATATGCGTTTTAGAGCCATCCTTTTTTCGATCGATGCGTTTGGTTATATAACACAATTCACCCGAAGCCAGACGGATCATATTGGAAGGCACAACATCAATTTTAAATAGTTCCGCCAATTTCATAGATAGGTGTTCGTTTTCCGGCATCTCTGGATATAATGTATTTTGTGGTTTTAATATGTATAGTCCCTCAAGTGCATTCATAATGGTTAAGCGACCATTATGTCCATCTTCTAATCTGTTTTTTAGCCAACCCAAAGATAATTTTGGTTGCACACCCGGCACTGTGACTGATAATTCAACAGCTTCCCTGGCTAATTTTTCCATTTCATCTAATCGATATGGCAAAGCCGGAGCAAAAGTAGTTCCATAAAAAGCTTTGATACATTTAGGATGGTAATCACCTGTATCATTCGCATTTAATTCCTCATAACAATATAAACACTTAAGCATCTTCGTTTTCTATTACCGGGTGAACACTCACAGCTCCTATTGTATTTTGACAGCATGCTAAAAGCAGTCCCGTTCTATCATTTTTATTGATTTTCCAGCTTTTTGCTGCAATCGTTAATAGCCAGCCTTCAGGAATTAACCCATCGAAAAAAGGAAAAAGCCGTGTGCTTATATACGGGGCAGTTCTTACCGGCATTTGGAAGGAAATAAATAAATCAGGATGAGTTTGAATATAATTTTCATCGTATAAAAACGCATACTCGCCAGTATCCAATTCTTTTAGCACACCTGCCTGAATTTTGTTATATTTAATAATCGCCTGCCTCATATTTATTTCTCATTTACCGGTCCTAAAACATGACCAAACATCTTCAATACCTGATTTACTTTGGACAAACTCAGATTGTCTTTTCCCTGCTCAATTTTTCTGATAACAGTTAATGCTACACCCGCTTTCATAGCAAGTTCCTCTTGGGTCAGCCTTAATTGTTTTCGTTTTGTTTTAACAAACTCAGCTATTAAACTCATTTTTATATGCTTTTGCATACAAAAATAATAAATAAATGTTAATTTATATGCAATTAAATATAAATAATTAAACTTTAATAAATTTATATGCAATTACATATAAATTACCAAATCCCTCACTCTCCGCCAGTACCAAGGAAGGTAAAATACTAAAACCCTGATTATCATAGATAATCGGGGTTTTTTGTTTAAAAAAGTTAGCATTTCTAACGACTTTAAACGCCATTATTATTTTGCAAAGTTTGATGTATTACATCAACTGCACCCGTCCAACCAAAAACGGAGAGTGCCCAATCAATATGCGAATCACCATCAATGGTGAATACCCCCTTTTGCACTATTTCGTTAATAGTATACTGCAATTGGCGTATTTGTGCAATTTAAAATTTCTATTATCTTTGGCAAGCATTTGATGGAGGCGTAAATGGTCTTCAAATCCCCAGCAGTTGCAGCATATCGTACATTAAAGGAGGTTTATCCAATGTGATAAAAAAATGGCACCAATAGTAAAAATGAAAAAGACAATTGCCCTTTGCTCCCTTTTCCTGTTAATAGGTGCAAAATTAATTGCACAAATGCCAAATCCTGCTTTAGTTGGATATTGGCACAACTGGAATGATGTTAACGCTCCATACATCCAGTTAGATTCTATTGACAACCGATATAATGTAATTGAAATCGCCTTTGCTGTGCCCACATCATCATCAAATATGAATATGGTGTTTACGCCGGATGTGGTTTCACAAAGTGTGTTTATTGCTAAAGTTCACGCATTACAATTGCAAGGGAAAAAAGTTTTGATCAGCATAGGAGGTGCTACTGCCAACATTGACCTGACTACCACTGTAAATAAAAATGCTTTCGTAAGCTCAATGACATCTATCATCAATACCTACGGATTTGATGGTATTGATATTGATATAGAAAATGGCAACTCGATTTTAATAACCGGAGGAACAATTGCAGTTCCGTCAAATATTGCCCAAATAAATTTAATTGATGCCATCAAACAAATTATGGCAAATTATAGAACAGCACATCCGCAAAAACTTTTGCTCACCATGGCTCCTGAAACTGCTTATGTTCAGGGTGGCCTATCAGGTTTCGGTAGTATCTGGGGAGGTTATCTGCCTATCATTGATGCATTAAGAGACTCACTTGATTTACTTCAGGTTCAATTATACAATAGTGGTTCCATGTATGGTATCGATATCAAAACCTATTCTCAAGGCACTGCTGATTTCATTCTGGCAATGACCGAATCAGTCATTCACGGATTCAATACATCAGGTGGAATGTTTACTGGATTACCTGCCAGTAAAGTAGTGGTAGGTTTGCCGGCTTGCAGCAGTGCTGCAGGTGGAGGTTTTGTTGATTCTGCTACAGTAAAAACTGCCATCAATTATTTAACAGGAAAGGGTAGCAAACCCGGCACTTATGTATTATCAAATTCGGGCGGGTATCCTGCATTAAGAGGTATGATGACATGGTCAATCAATTGGGATGCTGTAAGTACTTGTTCAAACAGATATCAATATGCAAATAATTATCAAAGTATTTTTGGTACAGTAATCACTGCACAAGTTCCAAAATATGTTTCAACAAACGGACTTGTTGGATTTTGGCCATTTACCGGAAATTCCAATGACTCAAGTGGCTATGGGCTTAATTGCACCGTAAATGGAGCAACACTAACAACAGATAGATTTGGTAATGCTAATAAAGCTTATAGTTTTAATGGCATATCTTCAAAAATTATAGGCACTAATAGTTCACTATTAAATCTTATGCATAACAGGACTGTTTCTGTTTGGATTAAAAGCATCGGTAACACATCAGATGCCGGAATTGTGGGATACCTTTCAAACGGTCATAATGGTTACCTGATTTTGTTAAGGTCATCTGGCAAACTTGCTTCCATGGAAGATAATTGGACAGGAGGAAGTAATAATCCCCCAACTAATGGGTGGGATTATGCCAGCAGTACTAACAGTTTTTATTTAAATGATAATATTTGGCACAATTTAGTAAGTGTGAGGGAAAATGATACAACGAGCATATATATTGATGGTGTTTTACAAAACTATACGTTAACCGCACTTATACCCAACTTCAATAGCTCATCCCTCATTATTGGTTCTTCAAATGGCGTTAGCCAATATTTTAAAGGTTCGATCGATGAAATTGGTATTTGGAGCAGGGCATTAACTCCACTAGAAATAACGAAATTAAATTATGGCTGTCCTTATTCAATTACATCACAACCCTCCAATCAATTTGGTAATATTGGAGATAATAAAAATTTTACACTTGTACATTCCGGTTCAAATATTAATTACCAATGGCAAACAAATCCGATAGGTTGTGGTTGGCAAAATTTATTAAATTTCAATCCATACGCAGGTGTACAAACCAATGTTCTATCCGTTTCAGGAATTTCCTATTCAAATCATAATCAATCTTTCAGGATTATTTCAAAGGATGGGGAATGTGTTGATACTTCCAATATTGTTAAGTTATTCATATCAAATATTGCAAACGATTCATTAAGATTAAATCAATTAAAGAATGATTCCATAACAAAAGCAGCAACTATCTCTTCTTTAATAACCGACACCATTAATAAAGGTAAGACGATAGCCTTTTTAATAACCGACTCTATCAATAAAGGTAATACAATAACCTTTTTAGAATCCGACACCACCACTAAAGGTATAACCATTCGCATGCTTAAAACGGATTTAGCAAATAAACACGATACCATTTATGTTGCTAGTTCAATAACCAACGATACCTTGAAAATATCCATTCACACAGGGATAACTCCAACATCACCCACATTTAATTCCTTGAAAGTTTATCCAAATCCGGCTTCAACCTTTCTTCATATTGATTTAGAAAACCCAGGATACTTCATTGTCAAACTAACAGGAATATCAGGACAAACAACCATATCCCAAAAAAGCACAACAATTGATATTTCCGGTTTAGCAAATGGAACTTATATGTTAGCAGTCTTCGATTCCAATAATAAACTAATATCCACGCACAAGGTTGCCATCATAAAATAAGTGATAAATAGGTACATCTTGTGATGCTTCCATGGCTTTATCATTTATTTTATGCTGATGCGATTTAAACTGAGGCCACCACTAATCTGATGATGAACCTGGATCCGGCCTTCGACCGACGTTTTTTGATGAAGATAAAGTTTGACTTTCCCGGAGCGATAGTTAACGAGCAGGTCTGGAAAAGTATTTTGCCGGTGGGGAAGTTAAGAGGCTGGGGTTTATTTGAAACTTTTTTTTCAATCTTATATTCAAAAATAATTTAGTATTTCCGTTTTCTTTTCAGGTAATCCAAAGCATTAAATTCAATTTCCTTATTAGACAGGGATCGGCTTTGTTTTAAGTAATCTATTAAATCTTACACTTTTCAATTAACCACAAACCTCTTTACAGCGCTCTTTCCTTCTCGATTTATCTCCACAAAATATACGCCCGGGGCAAGGTTTGTACTGTTGAATTCAATTTTCTCTCTAGTATGCGTATTCTGAACCTCCATTTCCTGACCCAATAGATCGCTAATTTTTATGCGGGCGTTTTCAAGGTCTTTTCCTTCCAGGGTAAACCTTCCATTATTCGGATTTGGATATAAATCTATCAAAACCCCAAATTCAAATTCTTCTTTTGAAAGCTTCCAATCCGTAGTAAAACCAAACTCAAAATGGCTGCCAAAATCGGGTTGAAAAGTTTTGTATAAGCTGCCGGTTGACCTCAATATCCGCATATAACCTGTTCCCTGATTCGTATTGGCCCACCACGCCAGCCCGTCTTGTCCGGCGTCCTCAACAATTATTTTATAACAACCGCTTAAAGAGTAATTGTATTTATAAGTGGTGTTGGCAGTTGCAAAAGTTTTGGAGTCGATCAGGTCGCCGTCCGCATCTACAATTTTATAAGAATTTTCTTCGGGATTATTGTTCGTTCTCAATTCAATCGTGAAGTTTCCCGGAACAATTTCCGGCCTGTTGAATGGCGAACTAAATTTGTTATTATACACATAATCGTCGCTTAGGGTATTCACCTTTTTTATTTCGGCATTGAATACATTGTTCAGTGGTAAGATCCCATCAAACCATAAGTTATTAATGGGTAAAGTGAGCACAACAGTGTCCATTGAAGCGAGGTTGCCGGTCCAGTTATAAGTTTGTTTTGCACTGGCATTGTTGATCCAATAATTTATTTCCAATTTAGTGATATTGGCAGAACCGGTGTTTTGAACCACGATCTGTGGTCGCGAACACATCGGGTTGCTTCTTGAATACAAAACCTTATCTGTTGGTTGCAGCACTTCCTTAATACGTGCATCAAGCGTAAAATTGGGTGAACCGTAAGTAACCAATTGATGTGCCACCAGGAAGTTATAGGTTCCTCCGGTTTTGGTTGGCAAGGAAGCATTATAATCAATGCTAGCGTTTGAACCGGGCGTTACAAACGAAGTTATGTATTGTTCCATTAATAAAGAGCTTTGCCCCGGGCACCAACCCTGCCGGTCATAGACCCATGTGCCGCCCTGTGGAAATACAGGATTTGTGGAACAGGGAACAACAATTTTCCAGGTAAATTCGGTGGTACCACCATTGATATTGATCATGTGATCTATCGGACCTCCATTAGCTTCAAATTCACCATCGCTGCCATGACCGGTGATGTAAGAACGAATTTTGAATTCTTTTCCGGTACTTAATAGAGGAACACTTACAGGTGCAAATCGGGTTTCGTTGTTGATGCTGGCAATAGAAGCAGAACCTGCCCGGATGGCACCCTGCCAGATTTGGTTAAACTGTAAAACATTTCTTGGCGGTGTGCCTACCACAAACCAAAACTCTACGTCCATTTGCTCCTGAGTTTGGCCTCCTAAAGTCATAAGAATTCGTTTTGGACCTTTCAGGATTGGCGAAAAATCAGTTACATCAAAATACCATGATTTGCCGGCGGCACCTAAATCAAGCCCAATACCGTACGGAGTAACAAACGACATGATTTCGTTGTAAAAAGGATATCGCTTAATATAATTCAAATTAACTACTGTAAAAACTCCCTCCGAATCAACCGGAATCAGAGATACTAATTTGTTGCTGTCTCCATTAAATACCTGTTGGGGTATAGCGCGATAATAATTCAGATAAGTTGTATCCAGGTTAATCAAATCGTTCGTAAGGGGAGAAATTCCTGCCTTGGAGATAATGGAGTACTTTTCAATTACAGAAGTTTGACATTTAATCGAATCCCGCACAGTGCTATTCTGAACACGGATATTATAACTTCCTTTAAAAAATTGGATGCCCGGACGCATGCTGGTTTCATAAAAACTTCTGTTCAGCTGGTCGCCGCGATCGTAGGTCCATTGCAGATTTACTCCTGTTGATGAAATATTGTTAATGATATCGGTTAGCGTCAAACCTGAAGCCTCATGGAGTGGGTAATAGGCCAGTAAATTTGCATACAAAGGATGACTGGCGCTTATAGGTTTGTTCATCCATGCCGGAACCAATGAATCGGGCATTTCTTTTGACCAGATACTTAATTCATTTATTTTCCCTTTGTAATTATTCTGATTATTAGGGTCAGCACCCAGAAATAAATTGAGGATAGAAATAACTTTGGTTTTACCCGTTCCGGATAACCACAACGAACCGTTTAAAAATATTTTCATATTACCTGTTACTGCATTTTTGGTGAAAGTCCAGTAATTCCATTGTCCCACTTCTTCCGTTAAAGTAGCAATTTTATTAATCCGGTCATATGCACCGCCTGAAAACCCACAATCAAAATAAATATTGTTGCTGCTGTGAGGCAGATGAATATTCAATTGCCTATCGCCGGGATTTGTGGCATAAGCATATAATATAGTTGTTGACATGGGCATTGAAGCTGCATGACCAAATGCCCAAAAAGAAATAGTCAATTCATAATTGATTGCGGCTAATTTGGAAGCATCTAATTTAACCCGACCCTTATTGGCCAAATCGAGGGCATAATTGTTATTGGCATATAAACCCAGTACCAAAGAATCGCTTCTTCCATTAAATACCAGGGCGTTTCCGGGAACCGTATTTGTAAAAGAAAATTCAATCAGAATGTTTTGAGTGCCATTCCAGGTAAAAGGGATTTTGAAGGGTATGCGGTTATTTCCATTCACAAATACATAATCGCTGTTAAATACTTCGGTGAATCCTGTTAACTCCATGGCCCCCGAATTTAAAACGGTAGTACTGGTATGTTTGATCCTGATCTTTAAAAACCGCGCTACTCCTCCACTGCTGCTCACTGATAATGACAAGCCTTTGATATCACCTGCAGTTAAGCCTGAAGAAAGAAGTTCGGCAGCACGATAAATTACCTGCGATTTACCCGAACGTTCATTGGTTTTCAATAAATAAGATATGGGTTGTGAACCACTTGCCACCGAATATTGGCTTTCATTCAAAATGCTGTCGAGGATGACTTTATTTTGAGTATAATCATAATAATCATAGCGTGCTTTTGAGGTATAAGCAAATGAACTTCCGTTAAAATTCGGAATCACATAATTGGGTTGAGAATTTGCTTCGTCTTCAACTTTGGAAGAATCAACAATATAGGTATTGCAGGAATAATCCCACTCACCACAACCTAAGTTTCGGTCGGTACTGTTCGAAACCAATGCATTTTTACAACGCATATTGTACTTCATGATAATTTTTTCGTAGGTAAGATTACCCGAAGGGAAATTGGCAAGCGTATCTCTTGTATTGCTTCCATAATGAAAGGTTCTCACCTTAATGGTATCGCCCACAACTTGTGCATTAGCCTGAAATACAGTGGCTAATAATAAAAAACTCAGGATTACTCTTTTCATAATAATTAATAAACAGCAAAAAAAACTGCGTCCAAATATAAGGTTGTGGAAGCAAAATAAATAAATTCTATGGAATCAGAGTCAAAGGATTGAAAGTACGCTTGTGATTATGCTTCAATTAGGGATGATTTTCTTCTAAAATAAAGACATTAACGCAAACCTCCTATATTTGCAACTTAAATTAATTGATCAATAGGGAAAAATGGGAAGGGTATTTGAAAAACGCAAACACAAGATGTTTGCACGTTTTGCCAGGATGAGTCAGGCTTTTACTAAAATCGGGAGAGAAATCGCCATCGTTGTGAAAGCCGGTGGCCCCGATCCGGATAGCAACTCAAGACTACGTGTATTAATTGCAAATGCCAAAGCAGTAAACATGCCGAAGGTAAATATTGATGCCGCCATTAACCGGGCAAACAGCAAGGCTGAAAAGGCATTTGAAGAAATTACGTATGAAGGAAAAGGCCCTCATGGAGTGGCCATGATGATAGAAACGGCTACAGATAACCCTACCCGTACCATTGCCAATTTGAGAACTCATTTTAATAAAACAGGAGGGCAAATCCTGGTTTCGGGGAGTTTGGATTTCTTGTTTGAACGCAAAGGTGTTTTCGCCATTCCCATTAAAGGCCTCAACTTTGAAGAGTTTGAATTAGAAATGATTGATTATGGAATGGAAGAAATGGAGGATGACGGAGAAGGTAATTTAGTGATAACGGTTGCTTTTACTGAGTTCGGCGCCATGCAAAAAGCCCTGGAAGATCGTAAGATTGAGATCGTAAGCGCTAACTTAGTCAGAGAGCCTACCACTACAGTTGAATTAACAGAAGAACAAGAAGAAGACTTTGGTAAATTATTGGATCGTTTGGATGAAGACGATGATGTGACCCATGTTTTCCATAACTTGAAATAAATGAAAACCAGACCCTCAAGAAAACCGAAACTTATTGAACGCAACGCCGAAAGAGGCGATTTGGAAGACATCATTGAATTGTCAAAGGTCTGCTTTCCAAAATACGATCCCTGGACAATCGAAATGCTGGTAAGTCAGTTCGAACATTTCCCGGAAGGAATTCAGGTAATTGAATATAACGGAGAGATTGTAGGTTCAGCCAATAGCTTAATTATTAATTGGGATGAATATGATGATGATCACAGTTGGAAAGAAATTTGCGATAACGGTTTTATCACTAACCACGATGAAGAGGGCGATACCCTATATGGAATTGAGGTAATGGTTCATCCCGATTATCAGGGATTTAAAATTGGCAGGCGTTTATATGAAATGCGTAAGATTTTATGCCATGAAAAAAACCTGAAACGTATTCTGATTGGTGGCAGAGTTCCTAATTATTGTAAATATTCAGAGGACTTTGGGATCAGGGCCTATATAAAACGGGTGGTGGATAAAAAACTAAAAGACCCTGTGGTTACTTTTCAACTTTCGCAGGGATTTACCATACAAAGGATCATCAAAGATTACCTGCCCGAAGATTTGGAAAGTGAAGGTTATGCCTTGTTATTAGAATGGATAAATCTGGATTATGTCCCCGAAATTCGTGAACGCAGCGTGTTAATGAAGAAGGTACGTATTTGTTGTATTCAATACGAACTTCGCAAAATTCGCAGTTTTAAGGAGCTTGCCCAGCAATGCGAGTACTTTACCGATGTTGCCTCCAATTATAAATCAGACTTCGTTTTATTCCCTGAGCTTTTTACCACCCAACTCCTCTCCCTTCATGAATACAAGAGCATGAGTCCGGAAGACAGTATTCGCAAGATTGATGAATATACCGAAGATTATATTGAGTTATTCTCTCGTTTATCCTTGGAATATAATATCAATATTGTTGCCGGAACCCATTTACAGGTTGAAAACGAAAACCTGTATAATATTTCATATCTCTTTAAGCGGGATGGTACTTACGAAAAGCAATATAAAATTCATATCACAACCAATGAATCCAAGTGGTGGGGTGTAAAAGCAGGCAATGAAATAAAAGTTTTCAATACCGATTGCGGCAAAGTTGCCATCAATATATGCTATGATGTTGAATTTCCGGAAATGGCCCGGATAGCTTGCCAGAAAGGCGCCAAAATTTTGTTTGTACCTTTCAGTACAGATGAAAAACATGGGCATCTAAGGGTAAAAATTTGTGCCCAATCGCGTGCTGTCGAAAATCAGATATTTGTGGCCACAGCAGGCACTATTGGCAATATCCCTTCGGTTGATAATATTGATATCAATTACGCACAATCCGGAATTTATACACCCAGCGATTTTGCTTTTCCACCTGATGCCATAGCCGGCGAATGCAGCACCAATATTGAAACCGTTGTAATTGCCGATCTCGACCTTGCCGCACTGGAAAGAGCCAGAAACACTGGCACGGTGCTAAACTGGAAAGACAGAAGAAATGATATGTATGAAGTGGTGGAAAAATGAAAATAGGAAATAAGTCCCGAGAGCAACCGGAACAAAATATGCCTATCATTTTTTAGATTCGTGAACCTATAAAAATCCTCGTTAAGAAAGACTTAATGGAGATTTTTTCAAATTTAAAAACAAGTATATTCCGGTTATTTTAACAGGTAATTACTCTGGTGAACCAAGGTGTTTTCAACATAGATATTGATCGAATAAGTGCCTGGAATCAAAATTCTCTCCTCATTCTCAAAAGACAAACAGAGGTTTTGTTTTTCACCAGTATAGCTAACTTTAAGACTTGAGGTCGCATCCAAATCTTTTCCATCAGCCATAACAAATTGGGTTTTGGAATATCCCATTAAAGTTTTGCCGTCGGGAGCCAATATTACCAGGTAAAGCATTTTATCTCCGGCAGGTGCCACTTTGTTATCCATTAATGTAAAGCAGGATTCGATTTTATTGGTACGCTTAGCCAATACGCTTTCAACATATTTGCCACTGTTACGCTTCTTAAATGAATTCACTTTCAAATATTCAATTTTCAATTGAGAGGCTGTTGTAACCTTTGATTCCAAAAGATTTTTTTGCTCATTTAAATCAGAAACAGTCGAATTCAAACTAGCGTTTTCATTTTTAAGTACTTTATTTTCGGCCATCAAATTGTCAATTTTATCCAGGTATTCATCGCGCAATTTCCTGAGTTGCTCCATCTCTGTTTTGAGTCTTTTAGTAAGTGCATCCTTATTTTTCTCTTCCTGGATTATTTTTCTGATTTTTTGTTCCTGAGCCATAATAATATTATTGGCATCATTTAGCAGGGTATCAAGATTACCTGCAATACCCCGGTATTTTTCTAATTCCATGCTGATACTTGCCAATTCCCTGTCAACATCCAGCTTGGCAGTACTTAAACTATCCACCTCAGTATTATACTGAAGAATGGTAGTTGCATGATTTTTCCACTGATAAATATTGACACCTATGGAGATGATGAGTAATAGTAACGCGATAGTTAGTGCATTGCTATTTTTTTGTTTTTGTGGTTCCATGATTTTAAAATATACTGCTAATATAATATTTTTAACGGATTGTTTGTTCAATAAGTATATTTTGCAATAAAATGAGATATTTTTTAATAGCCGGCGAGGCAAGTGGCGATTTATTAGGAGCAAGCCTCATGCAAGGTATCAAACAAATGGATGCAGATTCCCATTTTAATTTTTGGGGAGGAGATTTGATGCTCAATGAATCTCCAGGGCTATTACAACACTACAAGGAGATAAATATTATGGGATTTGTGGAGGTTGTATTTAAAATAAGAACCATCATTAAGAACATAGCGAAGTGTAAACAACAGATTCTTGATTTTAAACCGGATGTTGTAATATTTATTGATTACCCGGGTTTTAACCTCCGAATAGCTGAATTTGCAAAAAAAGCCGGATTTAAAACCTGTTATTATATTGCTCCGAAAATCTGGGCATGGAATGAGAAAAGAGGATTAAAGCTTGAAAAATATATTGATGAACTTTTGTTAATATTCCCATTTGAGGTTGATTATTTTAAGAAGTGGAAGATTCATGCCAGTTATACCGGGAATCCTTTGATAAAGCAAATAAAAAACTACAATGCCAATACCCTATTCAGGGAATCAAATGAACTCAGTAACAAACCGATTATTGCTTTGCTTCCCGGAAGCCGTAAGCAGGAAATCAGTCGAATAATGCCCACCTTGCTAAAGGTGGTAAAACATTTTCCCGCTTTCCAGTTTGTGATTGCAGGTGCACCTTCCATAGCGGAAAGTTATTATCAAAATTATCTGAACGATGAAATAAAAATTGTAATTGGCCAAACTTATGATTTACTGAGCAACGCAGCAGCAGCAGTGGTTTGCAGTGGTACCGCATCTTTAGAAACCGCAATATTTAATGTGCCCCAGGTTTGTGCTTATGTAGCAAATAATATCTCCTATCAAATTGCAATTCGCTTTGTGAAAGTAAAATACATATCACTTGTGAACCTGAATTTGAATCGTAAGGCTGTTAGCGA
The DNA here is from genome assembly GCA_964355075.1 of uncultured Chitinophaga sp. Taxonomy (GTDB): domain Bacteria; phylum Bacteroidota; class Bacteroidia; order UKL13-3; family UKL13-3; genus B1. Next base: position 13,232 of record CAYHCF010000045.1, read on the forward strand.
ACTCATACAGCATAATTTTAACGAAGCAAATATTGTTGAAGAATTAAAAAAGATATTACCTGATGGGGAAAAACATCAAAAACTAATGCAGGATTATCATGAACTGCGCAACTTATTTGGTGACGAGAAATCCGAAAGGAATGCAGCAAAAATAATTACAGATCTGGCAAAGAAGCAGCCTTTGGCCTGAAGTCAGCAATGTTTAATACCTGATCGCAAAAATCGTGTTCAAAACTTTGATTGCTTGCTATGATGATCGTTCGCATGCCTAATTGTTTCTGAATAGATTCCCTATACCAGCTAATGCCTTGTTCATCCAGATTTGAACAGGGTTCATCCAATAAAAGTAATGGCGATTCGGCATAAAATGACAAAGCTAATTTGAGCCGTTGTTTCATGCCTGAAGAAAAATGTTTAATAAATTTATTCTCGTTTCCGGCCAGACCGCAATCCGTAATTATTTCACTCAAAGAAGACCCGGCCCGGAGCTTAAAAAATCCAAAATGAAAAGTGAGCATTTCATTCAAAGTAAATTCCTCAATGAGTTCGAGATAGGGTGCGGCAAATGCTATTTGATGAATCAAATCATCCTCACTTATGCTTCTATTTTCCAGATGGTAACTGATCTCACCTTTGCTGATGGTTTGAAAATTATAAATAAGCTGAAGTAAAGTAGATTTTCCACTTCCGTTATTTCCAACCAATGCATAAGCTTTATTGGCCTCAAAAACAGCATTTACTCCCTTAAATATCCATTGCCGGTTGAAGCGTTTGCCAATGTCAGTGAGGGTAACTTGCAAGGTGATTTACGAATTTACGAAATACGAATTTTACGAATGTACGAATTTTACGAAATACGAATTGTACGAATATACGAATTTGTCAGTTTGAGCGAAGTCGAAAACGCTTATTGCAGGTGCAAATTATTTGTTTTCAAGTGTAATAGGTCTCGACTACGCTCGACCTGACATTTCTGCTCAACTCCACTTACTTCCCATTAAATCCTTTCAAAACACCTCGTTCTGAATTACGGATAAAAGCAAGTATTTCATCACGTTCAGGAGTAGCCTGCATTTCGGCTTCTACAATATCGAGGGCTTTGCCGAGATTGCGGTTATGTACAAAAAGTACTCTGTAAATATTCTGAATTTCATTAATTTTTTCATTACTGAATCCACTGCGTCTCAATCCTACAGAGTTTACACCTTCATAAGTCAATGGATATCTTCCGGCCTTTACAAAAGGAGGAACATCTTTACTCACCATACTTCCACCTTCGATCATTACATTTCTTCCAACCAACCCGAACTGGTGAATGGCTGATAATCCCCCAATGCGGGCGCCATCCTGAATAGTAACGTGACCTGCCGCCTGAACCCCATTAGCAATTATTACCTGGTTTCCGATAATACAGTCGTGAGCAAGGTGTGTGTAGGCCATGATTAAACAATTACTGCCAACCTGAGTCTTAAATTTATCCTTGGTTCCCCGGTTAATTGTAACGCATTCTCTGATGGTGGTATTATCGCCAATAATGACCAGGGTTTCTTCGCCATCAAATTTTAAATCCTGAGGTATGGCCGAAATCACCGCACCCGGAAATATTCTACAGTTCTTTCCAATTCGTGCACCGGGATAAATAGTAACATTTGAACCAATCCAGGTTCCTTCACCAATCTCTACATCTTTGTGAATGGTTGAAAACGGATCAACCACCACATTGGGAGCCAGCCTGGCCATCGAATCAATATAAGATAAACTCTGTATCATATTTCTGTTTTCCGTTTGTTATTATTTTATAGGTTGTTAGGCTATAGGTTTTTTGGCTGTAGGTTGTTAGGCTGTAGGTTGTTGGGCTGTCAACCATCAACTAACTATTAACGTTCTTTAACAACCTGTGCCATTAACTCAGCTTCACATACCAGCTTTTCACCCACAAATGCGCTTCCTTTCATCAGACAAATACCTCTTCGAATCGGGGCAATTAGATCCAGTCTGAAAATTAAGGTATCCCCCGGTATTACCTTTTCTTTAAACTTGGCATTATCAATTTTCATGAAATAAGTATTATACTTTTCGGGATTTTCGACTTTGGATAAAATCAAAACGCCACCCGATTGAGCCATGGCCTCAATAATTAAAACTCCCGGCATTACAGGATTTCCGGGGAAATGTCCCTGAAAAAACGATTCATTGAAAGTCACGTTTTTTATGGCAATAATATGATTGAGTCCAACTTCCAAAACTTTATCAACCAACAAAAATGGAAACCGATGTGGCAACATAGTCTCAATCATGGTGGAAGTGTACAAGGGCGGTTTGTTCGGATCATATTTCGGAACCTTTATCAAACTACGCGTTTTCTTAATGATCGCTTTTATCTTTTTTCCAAATGCAATATTGGCAGCATGACCCGGACGAGCAGCCATTATTTGAGCTTTAATAGGAGTCCCGATTAAGGCCAGATCACCAATTAAATCGAGTAGTTTATGCCGGGCGGGTTCATTGTGGAAACGAAGATCTACATTGTTTAAAATACCTTCTTTTTTAACCTCCACTTTTGGCTTATTAAACATTTTTGCCAGGTAATCCAGTTCATCATCTTCAATAACCCGGTCAACGATTACTATGGCATTGTTTAAATCTCCTCCCCGTATTAACCCATTATTGTAAAGCAACTCCAGTTCGTGTAAAAAACAAAAGGTACGACAAGATGATATATCTGTTTCAAATTCTTTTAAACTGGTAATAGAAGCATGCTGACTGCCCAATACCGGCGAATTATAATCTACCATAACGGTTAAGCGGTAGTCGTCTAAAGGCATGGCAATCATTTCAACATTTCGGTCGGCCTCCGTATAATTGATATTCTGAGGAATTGAAAAATATTCCCTTTCGGCATCTAACTCCTGAATACCGGCATCTTTCAAAGCTTTAATAAAAAACTGAGAACTACCATCCATAATGGGAGTTTCGCCACCGTTTATATGGATCAGGCAATTGTCAATCTCAAGTCCTGCCAATGAGGCCATTACATGCTCAACTGTAGCTACTCTTGCCCCATTTTGCTCAAGGGTTGTTCCACGCGAAGTGTCCACAACATTATCTACATCGGCATCAATATAGGGCTGATCGGGCAAGTCAATTCTTTGAAATTTGATCCCATAATTATCTTTTACCGGATTAAACGTCATGGTAACGATTTGCCCGGTATGTAATCCAACACCTTCAACACTAACAGCTTTCCTTATCGTAGTTTGTTTCATATTTTTTTTGCAATAAAACAAATAGTCAGCATTCGCTCCCTATTTATCCTATTTTATTGTTTTTTAAGACTCATTATTTCTTTTTCCAGCTCTTCAATTCTTTTCAATAGTTCGGGCAATTTTCTATATATCGCAGCCGAACGCATCGAATCACGTAATTCCATTACCGGTGTGCCGAACCATTTTTTATTGGGTTCAGCAATACTGGCATTTACCCCACTTTGTCCGCCAAACTGATTTCCTTCGGCAATAACTAAATGTCCGGTAATGGCCACCTGACCGCCAACCACCATATATTTACCCAGTTTTGTGCTCCCTGCAATTCCTGCCTGACCTGCCATTACAGAATGTTCTCCAATTTCAACATTATGAGCCACCTGAATCAAATTATCCAATTTCACCCCTTTTCTGATAATGGTTGAACCCATGGTAGCCCGGTCAATGGAACAATTTGAACCTATTTCAACATCATCTTCAATGATAACATTTCCAATTTGCGGAATTTTCTTATAGGATTTGTCCGGCAAGGGGGCAAAACCAAAACCATCCGCGCCAATTACCGTTCCGGAATGAATGATGCAATTATCTCCAATTTCACATTCATGGTATATTTTAACACCGGAATAAAGGATACAATTCGCACCTATTTTAACATTCATACCCAAAAAAACATGGGGATAAATCTTGGTATGATCACCCAAAACAACTCCTGTTGAAAGGTAGGAAGCAAAACCGATATAGGTATGTTTCCCGATTTTTGCCCCGGGATCAACATAACTTGGCTCTTCAATACCTTCCATCTGGGAAACAGCATTGCTAAATTTATCCAGTATCAAGGTAAACGAAGCATAGGCATCATCCACCATAATAAGCGTGGCAGTAACTGTCTTTGTAGGATTAAAACTGCGATTTACCAGCACCACACTTGATTTTGTATTGTAAAGATATTCTTCGTACACACTATTTGACAAAAATGAAAGCGCTCCCGGTTTACCTTCTTCAATTTTGGCAACGGTATGTAACATTACCGAAGCATCACCCTTGATGGTTCCATTTAATAAAGTGCTTAATTCACCTGCGCTTATTTGCATAGCTAAATATTATGGCGTAAAAATAGTATTTTTAGGGTAACACAAAAAAAACTTAGTAACAGGTTTTGCCAGTGCTTCGATATTGTATTGATCGGAAGCTTTGGCTATATCAACCAATTCACCCGATTTATATCCGATTTTAATATTGAACCCATCAATATTATAGGCCCTATTTTTTACAGAATCGCTGAAAACAAAATATTTCGCATCCTCCAAACTGATGTTTTTCTCCTTACAAACCTGCTGCTTTATAGTGTTTATAAGCGTTTCTTTAAAAGGTTGGTTTGAGAATTCTATTTTTGGTAATAACCTGTCTCTCAGCATCAAACATAATTCTCTCAAAATGAAATCGGTATGGCTGCACCAAACTTTTATGGAAGCCATAATATCGCTGTCATCCAGTTGTGTGTATGCATCTATTCCATTTGGATCGGCAAAAAAATTAGACTGGTCGGGTTGCCGGTTCAGGAAGTAATTGAATGCCGGCGTTGCGAATAAGGGTTCGCCTCTGGAAGCAAGAAAATAGGCTCTTTCTATTATTTTCACTAAAATACTTTCGGCAGCTACAACGGTTTTATGTAAATATACCTGCCAGTACATGAGTCTCCTTGCGATCAAAAACTTTTCGATGCTGTAAATTCCCTTCTCATCTACCACCAGCTCATCATTACTCACATTCAGCATATTAATTATCCTATCCTGCCCAACAACGCCTTCCTGAACACCGCTGTAAAAACTATCGCGGCGAAGGTAATCGAGTCTGTCCATATCTAACTGGCTGCTAACCAATTGGTGCAAAAAATGCTTTTTGTATTGATCTGTAAAAATCTGTATGCATAAATCCAGGCGACCATCCATATCCCGGTTAATCTGATGCATGAGTTGCAAAGAAATTTTTTCGTGTTCAAGCCCTTTGATCAATATATTTTCGAGCGTGTGCGAAAAAGGACCATGACCGATATCATGAAGTAAAATTGCCGCGTAAACCGCTTCCTTTTCCGCTTGAGAAATTTCAATGCCTTTTTGTTCGAGGGTACTAACTGCTTGTTGCATCAGACTCATGGCTCCAATTACATGCTGAAAACGAGTATGTTGAGCACCGGGATACACATAATTTGATAAACCTAACTGACCTATTCTCCTTAATCGTTGAAAAAAAGGATGCGCAATGATATCATATACCAGATCGCAGGGAATACTTATAAATCCATAAACAGGATCATTAAAATTCTTTAGTTTGTTAACTTTCACAATCAATTTGAAAAGATAGCGTTAAAAGGCAAAGATAAGATTTACCGCCGGTAAATTTATTTTGCTTATTTTGGCTGAAATTAAAATGTAATTTATAAAATATGAATGTAAGTATTCTTTGGGCTGACGATGAAATTGATTTGTTAAAACCCCATATTCTTTTCTTAACCAATAAAGGTTATGCGGTTGATAAGGTAAGCAATGGGATTGATGCCCTGGAGCAGGTAAAGGTGAAGAAATATGATGTGATATTTTTGGATGAGAATATGCCCGGAATCAGTGGTATTGAAACCTTGTCACAGATTAAGTCCATGCAACCGGAAGTTCCGGTGATTATGATTACCAAAAGTGAAGAAGAACATATTATGGAAGACGCGATCGGCAACCAGATTGCCGATTATTTAATAAAACCGGTAAATAGTCTGCAAATTTTGCATTCTCTTAAAAAGATTTTAGACGGAAAACAATTGGTAACCGAAAAAACTGCTCAAAACTATCAGCAGGAATTCAGGCAATTGAGCATAGAAATGATGGATGTGAACAATTTTGAAGGTTGGGTTCAAATGTACCGCAAATTGGTTTACTGGGAATTAGAGTTGGCCAAATCAGGTGAAACTGGTATGGATGAAATACTTGCCATGCAAAAAAGAGATGCCAATAACTCCTGGGTAAAGTATGTAAAAGACAATTTCGTAAACTTCCTTAAAAAACCGGATACCAAAACGCCGCTGATGAGTCATACGGTTTTGAACAAGTATTTACCTCCCTGTTTAAAAGATGAAACACCTACTTTTTTAATATTGATTGATAATTTCAGGTATGATCAATGGAAGGTTCTTCAAAATCAGTTTTCAGAATATTTTAATGTAATTCTGGATGAGGTTTATCTAACCATTTTACCTACCACCACCCATTATGCCCGTAACAGCTTTTTTTCAGGCATGTTGCCAAGTGAAATTGAAAAGATATATCCAAACTTATGGGTAAATGAAGAGGAAGATGAAGGTAAAAATGCCCATGAAGAAGATTTAATGGGAAGGCATTTGCAGCGATTGGGTTACAAAGAAAATTTTTCCTACAACAAAATTACCAACCTCAATGCCGGCAAGAACCTAGTGGAGCAAATTCCGAATTTATTTCATAATCCCTTTAATGTAATTGTATATAATTTCGTAGATATGCTAAGCCATGCCCGAACCGAAATGAATGTTATGAAGGAGTTGGCCGAAGACGAAGCTGCTTACCGGAGCATCACGGCAAGCTGGTTTGAGCACTCCCCTTTGCTGGAAGCCATAAAAAAAATTGCAAGCAAAAAAAGCCGTATTATTTTAACGACCGACCATGGCTCGATTCGGGTAAGCAATCCCGTTAAAATTATTGGCGACCGCAATACAAGCACCAACCTGCGCTACAAGCAGGGAAGAAACTTAAATTACAATGAAAAAGAATTGTTTGCCATTAAAAACCCGGCTGATATCTTTTTACCCAAACAAAACATAAGTACCAGCTACGTTTTTGCCACTGGCGAAGATTTTATGGTTTATCCGAACAATTACAATTACCATGTAAATATGTACACCAATTCTTTTCAACACGGTGGAATCAGCATGGAGGAAATGATCGTTCCATTTGTCATACTGGAATCGAAATTGTAGTGATAATCGGCCCTTCTACAGGCTCATAGGCCGAAAAATGTACCACTTCATCGTCCACCGAAACGAATATAAACTTCGGAAACTAATGCGCCAAATTCAACATCTAACGGTTCTTTTATCAATCCTATTTTTCTTATTCCTCGTAATAATATGAGTAATCAATCCCTTTCATAAACATTTCGCGGTCGCTTATTTTGGTGGTGAGCGATTTATCCAAAAATGATTTTAGAACACTACTTTTGGTTGGACTTAGCATCATTGCGTTCATGTAATCTCGCTTACTTATTTTACTCCAATCAACGCAATTTTTGAGGCGTTTTTTTAGTATCAAATCCAACCATATTCTGGTGCTTCTGCCATTACCTTCCATAAAAGGGTGCGCAATATTCATATCTACATATTTGTTTACGATTTCGTCAAATGTGGTTTCGGGCATTGCTTCTATTTGCTTTAATGTGTCGCCTAAAAAGCGTGATATGGCAAATTGAAAACCACCTTTTGAAATATTTTTTTGCCTGATTTGTCCCGCAAAATCATACAATCCGCCAAACAAATAAGCGTGTATTTGTTGCAATCCTTTAGTTGTACCAACTTCTATGCTGTTGATAAAAGAACTTTCAAACAATGCATATGCTTTTGTTTT
>CAYHCF010000046.1:0-20555 GCA_964355075.1 uncultured Chitinophaga sp.
GCAGGGTAGAAATAAATCAGGAGGGAAAAACCGACATGATTTTTTTCTTGATTATTCTGAAAAAGGCACGAATTTGCACTCGCAATACCTTTAATAAAGCCGAAGGGGTTAATACGCTATTGTTAAATAACAATATCATGCCAATCCATAAGAGCTTATAGATCGAAAGCTGTTTCTGCTCCAGCAGATAAACATCGCTCACTTCCATCAGTAAATAATTCTTTTTAGGAGGCGAATATTTTGCCCAGGAAAAATCTTTTGGCAATACGCCTCGCATTTTCAACTGACGTTCAAGAATGGTTCCCGGAAACACTTGCATTCCGAAGGTTGTTTCCGACATGCTGATTTTGTCCTTATTATCCAGCAGAAACCTGATATCATTAAAGCACTCCTTATAGGTTTCGTCGAGCAAACCGAAGATCATAAATACCTTTGTCTTTATGCCCAACTCACTGCACCATTCAAGAACCTTATTTAACTGACCTATATTTATTTTTTTTCCAATTTTTTTCAGTAAATATTCATTGCTGGTTTCCAGCCCTACGTCAACATAATAACATCCGGCTTCCTTCATTACCGAAAGCATTTCCTTGTCAACCGAATCAGCTCTTATTTCACATTCCCATTTTAAATTATACGGTTTAATCATTTCGCAAAAACTTAGAACATGTTGAGGCGAGGAAGTGAATGTGCTGTCAAATATTTTCAGACCTTGTATTTTCTTATTTGCGAGAATATAATCAAGCTCCTGTTTTATGTGAGAGATACTTCTGAATCTTACACCTCCCGGAAACATTGTGGAAGCGGAGCAAAAAGTACAGCAAACCGGGCATCCTCGGGAAGTGATGATCATTTCTCCCTCAACCCCTATAAAATCCATCATTAATTTATAGCTGAAATCTCTCTTTGGAATGGGTAGCAAATCAAGATTGTCAATACGCTTTGGAGGATTAAGTACTATTTCGGAGCTGCTTCTGTAGCAGAGTCCGGCGATTGTCGTGTAATCGGGATTTGATTTTCTGATATAATGATTACACAGGTCTAAAAAGCTATACTCACCTTCTCCTCGTATAATATAATCTATTTCGGCTACATGCTGCAGTGTGTCAACAGCCGTAAAAGATGCGTGCGGACCGCCATAAACTATTTTGCAATTTTGCAATACCGATTTTGCCTGTCGGGCAAGCGAAAAACTTATTTTTCTTGTTAAAGTGGTGCCGCCGATTCCAACAATTCTTGGATTCCAGATTTTGAGATCTTTCTTAAAGTTACCTCTGTATTTATAAAAATCAACAAATAAAACCCTGTAATTATTCTCTTCTAAAGCCGAAACAATACTCATGATTCCCAGGGGAAGCATAGATTCATGCAGTTGTCGCACCGCTTCGGGATATACAATGACTATATCAAACTCCGGCAAATCTGCCATAGATTATAAATTATTATTCCGGTTCCAGGTTGATTCATTTTTAAAAAAGCACCATCTAACAAGAGAGCTGATAAACCAATCTTTTAACTGGTTAATTACATCCAGGCCATTTAAACTTCAATTGTATTACAAATTATTCAGTAATGCAATTAAATCCTGAAAAAAACTGCGTTCCAGGGAATTCTCGATAGCACAAGAATTAGGCCAATACCAAAATAAATCAAACTCCTTTTGTGCTTATCTAAATCAGCATAAGCCTTTTTTGCTTTTATCCTTCCAATCTGGATCAGAACAACGGTTAGAATCATTACCAGAGGATGCTCCAGAATTAATAATCTCTATTCCGAATTTTTCATTGAGGCACCAATATTGGCAATGGCATTCTGAACTTCAGGACTGATAAACCACAAAACCAATCCGATCAGCAATTGTGAATGGGCAATGCTTAAAAAAATAGTTCCGGCAGTATTATCGCTTTTCCAAAACGGATAATTATTTCTGACTCCGTGGAAAGATCTGAACACAACATAAAGAGCAGCAGCTAAAAATAACCAACGCACAAAATTGTGAATAAATAGTAAAGTTAAGTACATGTCGTTTTTTTTTTCAAAACTACATTTTAACTAAATTATTCATATTAAACACACCTGCTGCAGATTTTATTCAACCCGTCAGCTGACGGGTTGCAAATGTTGCGGCGTTATCATTAACCTCGCATTTCATACAGGGCTATTATTATTGAAGCCTTTTAGGCTTCTCAACTAAAACCGTAGTCCCCAGCTTTTGAATATGACTCGTATTAAAATAATTGATTACTTTTGATACGAAACCAGAAATGTTGAATAAATGTAAAGCGATCGTTATTGGAACCATTAACTATTCTGAAAACAGTGTAGTATTAAAATGCTATACCGATCAGTATGGTTTGCAAGGCTATATGATAAATGGGGTCAAAAGTAAAAAGGGATCCATTAAACCTTCTCAGTTAATGCCCTTAACTTTATTGGAATTAGAAGTATATCATCAGCAGAGCAAGAATTTACACAGAATAAAGGAGCTAAAATGTACGCCCATACTAAACAACCTCCACTTCAATCTCCTTAAAAGTTCAATAGGAATGTTTGCTGCAGAACTCATAGCTAAATGCCTGCGAGAGGAAAATAATCCGGATAAAAACTTATTTGATTTTCTTTATCATGCCATTCAGATACTCGATATTACCCATGACTCTCTTTCCAATTTTCCGGCATTTTTCATGATTCATTTAAGTAAATATCTGGGTTTCTTTCCTAAGTTGAATTACAGCGAATCTCAAAACGTATTCAGTCTGCACGAGGGCGTTTTCGTTGAGGGACAGATAGACAGTCCGGATTTTTGTAATCCGGAACAAAGTCAGCAGATCTATCAATTGGCAATTGCAAGTTTTGAAACTTTTGCCAACCTAAAAATATCTTATCCAAACCGGGTACAAATACTCGAAAATCTGGTCAAATATTATCAGATTCACCTGATACTTTTCGGGGAATTAAAATCACCCAAAGTATTAAATGAGGTGATGATTTAATCGTAAACCCTATTTTCTGTGAGGTTCAATATAAACAGATATATAGTTGCAAAAATTAACCCCAGTTTAATCTAAAAATGTTAATATTTTCTTAATTTATGAAAATTTGAATTTTTAACATCCTGTTATTCTGCATTCTAAAATAGATAATCTTACAGGGCATTGAAATCAAATGAAGACTTGTTAACTTTTTTCCTTTTTTAGAGGGAAAAGGTAAAGACCAGGTATTTTTCTGTTTGATACAGAAGTGCTCAATTCTGGTTATTACTTTCACCTGAACGGAGTCCAAAGTTTAGTTAAAACAATTAATATGGAAAACACTTGTACAAAAAGAATCCAAAAAAGCCTATTGCAAATCATCCTCCTTTTCGGTTTGCTTATTACCCTACCCTTTAACCGCCTGATTGCTCAACCGCTTAACGGCACGTACACGATAGGCACAAGTGGCAACTATACCACCTTTGCGGCTGCACTTGCCGATCTTGCTTCAAAAGGAGTAAGCGGGCCAGTAACCATGCAGGTGCTTGCCGGGACTTATACGCAAGCTACCTCACTCATTATTGGAAATTATTTCGGGGTAAGTCCATCCAGTCCATTGGTTTTCGACGGACTCAATCCGGCCAATGCCATTATCACCGGTAATATTGCCACTGGCGCCACGGTAATATTAAACCAATGTTATTTTGTTACTTTAAAGAATTTAACCATAAACAATACCAGTAATATGGCCTGCTCGGGAGTTGGGATCATTGGATCGTCCACAACGAATGCGGGAACCGGAACCACGATTAAAAAATGCTTGATAAATATACCGAATACCGGAACAAATCAGTCAACAGCTATTATGGCCACCACCAATGCTACGGGTTATGGACTTACCACGCAAACAAGGATGGATAGTATTTCAATTGACAGCAACACGATAACAGGTTCCTATCATTCCATCTATTTTTACGGGAATACTACCCTTTCGAATGCATATAACCGGGCGTTTAAGTTCAGGGGAAATATTCTGAACAATTTTTACTTTTCGGGCTTGTACATCATGTATATTCAAAATGGAATTGACATTCTCAATAATACATTTACAAATGCCGCGGGAGCTGCTACCGGATATGCCCTCTATTCGTATTATTGTTATAATCACTTTAGCGGAAACAGTCCGCATCGTATCATCAATAACAAGGTAATGAATACTGCGTATTCGCTGAACTTGTTTTATATGAGTTCGGGTGCTTCAAATCCTACCGAAGTATATAATAATACCGTAATTGGCCGGTCCAATTCCAATAATTACGGAATCTATATATTCAATGCAACCTATACCGGCTATTATAATATATTTCATAATACCGTAAAATTATTAGATGCAACTACCGGTTATTGTTTTACTTATACCAATTCGTTTGGTGGAGATTTGAATTGCATGAATAATATTTTTGCAATGGGTTCATCCAGTACCGGGTATTATGCGGTTAATCTAGCTACCACTGCAGGCAATATTGCCATTAACAATAATGTGTATTATTTAAGTGGGGCAAGCAGTCCGAACTTATTGTACCGTGGTGGAATCTATACTACAAGCAATTTTCAAACAAATTCGGGTGGAGGAGATTCCTCCATAAACGTATTACCCACGTTTGCATCTCCTTCAACGGATGGTCATTTATTGGATGTTTGTAATCCAAAAGGATCTCCCAGTGGTAGTTTCTTGGTACCCACTGATCGTGATGGCCAGGCACGACCCACTTATCCGCATTGTGGTTCCGACCAGTACATTGCCACCGCTAATAATATGAGCGCCATTGCCCTGTTAAGTCCAACAAGTCCGATTGTTATGGGTTCGCAGAATCTTGTTGTCAGGGTAAGAAATTTTGGTTCCAATTCTGTCAGCACTTTTAACACCGCTTACAGGCTTAACGGAGGAACTCCGGTTGTACAGGCCTATTCGGGATCACCATTAGCGGTTTGCGATACAGTTAGTATTGTATTTTCGGGTATAAAACAGATTCCATTAGGCACCACTAATGCGATAAAGGTATATACTTATTTGCCAAATGGATTTGCTGATTCTGACCCCACAAATGATACAATCAGTGTGCTTCTTAAAACTCCATTAAATGGAACCTATACGATTGGAACCGGCGGAGATTATGCCACTTTTCAACTCGCTATTGCAGATCTTGCAAACGGAATTTCGGGGCCGGTAACTTTTCTGGTGTTGGCGGGAACCTACAATACTCCCGTAGTCATTAACGGACCTATAGCCGGTTCATCCGCTGCGAATACGATCACATTTGACGGAGGTAATGGAAATAAAACCACGCGCATTATTTCACTTTTAAATTCAAATCAGGCCGCAGTTCTCATCAGCAATTGCAAGTATGTTGGTTTTCGTAATTTAACCATTACCAATACGGGTACCAATCCGGTTGGAGTGGGTATTATTGGCAATGTAACTAATAATAATGGCACGGGTTGTTTTGTAAATAATTGCAATATCAATCTGCCCGCTGCGGGTGCAACTGTCAGTTACGGTATTTCAGTAACAGGTACGGCATCGGGGGCTGGGTTATCAAATAACTTTATTGATTCCATTACAATTGACAGCAATGTAATAACCGGTGGCTATTACGCTATCGGGCTTTATGGATATAGTGTCGGAAATGTAAATTATAACAGATACCATAAAATTCGATCCAATACTTTATTACCTTCTTATTATTACGGGATTTATATTTCATACGTTTCCAATCAACTGGATCTGTTAAATAACACCATCACGTTTTCTGCTACATCAACCATAGGCTATGGTATTTATTTATTATACTGTAATAATATCAGCGGGACTGCCACCCATATTTGGGGAAACAAAATTGACGGGGCTGCTTATGCGGGAATTTATGTTAATTATTCGTTGCCGGGTTCCGGTGTTGAGCTATTTAATAACTCCATAACCCGGTTAAATTATGCATTTGCCAATGGAATATACCTGAGTGCAGGGTCTCAATCGGATGTAAAAATAATTCACAATTCTGTAAATATGGCTTATGCTTTAAATGCAAATAACTACGGGGCACTATACGGAGCATTGCCAACAAATGCAATTGTTAAAAACAACATATTTGCCTACACCGCTGCAACAGGAAGTGGAATACCGGTATATCTCACTAGCGCTCCAATAGCAGCCAACGCCATCAACAATAATATTTATTATAATGCTGCGAATACGAGTATCCTATATAGTAATGCTACCCTTTATAACACAGGAAATTTTAATACAACTTTGGCCGGAGGTGATTCATCCTATAACGTGAATCCAAAATTTATCAGTGCCACAAACCTGCAGGTAACTACCTGTAACGTCGGGTATGATTTCACGTCACTGATTCCTGCCGACATCAGCAATGTAGTAAGAAATGTTCCACCCAAAATAGGTGCTTATGAAAACAATACCCCCATATCCTATGTATCTTCTAATACCGTACAAAACACAGGTTCAGTAGCAGCCGGAGCCCTCGATTTGGTCATATTGAGAATACCCGTTGCCCTGGCAGGATGTGGAAACGGATATACCACTAATTTTTATTTCAATACCACGGGAACTACCAATCCCTCAGATATTGTAAGTGCCAAAATATACAATACCGGGGTATCCCCTTCTTTCAATACAAATAAACTTGTTGGAACTGTTTTTGGTCCTAATGGGCAATTCTCCTTAAGTGTTTCGGATACGGTTAACCGAACCATTGGGGATACCGTAAATTATTGGTTAACCTATGATGTATCTGCTTTGGCAACCGCATTTAATTTTCTGGATGCCCGCATTGACAGTTTTACTATTTTGGGGATTAACCGAATTCCTTCCAATAACAATCCAGCCGGAAATATTGTTATTGATACGCCGATGACCTATATCAGTTCAACTGCTATACATCCTGATTTGAACACAGTACCGCCCGGTTCAATCAATAACCAATTATTGCAAATCCGCATAATCGGTTCCACTTATGGGGCACCCATAAATCTAACTCAATTCAACCTAAATACCACAGGCGGTGGTAATGATGCTATAAATATTGCCAATGCGAAAATCTGGTATACGGGTAAAAGTGCTCTGTTTGCAAGCACAAAACAATTTGGATCAACCTATACAACAGCCACTCCTGCAAGTGGTTCATGGAGTCCATATATCATTACGGGATTACAACCCTTAATGAATGACACCAATTATTTTTGGCTCACTTATGACATTAAAGCGGCTGCTAACTTAGGTGATTCGGTAGATGCACAAGTAACGAATATCACAATCAACAGTATTGTACGCATACCAACCATTTCCGCACCCTCAGGATATCGAAAAATTCGAACAGATTATTGCACCTCATCGGCAACACAAACCAATGATGAAGAAATTTGGAGAGTTAGCTTTGGTACCTTAAACAATATTTCAACTTGTACAACTACTGGTGGTCCCGGATCTGTACTTAGAAGATTTTCTAATTTTACTTATATATCGGCACCTGCAATTCCTATTGGTATACCCACCCCGATTAGCATCAATACCGGATCATGCAATGGCAACTGGGTTTCATTTTTAGTAGTTTATATTGACTATAATCAAAATGGAATTTTAACTGATCCCGGTGAATTGGCATACAGTTCGGGCAGCTTCACCGGTTCAAGTGCCGGAATATTAAAAACGGGCTCAATCACGATCCCATGCACAGCGATTACAGGCTATACCCTCATGCGTGTTATTTATTCTGAAATTAATACTACTCCACCCCCATGCGGCACATATAGCTGGGGCGAAACGGAGGACTATACCATTAATATAGTTAACAGTGCGGCAAGCTATACTGCTTCTTTGGGGAAACAGGTAACAGGGAATGTTGCCGCAGGAACCAATGATGTACCGATATTGAGAATTCCTGTTAAAGTTCAGGCCTCTCTTTGTAATACGTCTATCATCAGTGAATTGAGATTTAATGCCAGTGGTACCACCAATTTGGCAAATATTACGGCTGCTAAATTGTATAAAACTGGAGCAAGTAATGTATATAATACAAACAATTTAATAGGCACTGTTACTGCTATCAGTGGTCAAATTGTATTTTCTATTTCAGATACAGTGATTAACGATACCAATAATTACTGGCTTGCCTATGACGTTTCAGCTTCGGCCGCTACCGGCAATTTTTTAGATGCTGTTGTGGACAGTGTAAAAGTATTTGGCCCCTGGTATATTCCTGCAACCAACAATCCTGCTGGTTTCCGTGTGGTTGGAAATCCAATGACTTATCTCGGTTCAGATGCGATTCATCCTGATCTGTCTCCTGTTGAGATCTCTTCGGTCAATAACCGCTTATTGCGCATCATGATCAGGTGCAATTCAACGGGTTCGCCTATCAATGTTACCCAATTTAACCTGACCGCTTCCGGGGGTGGTAATGATTCGCTCAATATATTGAATTCGAAAATGTGGTTTACCGGAAGCAGTTCGATTTTTGCTGCCACCACACAATTCGGTTCAACCCATACTTCATCCGGTTCCTGGCCGCCATATACCATAGTGGGGACACAACCCCTAAATTATGATACCAATTATTTTTGGCTCACCTATGATATAAAAGCGGGTGCCATCCTGGATGATTCTGTTGATGCAGGTATTAGCTCATTTATGATTGGAGGGACTCCGGAATCACCAACAAACACAGCACCCGCCGGGAACCGTAAAATCAGATTTCCTTATTGTCTTTCGGAGGCATATTACAATACCTATACCGACATAGGTAATGTAACCATGACTCAGGGAGCATCTACAATCCTGGATAACGGAACGGGTTGCATACCTGCGTTATCAAATTCAAACGCCAATAAACAATATACAGATTACACAAACCTGAATCCGGCAAATATGTTGCAAAACATTCCTATTAATTTAACTACCTGCATTATATCAGGAACAAATTTCAGCCTTGCATCTTATTTGGGAATATTTATAGATTACAACCAAAACGGATCATTTGATTTTGATGAATTGGCTTATGCTTCTTCAAATTCTTCCACAACAATAATTACCGGGAGCTTTATCATTCCATGTTATGCTTTACCGGGTAATACTCGGATGCGAATTATCCTACAATACAATTCGGTTGTATCTGACCCATGCCTGATTACAAGTACCAGTTATTATTATGGTGAAACAGAGGATTACACCATAAATATTGTAAGCAATCCTATAACCTATCAAAACAGTACTGCCTTTCAACAAACCGGATACACTTCGCCCGGCGCAACGGATGTTCCTATTTTAAAGGTTCGGGTAAAGGCTTTGGGATGCGACACAGGATCGGTAACTGAAATGAGATTTAATATTACCGGAACTACAACTGCATCAAATATTCTATCCGCTCGGTTGTATGGAACGGGAAACAGTACTATTTTTAATACCGGCAATCTGTTGGGACAGGTTAATTCGCCTACCGGACAAATGGTATTTACCTTTTATGAACCTATTTCGGGATTAGATTTAGATACAAGTAATTTCTGGCTAGCTTATAATATCTCTTCAAGTGCCAGTACCAGTTCCAACTATGTGGATGCCCGTGTTGACAGTATTAAACTGCTTGGCAAATACCAGCTAACTACCAATGCCAATCCACCGGGAAACAAACAAATTACCGTTCCGATGACGTATTTAAGTTCGGTTGCTTCACAACCTGAATTATCAAAGGTTGAGCAGGGAAGTTTCAATAATGTCATTTTAAAAATTGTTGTCAATACCAGTGCGACCGGCGCCCCGGTTAATGTTACCAATTTTAACTTTAGTACCTTAGGTTCTGCTTCACCCTATCTAAACATTGAGAATGCAAATGTCTGGTATACCGGAAGCAGTTCAACGTTCAGTGCCACCAATCAATTTGGAAGCACCTCTTATAGTCCGAGTGGTGCATTTAGTGTTCCTGGGAGTCAGCAATTATTGAATGGCACCAATGTATTCTGGTTAACTTATGATATCCTGTTGGCTGCAGTCATCAATGATTCGGTTGATGCGGTTGTTTCAAGTGTGAGCGTTGAAAGTTTCCCATATGTGCCAACCGGCGGTGCTCCTGCGGGTTCAAGAAAAATCAGAGCCCCTTATTGTACATCATCGGCAGTTTACTCAACTGATGAAGAGATCTGGAATGTTACTTTTGGTTCACTTAACAATTCATCAACCTGCACCACGACAGGTGGGGGGTATTCCGTATTAAAAATGTATTCTGATTACAAAGGGGTTAATCCACCTGATATAGCCACAGGTCTGGCGACTCCATTTTCGGTTTTGGCAGGTTCCTGTAACGGGAATTTTACATCGTTTATCGCTGCTTATATCGACTTTAACCAGAATGGTTCTTATACCGATCCCGGCGAAATGGTTTATTCTTCGGGAGCATTTACCGGCTCTGTATCAGGCATACTGAAATCAGGCACCATAACAATTCCCTGTAATGCAGCATTAGGTATTACAACCCTGAGGGTAGTCTATTCACAAAGTTCTACAATTCCTCCTCCATGCGGAAACTATTATAATGGTGAGACAGAAGATTATTCAATCAAGATTATTCAGCAACCCGCCACTTATACCAGCTCAACGGTTGCACAAATAAGTGGTCCGGCCGCTGTAGGCGCAGTCAATGTTCCTATCTTAAGAATACCTGTAAAAGTGATTGCCACGTCCTGTTTTCCGGGTACCGCTACCCAGTTTAATTTCAATACAATCGGAACGACCAATGTGGCAAATATTTTGAATGCAAAATTATATACAACCGGAAATTCCGCTGTCTTTAATACCGGTAAATTACTGGGCACCGTAGTCTCACCATCAGGGCAATTTAGTTTTGTGGTGACAGATACTACCCAAAATGATACCAATAATTATTGGTTAGCTTATGATATATCAGCTACTGCCACAATTGGCAATTTATTGGATGCAAGAGCCGACAGTCTGAAAGTGTTCGGCTTATGGCAGATTCCATCAAATGGCAATCCGGTTGGAAATAGAATAATAAGTGCGCCTATGACCTACCTGAGTACCAGCGTAACCCACCCTGATTTGTCTCCATTACAAACAAATACCGTTAATAACAGATTATTAAGTATAAAAGTAATGACGAGTTCAACGGGGGCTCCTGTTAATCTGAGTAATTTTAGTTTAAGTACACTCGGCTCAACGGCTCCTTTATCTGATATTAATAACGCAAAAGTCTGGTATACCGGCAACAGCAATGTATTTGCAGCTACCACCCAATTTGGATCCACCCTCAATAATCCAAATGGAAACTTTACCATTTCGGGCAGCCAGACACTTACCAATGATAGTAATTATTTTTGGCTCACTTATGATATACCCGGTGCAGCCACATTGGGTGATTCGGTTGATGCGCAAATCATTAGCCTGGTTGTGGATGGAATAACACAAATCCCTGCAATCACTTCGCCTGCAGGGAAGCGAATCATCAGGGCATCTTATTGTATATCGCAGGCAACACAAACAGGTGATGAAGAAATTATGAATGTATCCATGGGTGCCTTTAGTAATTCATCAACCTGCATTACTACCGGTGGAACGGGATCTATTCTCAATAAATATTCCAATTATACTGCCTTGGCAGGTCCGGTTGTTCATCCTGGCGATCAGGTGAATTTAAGTGCTACGAAAGGAACTTGTAATGGCTTTTACGGAGAAACGATGGGATTTTACATTGATTGGAATCAAAACGGTTTATTTACGGATCCTGGCGAAAATGTTTATACAAGTACCTTTGCAACCGGCTCGGCCAACCAGGTAATTGGAACCATAATTACCGTTCCTTCAGGAGCGGTTATTGGTTCAACCCGATTGCGTGTAGTATATACTGAATCTGCAACGAATACACCTTGTGGAACCTATAATTGGGGTGAAACAGAAGATTACACCATTACAGTTGATCCACCTTTGCCTCCAGTGACCTATACCTGGACAGGAGCTATTTCAACCAATTTTACCCTTGACGGTAACTGGGCACCGCAACGCACAATCTCCAATATCTCTGATAAACTCATTTTCATTTCGGGTGGGGTAAGTATCATTAGCAATGTTCCAAATGCCCAGGTTAACTCCATTGAAGTGGGTAACGCAACCCTTTTAAAACTGTCGGGCACTTCCAATTTCACACTGACAGCCAGTGATAGTTTATTATTGGGGGTGAATTGCAGAATAAATACGGGAAACCTTAGTCTTGGATTAGGAATAAATACAACAACTATTGGCATATTGAATGGAACAGGAACCGTATATGGGACTTTGGTTCGATGGATAAATGCATCCAATCCAAGTGTCACCTTCCCATTGGCCGACAGTATTGGTGTGACCAGAAATATCACCCTGAACTTTACTACAGTTCCGGTAACACCAAGCTCTATTTCTACCAGTTTTGTTATGGGCGCTCCGGGTAATACCGGCTTACCTGTATCTGATTTAGTAGCAGGGGTAAATGCTGATCGTGTAGGAGTAGATGGTTATTGGGCAGTTACTTCAACCATGATCGGTGGAATCTATACCGGAACATTTAACGCAAGCGGATTTTTAGGAGTTGGAAATTATGTTCAATTAATTTTATTGCGCAGAACAAATGCTGCCGGGGCATGGGGTTTAACAGGCACACATGCTGCAACCACAGGTTCAAATGCAGCACCTGTATTAAGCCGCACAGGTATGAATACTTTTGGGCAGTTCGGTGTTGGAGGGTATAATGTAATTAATCCATTGCCGGTAAGTTTATTGTTCTTTAAAGCTGCGGCATCAAACGGCGATATCCAAATAAGTTGGGCTACTGCATTTGAAACAAATAACAAAGGGTTTGTGATTGAACGGTCGGTAAATGGCCAGCTTTTTACAGATGTAGAATTTGTGAAGGGTAAAGGCAATTCCAGATCTACTGTTTATTATAACAAAACCGATATGTATGCATTCCTCAAAACGGGCACACACACTTTGTATTACAGGCTAAAACAAATCGACCTTGATGGAGGAATTTCCTATTCAGATATTGTTAGGGTAACTGAAAAAGATATGCTGAAGGATGAAATTACAATTTTCCCGAATCCTTTTTTCAACGAAACCGGTATTGAAATAGAATCCATATCAGCAACAGTGTCGCAGGTTCAATTGTTTGATAATTTAGGTAAACTTATTTCTGATGAAGTGATAAGTATTCAGGCAGGTAAAAACTATACCAAACTGAAATACGTATCAGGGATGGCCGCCGGAATCTATTTTGTAAAGGTTAATCTGAATGGGACAAGCAAAACCATGAAGATTACCAAGATGGATTAAACCATACTGAAAACGGGATAAATTCTGCCATTTACCTGTAAAGGTAATCGGTCCCTCAGGATGACAAATTTTGCTGTCATAGTGAGCCTGTCGAACTACGGTAATATCCATACCGATTACTTTTCTTCTACCGATTACTGAATACCTTAAGTGGAATGTATAAATTTACACCGTTTCTTGTATAACTCAACTATATCAGGATTATTAGTATTTGGTAAGATTTTCCCGCATCTTTCTTGCATGGCCGGAGCTGTAAATAAAATAAATAGCCAAGCCGATAATCAACCACAGGAAGGCGCTCATCAGTGTGGGTATAGGTAAACTGATAATCATTGCCGAACAAACGATAATACCTAAAATGGGCACTAAAGGTACCAGTGGTGTTTTGAATGGTCTCTCCAGATGGGGTTCTTTTTTTCGTAAAATGATGATGCCTGCACAAACAAGAACAAAAGCAAATAAGGTTCCGAAGGATGTTAAATCACCGGCAATGCTTCCAGGAATAAAAGCCGCGAATGAACCCACAAAGGCCAGCAATATTAAGTTTGCTTTATAAGGGGTTTTAAATTTGGGATGCAATTCTCCAAATGCTTTTGGCAACAGACCATCTTTGCTCATGCTAAAAAATACACGACTCTGCCCCATTAACATCACGAGGATAACGGATGAGAACCCTGCAAGAATAGCCACGGTTACACTGGTTCCCAACCATTCATAACCTTTCATATACGTTTGAATGGCATAGGTTACCGAAGCTTCTTTACCAGCAGTTTTAAATTCTTGCCAGTTGGCAACACCGGTTAATACATGTCCGAATAAAATATAAAGGATGGTGCAAATTACGAGGGAACCCAAAATACCAATAGGCATATCTCGTTTCGGGTTTTTAGCTTCCTGAGCCGCTGTACTTACTGCATCAAAACCAATGAATGCGAAAAATACAATGGCAGCACCTCCCAAAACACCACCCCAACCATGTTTAAAAAATCCTTCATGACCTAGCGTATCAGCGGGAATCAAAAAAGGAGTATGATTTTCGGGTTTCATATATTGCCAGCCAATAGCAATAAAAAGCAGAACGATTGCTACTTTAATAAATACAATGATGGCGTTAACGGTGGCCGATTCCTGAGTTCCTTTTATTAACAGTAAGGTAAGCAATGTTAAAATGATCAATGCAGGAATATTGATAAATCCGGAGCTTATTTCAACTAATCCTAAAGCATTTGCAGGCAAGGCGCTTAATTGCTCAGTAGATAAAAGCAAAACGCCGTTTTTAGCAGAAGTATGGATATTGGGGCTGATGGCTAATAGCTGGTCAATATTAGTTTGCCCAACCACTTTTATCAACTTTTCAAAGGGAGAATGACACCATTCATAAGGGATTATTCCACCGAGCAGATTATTTAAATATTCACTCCATGCGATGGCCACCGTTGCCGCACCTAATGCATATTCCATGATCAAAGCCCAGCCAATTATCCAGGCAACCAGTTCCCCCATCGTAACGTATGAGTATGCGTACGCACTTCCTGCAATGGGGATCATGGAAGCAAACTCGGCATAACAAATGCCGGCGAAGGCACAACCCACCGCAGCAATTACAAACGACATGGTAATAGCAGCGCCGGCTGCTTCGGCGGAAGCGGCAGCTGTTCTCACAAACAAACCTGCCCCAATAATAGCACCCACTCCCAGAGCCACCAAATTAGCAGCGCTTAAGGTCCGCTTCAGTTGACTACCATCATGATGTTTTAATAAATCCGGTAAAGATTTTGTGTAAAAAAAATTCGCCATAGGTTAAAATTAATAAAAATTCTTTGAGGCAATATTAGCAGAATAATTTTAAAATCAAAGGGAGCCTGAGATTTAGAGGGATAAAAAAGAGAGCAATACTGAAAACCGGATAAATTCTACCATTTACCTAAAAAAGGTAAGGTATTGAAACTTGGCGATGTGCCGGCATGACTTTAGGAAATGATGAATGATGAACGCCGAATGATGAAGTTGGGAATTAGGAAACTGAATACCGGACTAAAATATGAATTAACCCCAACGGGGTTCAACAATAATAACCCCGTCTCGTCCTTAAAGACGAGGCGGGGTTAATGGATACACAATGATTCAGCGCGGCGAGCAGAAATTTATTTAGAAATGAAATTTATTAGCCGCGCTTTTACTAAAAATATCAGAATCGTTAATAATAATTCAAAGTAAGCCTTCGCCAAGGCTTCGGCTTGCAAAGCAAAAACCGCAGGAATTTAAACGGCTGAAAAGCCCTCTCGTCCTGAGACGAGATGGTTCCCTCGTCTGAGGACGAGGCAAGCTGTTCAACACAGGGTTCATGGCTTGTCCTTCGGAAACCCTAGCTGTTAAAGCCAGTTGCTTTTCATTCGCGGTCTTTCAGTATTGCTTCAATTGAAATATCTTCATCTATCAATGGCCAATGAATTCCATAACCGGAAGGTGAAATTTTATACAGTTCCCTTTCAATTTTATTGGCGTTGTAAAGCTTTGAAGATAACTTTTCCAAATTTAGTTTTATCTCTTTTCCATCAATTTGAAGTATCATTAAATTCGCTTCAAAATTTAATTTTTCAATGTTATGTGTTGCAATCATGTTATTTTTTAAAAAAGTTATTCCAGGATTCAATTATCAAATCAAAATTCTGATAGATTATCTTTTTGATTTCCCTTTTGGCATTCGGTGACATATTAAATGAAAACTCTTCCATAATTTCTACTTCCTCAACTAAAAGCCAAAATTTACATTCCATGTCACCTTTTTCTGCATGGATATGAATAGGCTAGTTGTTCTCATTTGCATAAAAGAATAATCTCCAACCATATATGAATAAAACCGTAGGCATTTTCAAATCTAATTAAAACAAGTCATTCTAACAACCACTTATTATTTTGCAATTGGCTTTAACGTCAGAGTGTGAAAAAACTCATAATGAAAGCCTTTAGATTTCAATATTACAAAATTTCTCAGATTAGCCATACGCATATTTTATTCTCATGAATTAGTTTTTTCACAGCCTGACGTTTTGCAGCTACAAGAAGTTGGCGATTTTTACCACAAATGTTCATGCGGAGAACCAAACTTTCGGCTACCTCAAAACTGTCTGCGGAGTACCGAACCGCCAATTTCTTGTAGGTGCTGTTATGGGCTGGCTTTATTATCGTCATTGTGTCTGCCGCTTGAATTGTCATCGCAATACTTTTAAATTTTTCGGATTCAATTTTACATATTCCAACACTAATTTGCTGAACTGTGAATCTGGATTGTCAAACTTTAAATAAAGAGTGTCAATAGCTCTTGTGATTGCCATTAATGCCCAAGTCCCTGCGAACATATCTTTTCTGCTGTCATTGGTAACGAACAAACTTTGAATACCAAGTTCTTTTTCATCATTGATTAAAAACTTTTCTGCATCAGGGTCTTCCCTTTTTTGATTAAAGAATTTGTCAATGTTAAAACAAGCAACTGTCCACGCCTCTAATCCTCTGCAAGAATCATAATAGATAAGTCGGGTTTCTGTTGGATACGGAACTTGCATCTGTGACTTATTATCATTTGTTCCATCCCAAAACATTAATTGATTTTCCTTTTCTAAATGTGCTTTATATTTCCAATCACCTTTTTTGATTTTATGTGAATCTTCAATATTGTCATACTCATTAATCTTTCCTGTTGAAGAAACTGTACTACTTCCGGTTCCCGCATCAACTTTAGAATGTGTATCAATCAATACAAGTAAACTTTCATAAGCGGTGCAACCGCTTATTTCTCCTTTCAAAGAAAGGTTTGAAAATATTTGTTGCATATCGGTAAAGGCAACATTGTTCCTAAAGTCCAATATCAACTCGCCTTCATCTTCCGTTTCAAGTGGTTCAAGTTTTAATTCAATTTGATATTTATTAGCAACGAAGTTGCAAAAATCTAAAACTGATTTTTTTATTCTGAATGACTTGTTGCTGGTCTTGTATTTTTTTACATTAATTTTCTTTTGATTAGAAACTTCCCAATTGCATAGCTCTATATGTCTTATTAGTTGCTCTTTGCCTCCGCTGGAAATAACAACATTGTCACTGCCGAAAATTGAAATGAGAATTTCCTTTTCTCTAATATGACAATCCTGTGCCTCGTCAATAAAAATTGTTCTCTTACGTTTTCTTCCGCCTACTTTTCTATTTATTTTTTCCTTGAATGCCTTTTCGTCAATCAAGTTTTCTTCTTCGTCTTTTTTAAGATGCTTTTCTTTTAAGTTTAAAACGACTTCAAGTAATTCAAACTTATTTTCAATGTTATACTTTGTAAAGTATTCGTCTGGTTTGTTTATCGCAAGTAAAGTGTTTTCTAATACTCCATAGTAGTCACTTAAAAATATTTCGTCAACAATATTACTTACAAGGTCTGCTTTATGTTTGATGAATTGTTTTACCGTTTCATCGAGTGCAACAAGGTTTAAAAGTCCTTTCTTTTTTAAAAAGTTTAAAAAGTCAATACCTACTTCTTTGATTGGAATATCAAATTGTGTGTTGTTTTGAACTTGTTCTTTAATTATATCAAGGTCGTTTAAAGTCAAGGAAGTTATGTTCTTTAATTTAGCATAACTGTCAATAAAGTTTTTGATTTTCACAACTCTTGAATTGAGATTTGTAAGCAAATCTCCTTTCCGTTTTTCCGTGAGTACGTGTAAAACTCCGATTGATTTAGAGAGGCGGTAAAAGAAACTGTGAAGAGTCATTACAGATGCTTGCCCGATTTTATCATCGGGTTTCTTATTATTTATCTTATTGTTTACATAAGACTTTATTGTTCTGGCGATGTCATAAATAAGAAGTCGGTTATATGTGAGGAACAAAGTATTTTGTCCGTTGCTAATTAATCTCATCATTAGCAAAATTAGTTCACTAGATTTTCCAGTACCTGCTTTGCCTTGTACGATTATTAAATGTTTATTGAGGTCACCGAATATTGCTTTCTCATTTGAAAGCTGTTTACTTATTCTGTCAATTTTTTTCTTTGTCAAATAACCAACAACACTATCCTTTGAAGCTTGATTGTTGATTGCTTCAATGTCCATTGGAAGGGTAGTATAACCAATTTCAGTTTTCCAATTCCTGTAAGAACAGAATATCTCTTGTGATGTGCTTTTTAAGTAGGTAAGCAAATTTTTAAAATCAAATTTTTCGGATACAAGAAAGTTGTCTTTTGCAATAGTTTTCTTGTTCTTGATATGAATTAAAGGAGTAATAAAAAGTTGCTCTTTGGTGAAATTGCACTTTCGAACCAAATAGTCAAGAAGGCTGAATTTGATGCTATCAATTTCATTTGAATAATCAGCAGTTTCGTTATCTGTGATTATTTGTCCGTCTTCGTCAATTATTATTTCTGTATCTTGAAGGTTGGCAATAAAATTTATTGGAATAATTAGATTGTGCAGGTAAATCCATTTTTCGCCCTTTTTTACTCTGAAATAATTTCCTTGATAATCTTTCAAAGCCACAACAAGTATAAGGTCAACCGTTGTTTCAGTTGAAAGCAAAACAGGAAAGTTATTGAACAAAATTACAGTCGCTTCTTGGCAAGTAGTCTGCAAAGTTTCCTTTACTGAGTTTTCAAACTCGTCATAGTCAAAATATTCACATTTTCCGTTTACTGGTATAAAGTTTAGATTCATATCTGTTGTCTTTGCTTTCTGATTTTAGCAATGTCGGTCAATGTTTGCAATGTTGTCCTAAGCTTGCCCATAACGGTTTGCAAGTTGGCGATGTTGCCGATTTACGAAGCAAAAAATTGTCTACCGATAGCGAAACAAAGATATGAAAAACAAAGTTCAAAATTATTTGGCAAGCGGCAATAGCGCCAAATTGCTGTTAGCGGTTCGTGTTGTTTTGTCGTCCGAGTAATTGTCTGTCGAGAAAATGCGAAACTGTCTGCTGAGAAAAAGTTGTCGAGCGAATGTTTTTTGTTTTTGTTGTTTTATTTTGTCCGTGCGAAACTGTCCGATGAAAAGATTGTCGGAACAAGAGTTGCGCTCTGCCGAGAAAAAGTTGTCCGTTTTGAAAACTGTCTGCCGTGCGATGCTGTCTGTCAAATGCAAGTAATTCCGAAGTCTGTATTGTTATTTTCAGTCTTGTTTTCTTCAATCCATATTAAACTAATGTCAAGTGCGTAGCTGTAACCTGTGTAAATTCCGATTTTGCTTGTAAATGAATTTGGTAATGACTCTATTAGTTTTTCAGCTTTGTCTCGCTTTTCCTTTTCAATAGCAGTGTATTTAGCTATTTTCCGTGAAAGTCCACCATATTTTGAATAATCTTTGTCAAAGACAATTACGCTGTGTATGCTGTCAATTTTATTAATTTCATCTAATTGAGTTTTGTAACTATTAATATCAAAACCAAACAACAGCTTAATTTCTGACGAATAGCGAATTAAGTTCTCTAAGTGTTTTTCAGGACAATCAGTTGAATTTTTTGAACGCACAATGAGGAGATAGCGACCTGGCAAAACCTTTTCAATTTTATAATTTCCTTGAGCGTCAACATTTGTTTCATATTTTAAATTGTCGCGAATTGTATCGCGAGAATACAAAGTAATTTCCGAGCCAATATCTGGTTTGTTGCCAACATAATTATTATATTTCCAATAAACAACACCGGCTAAAGAACCGCATTCGCCATTAATACTTTTTGTAACCGATTTTTCAACAACTTTTAATTCCTTATCCAATGTAAAACGGACAGACATTTGAACTTTATCCTTATCGGAATTTACAACACTGTAGTCGTGTTTTATTGAATAAGGAGTTTCAAGCGATTCTTTTAGTTCAGCTAAATATTTATCTCTAAGTTCCTTATTATCTTTAAAGGATTCCTCTATTTCTTTTTTATTCTTATCATAGTCAATAGAGAAGGTGTCAATTTTTGAAAATGAAGTCGGCTCGTAACTTTCTGGATTTTTTAAATTGTCTTTGAGGTAGTCCCTTACAGAAGATTGTGCTTTGTCTGTCGGTGAGTTAGAGCACGATGTCATATAAACTGTCGTAACTGTCAGAAGAATAAAGTAAAGTTTTTTCATTGTCATTTGTTTTAAATTATATGTCAAAGGTAAATGTTTTTGGTCGTTGGACATGACCGCTAACGGTCCGCGTACATGAGTTGTTTTGGATGTGATGCCACAAATC
>CAYHCF010000047.1:0-20127 GCA_964355075.1 uncultured Chitinophaga sp.
TACCTTGCAAAATATTCTCCTTCCAATGTTTTTGTGAATGCGCAAAAAGTGGGAACCGGAACCTATACAATTGGATCGGAATTACATACCAGTCCTACCGGTATCATAAATGTGGTTGGAAATTTTACAGGAACCAGTATTTTCGGCTTGGATACGATGATTAGTCTGGGTGCAGAAGATGGCTTTCTCCTTTCTTTTTTCGATAATGACACTACCCTGATAGGTGCCAGTAAAACCATCTTAAGTTGTACTGCAGATACTGCTGTTTTAACCATCCCCAACAAACGCATTGGAAACTTTGTTTGGTTCAGAAATGATACCATTTATACCGCTTCAAACGGGAATCAGATAAAGACTACTTCGGGTGGCGTTTACAAAGTAGTAGCCCTAAATTATTGCGCGCTGTTAGATACCAGTATCACCATTACGGTAACCAAATCTATCTATTTTAATCTGACCCCCATCTCCGACCTGAATATTTGCCGGGGCGATAGTGCCCAGTTCAACGCAAGTGGTGGAACCACGTATAACTGGACTCCTTCAACAGGACTGAGTGATCCTGCTGTGGCTAATCCCTTCGTTAAACCCATTGTTGGAACAACTTATTATTTAACGGTAACTCAGGGCGCCTGTTTGGGGTTAGATACGGTTGTGGTTACTCCCAGAGCGAATTGTTGTTTGACCTGTAGCACTCCTTTTGCCGTTAATCAGGGGGTTGTGGCTTGTTATCCTTTTAATGGCAATGCGAATGATGAAAGTGGCAATAGTAACAATGCGGCTGTAATCAATGCCACCTTAACTCAGGATCGTTTTGGTACAGCTAACCGGGCCTATGCATTTAACGGCGCCAACGCGTATCTGGAGGTTCCAAATTCTGCATCACTTCAATCGCCTTCCGGTAATATTTCATTTTCCTTTTGGGCACAGGTGTTAAACTGGAATGTTGCTGCAGGACCCGTTAATTACACACCCATATTAAGTAAATCTGTAACCAATGCCGACGCACAATACAGGGCAATGATAAGAAGTAACGGAGCCTATGCCATGACCAATGCAAAAAGCTGGAATGCCATGGTCGGGTCGAATACCAATTTGAATACCTGGTATTTCTTTACTATTTCCTGTAGCAATGATACCCTGCGCTATTACCGGAATGGCGTATTATTGGGATTTGCTACTGGTCCTGTACCCTACACCCTAAACAATACCACCCCGTTGCGCATGGGTAGAAATGACGTTAATACTGCGGTTTTATTTAATGGCAGGCTTGATGAAGTACGGGTATATAACAGAACCATCTCGGCTGCTGAAGTTACCAAATTATTTAACCTGAGTAATATTAACGGCTTGCCATTAATAAATGCCGGAGCTGATAAAAGTATTTGTGTTGGAGATAGTACCTACATAAGTCCGGCCGGATCAAACGGAACCTTCTTATGGACTCCTGCAACCGGATTAAGCAGTGATACCACCCGAAACGTATATTCTCATACCGATTCAACCCGGACTTATGTGATTACGGTGGATCTCAGTGGTTGTAAAAACAGTGATACGATTATAGTAAATGCAGTTAATTTTCAGCCTTATGCAGGGGTTGATCAAACTATCTGTGTGGGAGATACCGCTTCGCTTACGGCTATAAACGGAGGGGCAACTTATGCCTGGACGCCCAATTATAATATTACCAATATTGCAAATCCGAGTACTCAGGTATATCCAAGAGCTGATACCAATTATATTATTTCCTCCAATAATGGAATTTGTTCCCGGAAGGATACCGTTAGAATTACGGTAAATGTTCCTACCATTAATGCAGGACCGGATATTAGTATCTGCAAAGGAGATACCGCTCATTTTAATATTACTACAAATGGAACGGCCAGATGGAGCCCTCTCACATATTTAAGTGACAGTATTGGAAACACTTTGTATTCGGTTGCCGATACTACCATTAATTATTACATCACTACCAATTACCTGGGTTGTTTTGGCAAGGATACAGTGAAAGTTGTGGTTGTCAGCCTCCCGGTTGAGGCCGGTCCCGACCAAACTATTTGTATTGGCGATAGTGTTCAACTGAATGCGACTGGTGGCGGGTTAAATTATATATGGATACCTAAATATAATATCAGTGATACCAGTATTGCCAATCCATACGTAAAACCATTGGTTACCACACGCTACTTTGCGATATCTTATAATTTCTTATGCGCCCGTTATGACAGTGTTTTGGTTACGGTAAAACAAGCCGTTGCCAATTTAGGGCCTGATAAACAAATTTGCAATGGCGATAGTGTTCAGTTAAACGCCAATGTAATTGGACCTTATACCTGGTCGCCGCTGGCAACTTTAAGCGATACTTCCTTATCACCTTATGCAAAACCAGCCGTAACAACGGATTATATTATCAGTATAAACAATTCAGGCTGCCTGGCCGCCGATACCGTTAAGGTAACCGTAAATACATTTAATATCAGTGCTGGCGCAGACAAAATAATTTGTTATGGGGATACGGTTCAGTTAACCGCAACCGGCGGTGTAAAATATAACTGGTTGCCTGCGTATAATATAAACGATACAGGTATCGCAAACCCATTGGTATACCCACTCGGACCTACCAAATATTTTCTAATATCTACAAACGGAATTTGTTGGAGAGTAGATACCGTTTTTGTGGATGTAAAAACATTAACCGGAAGTGCCGGGAAAGATACCAGTCTTTGTTTGGGTCAATCGATAGATTTAAACGCGACCGGAGGAGCAAATTATCAATGGCTGACATCCTACAAAATCAGCAATCAATTTATTTCTAATCCAACGGTTAACCCCGATTTAAATACAAATTATGTGGTGAGAATCGGTGATGGTGCAGCCTGCTTTTTCCTGGATACTGTGTTAGTTGTTGTTAACAAATACCCTACCGTATATGCCGGGGTTGATTTAAAGCATTGCCCGGGAGAATTGATTCAAATCAAAGCAAGCCTTTCAGATTATTCCTCGTTTTTCTGGAGTCCTGCAACCGGTTTAAGTGATAAACTTGCCTTGCAACCTTTTGCTTCGGTGGTAACTCCAACTAATTATATAATAAACGCTTTAAATGGCTATTGTTATAATAGTGACACCGTTTTAGTAACTGCAAATCCGAAAGTAGTAGCAAGTTTTAAGGCTAACCCTCAAACCGGAATTGCGCCTCTTTCGGTCCTGTTTACCAATTTGAGCACAAATGGATTATCCTATGATTGGAGTTTTGGCGAAATGGGCGCAACCTCAACCTTAAAAGAACCCACCTATGTTTATACAACTGAAGGAATCTATGTTGTTTTTCTGACCGTTAAAGATGATTTAGGCTGTTTTGATACCGATTCTACCATCGTTAATGTTACCACGGTTGAAAATATTTATGCCCCTACAGCCTTTTCACCAAATCATGATGGGATCAATGATGAATTCCGATTCCTGTATAACTCCAATAGATTTGATTTGGTACAGTACCAGATTTATAACCGTTGGGGAATTAAAGTTTTTGAAACCCTTATGCCAGGTGGAATTTGGTGGAACGGAACCCTAAACGGTGAGCCTGCAGATCAGGGTATCTATACTTATGTAGGTTCTGCAAAAGATAAAAAAGGGAAAATATACAAGATGAACGGAACGATTGCTTTAATCAGATAATTTCAACAAGACCAAAGCCTCCTCAATCGTTTTCACCGCTAAGGAACAAACCCTGTTTTTACAAACGTAAATCAGGGTTTGTTCGTTTGGTTGCTTATCCATTAAAAGAGGAATATTACTCAAGCTCTCTACTGACAGGATCAGGGTATCGGGTAAATACCTTGCATTTAATTCCTTTCTGATCACACTCGATCCAGGACCAGTCACTATCACCTGGTTTAGCCCATTCTCCATGATTAAAATCAACTGCATCCAGTTGCTGAAACCACTGGGGAATTTTTCCATTTTTGTCTGTATCCGGTTTACCATTGCGGCTGCCATGGTTTGGTGTTCCGTTTTATTAAAATAAAAACTGTGGTAATATAAACACCTGGCCAAAATACTATTTGCCGAGGGTATCACATCATCGTTCACATCTATTTTCCGGGTAATAAGTTCCACATCCTGTTTCGATTTAAAATAAAACAATTGATTGCTTTCATCATAAAATAATTCAATTGCTTTTTCTAAGATCTCCAGCGATTGAAACAGATATTTCTCAATACCGCTTGCCTCATACATTTTTATAAGAGAAGCGCACAAACAGGCATAATCTTCTGCAAAACCACAGATCGGATTTTTGCCATTTGGAAATACCCTCAATAAACGCTTCTGATCCCATAATTGATTCAGAATAAAATTGGCTGACCGGGTTGCAGCATGTAAAAAGGTCTCATCTCCTAAAACCATATAGGCTATTGCATATGCCTCTACCATCAAGGCATTCCAACTACAAATTATTTTATTATCTAAGCCGGGATGAATCCTTTTGTTACGTTGGTTCCATAAAATTTTATTGCAGGATGCCATGATCATTTCGATTTCATCAATCGTTTTTCCTGAAATTTTTTCGAGCTCCTGATCCGTTTTTGTTTTGTATAAAATATTATTGCCATGCTCCCAATTTCCACCAGATTCAATAGAATAATATAGACTAAAAAGGGGTTCCTTTTCTCCCAATAAATGTTTCAATTCGCTTTGTTGCCACACATAATATTTCCCCTCCACGCCCTCGCTATCGGCATCCAGTGCAGCGTAAAATCCACCCGTGGGTGATGTCATTTCCGTTTGTAT
The DNA here is from genome assembly GCA_964355075.1 of uncultured Chitinophaga sp. Lineage (GTDB taxonomy): Bacteria > Bacteroidota > Bacteroidia > UKL13-3 > UKL13-3 > B1. The sequence continues at coordinate 4,786 of CAYHCF010000047.1, forward strand.
AAAATGATGAATTTGCCAGACCACTTTTTTTAACAATTCGTTCTTCGAAAAAGCATAGGCATTTGCATACAAAGCCATTAATTGTGCGTTATCGTAAAGCATTTTTTCAAAGTGAGGCACCTTCCAGAAACGATCGGTACTGTATCTGGCAAACCCCCCGGCCAACGAATCATTAATGCCGCCTTCCGCCATCTTTTCCAGGGTAATCAGGAGGGCATCCCGGTATGTGTTTTCTTTAGAATAATAATGAAATAGCAAAAATAATTCCCAGTTATTGGGTATGGGAAATTTAGGTGTATGATTAAATCCACCCCAAATCAGGTCGAAATTACTGCTCCATTTTGGAAGCACCTGTTCCACAATTTTATAGGCATCAGAGGTTTCAATTGCAGGTAAAAAATGATCCAGATCTCTGATACCGTTTGCTAAATTCGCTGCAAATTCAATGGCTTTATCTTTATGATTAAGATAAAAATCGGATACTGACCATAAAACCTCCTCCCATTGATTTTTTGGAAAATAGGTTCCGCCATGCAGGGGTCTACCATCGGGTAAAGCAAAAACATGTAAGGGCCAACCTCCTCTACCGGTAAGTAACTGAACGGCATCCATATATATCTGGTCCACATCCGGTCGCTCTTCTCTATCAATTTTAACACAAACGTATCGCTCATTCATGATGGAGGCAGTATCTTCTTTTTCAAAAGATTCATGCGCCATTACATGACACCAATGACAACTTGAATAGCCAATGCTAATCAGCAATAGTTTATCATCACGCTTGGCCTTTTCCATAGCCTCATCCCCCCATTCGTACCAATCAACCGGATTATGTGCATGTTGCAACAAATAAGGACTGCCTGCATGTATCAATCTGTTTGTATGTTTGTAATCACTCATCATTTCTATACATCTTGCCTGAATTAAGAAAGCAAATAAGTGTTTTCCTTTGATTTAATTTGTAGCCTTTATGTCAAATAAATATTTTGATTTCAAACAATTTAAAGTAAAGCAGGAATTGTGTGCCATGAAAGTTGGCACCGACAGTGTTTTGCTTGGCGCGTTGGCTTTTGTTGAACCTGAGGTTGAAAAAATTCTGGATATTGGAACGGGAACGGGTTTGCTTGCTTTAATGATGGCACAGAAGAGCCGCGCACAGATTACAGCCATCGAGATTGATGCATCGGCATGTACACAGGCCCAAATGAACTTTGAAGCATCCAAATGGAAAGAACGATTAGAAATCTCACATACAAATCTTCAAAATTTTGCTTTGGACGGATCCGAACAGTTTGATTTCATTATCAGTAATCCTCCGTACTTCCGGTTTAATCATAATTTTATCATTCAGGATAAACAGCGAAGTTTGGCAAGACATGACCAGGATTTACCTTTTGAAGATTTAGCTTTTCATGTTCACAGGTTATTAAAGCAGGAAGGCAAGTTCTGGTTGATCCTGCCTAATCGGGAAGCAATTGAATTTATTGAAATCGCCGGAAAGCACCACTTATTTTTACAGGAAGGAATTTCGGTTCAGCCGAAAAAAAGCAAGCCTGTAAACCGGTTCATTCTGTGTTTTGGCAAAGTAGAAACACCCCTGTTAAAGCGAAATTTTATTATTTATGATGAAGACGGAAAGGCAAGCGAAGCGTATTATGAAAAGACCCGAGAATTCTATTTGTGGGAAGAAAAAGTTCTGTAGCACCCATATTAGAAAAATCTGACTCCAAATTTTGCCAGCTCTTTTAAAATAGGATCATAAAATTCTTTCGCCAGCGGAATTTGTACCCCGCGCGATTTTATTTTCCCTTTCAGGATTAGTTTTACCGCAATGGCTAAAGGCAAACCTACCGTTTTCGACATAGCAGTGAGTTGTTGTGTTTCCCCTTTCACCACCAATGATGCTGTTGATTTTTGCATTTTTCCATTCAGTTCATACGCAATTTCATGCTTCATAATGATCATATCCAGTTCTCCCTTTTCGAGTTTCCATTTTTCCTGCAATAATTTTTGCAGAATTTGGGCAGGACTGGCATTTTTTAAAGCGATGGGTATAGGTTCAAGCAGCCCCAGCCATTGTATTTTTTTGAATGCTTTACTTTTTAAACCAATCTCTAAAAATTCGGCTAATTTATTCTCCATATTGGAATCATTGGCGTCACTTAAAAAAGAGCACACCCATTGCCGGTATGTTAATGAATCGCTATGCGGGATAGAATAGGAATCATCGGTGAGACCTAACTTAATCAGCATATTCCATGAGCTGGCAAATCCGGCTTTACGCAAGGTGCCCCGAAAAACCGTTTGGGCTGAACCGATTCCATAGGGTTCAATATAGCCTAATGAATCGCGGTTGGCATAAGACTCAAACTTACCGTAGCCAGGCACCGAAATTTGTTCAGTTTGCTTAAATATCCTGTTAGGCGGTATAAATTTTAAAAGCCCGTTCTCTAAATATTTTGCCGTTGCCTGACCCGCCAAAATTACATTTCTGGGATTCCAGGTAAACTTATAATTCCAGGGATTATTATCAAACTCAGGCGCCACCAAACCCCCGCAGAAAGATTTAAAGGATTTTATGGTTCCACCCTGATGTTGAATGTTATGGATCATTTCCATGGCCGATAAATGATCAATTCCGGGATCTAAACCTATCTCATTTAAAAACAAAACATTTGCCTTCAGTGCCTGCGTGTGTAGTGCTTTCATCTCTTCGGTAATATAGGAAGCGGTAACTAAATGCTTTCGGAATTGGATACAAGCTTTTGCTGCCTCAATATGCAGGGTTGGAGGTAATAGGGAAACCACAATATCTGCCTCGCCAATGAACTTTTCTCTGCTGACTTTGTCGAGGATATTGAAAGAAACGGCTATGGCATTTTTACTTTTCCCTACTTTATTTTGAGCCAATTGCAGATCGGCATCCGCAACCGTAATATACCAATTTTCTTTGGCAGCATATCTCAGAAAGTACTTTATTAAATAACTTGCCGACAAACCGGCGCCGATAACTAAAATCTTTTGCATGGTGTAAAATATTTATCAAAAAACCGTTGCGAAACTAAGCACACTATGTTTGTAAACAAAATTTCTTAAACTTGAATATGGAATTGATAAAAAAAGAATCTGTTTTATTGCGCTTTTCAAGTGCAGAAGAATTGCCGGAAGCTGACAGAAACCTGCTGATACAAGCTCATGAGGCGGTAAATAACAGCTATGCCCCCTATTCAAAATTTCATGTGGGTTGTGCCTTACTGATGGCAAATGGAAAGATCATAAAAGGTGCCAATCAGGAGAATATTGCCTACCCAAGTGGATTATGTGCAGAAAGAGTGGCTATTTTTTTTGCCGGATCCGAATATCCGGATGTGCCCGTTTTGGCGATGGCCATAACAGCAAAATCTGAAATGGTTGAATTGAAAGAGCCCATTATGAGTTGCGGGGCTTGTTTGCAGAGTATTTGTGAATATGAAATGAAATTTAAGCAACCCATCCGAACCATCTTGCAAGGCGAAACGGGCCCTATCTATATTTCAGAAAAAGGCACGGAATCGTTTTTGCCCTACCAGTTTTTTGTTAAGGAATTGAAAAGGTAAGCTCCTAGGGATCCTTATCTGAGACTCTTCACATCTATACCTATGTAAAAAATAAACCGAAACGTATCATGAAAATCAATTCAAATTTAATTGACATCCTAAACCGTCGCATCCTTCCTGCTGAAATAACCATTGAAAATGGAATCATCCAATCCATCGTTGAAACCGGTGAAAGCTATACAAATTATATTCTCCCCGGTTTTATTGATGCCCATGTTCATATAGAAAGTTCATTATTAGCCCCAAGCGAATTTGCCCGAATGGCAGTAATACACGGCACCATTGCAAGCATCAGCGACCCACACGAAATTGCGAATGTAATGGGGATACCGGGTGTTCATTTTATGATTGAAAACGGCAAACAGGTCCCTTTTCATTTCTTTTTTGGTGCCCCCAGTTGTGTGCCTGCAACTATTTTTGAAACCGCAGGAGCAACCTTAACCTCAACCGACGTGGATGGCTTATTAGCAAAACCTGAAATTTTATACTTAACAGAGATGATGAATTTTCCCGGGGTATTATATAATGATCCGGAAGTAATGGCCAAAATAGCTTCTGCTAAAAAATACAATAAACCCATTGATGGTCATGCGCCGGGATTAAGGGGTGAACAGGCCAGAAAGTACATTGCTGCCGGTATCAGTACCGATCATGAATGCTTTACGATTGAAGAGGCACGGGAAAAATTGGAAGCGGGAATGAAAATCCTGATCCGCGAAGGAAGTGCTGCGAGAAATTTTGATTCTTTGATTCCTTTAATGAAAGATCATTCGGACCAGTTGATGTTTTGCAGCGATGATAAGCATCCGGATAATTTATTATCAGGTCATATAAACCAACTCGTGGCCAGGGCTCTTGTTTTGGGTTATGATTTATTTGATGTATTACAGGTTGCCTGTATCAATCCGGTTGAACATTATAAATTGCCTACCGGCAGCTTACAGGTTGGGGATCCTGCAAATTTTATTCTTACTGGCGATATAAAAAACTTTTTGGTAGATCAGACCTATATCAATGGAGAATTGGTTGCCGATAGCGGAAAGTCTTTGATTCCTTCCATAAAAATAAATCCAATCAATCAATTTAATATTGGCAAAAAAAAGGTTGCCGATTTTGCTTATGAACCCAAAGATGTGGAGGATGTTATTGAATGTATGGATGGCCAGTTAATTACCAATAAACTGTTGATACCAAAGAGCCAGTTAGGGGTAGAAAATGATTGTTTGAAAATGGCAGTGGTAAATCGGTACTTTGAGGCTCCCATTGCCATTGCATATGTTAAAAATTTCGGTTTGAATCAGGGGGCTATTGCCGGTTCGGTTGGGCATGATAGCCATAATATTATTGCTTTGGGTGTGAACGACGAAGAGATCTGCCAAGCGGTAAATGCCATCATTGAACATCGGGGTGGATTATCGGCAACCTTAGGATCAACCCAACACGTTTTATCCTTACCCATTGCAGGTTTAATGAGTGGAGAAGATGCCTGGAAAGTTGCAGCCGATTACACAAAACTCCACCGGTTCAGTATTGCTATTTTGGGTTCAAGCTTACAAGCGCCCTTTATGAGTTTATCATTTATGGCTTTGTTGGTTATTCCTCATTTAAAGCTGAGCGATAAGGGATTATTTGACGGAGATGAATTTAGGTTTGTTTAACTCAATAATTTACCTTTGTTAAACTCAAAACCCTGTAGCGCATCAATTAATTGTCATGACACAAAAAGAAGAAGCATATAATGAAATCGCAAAGCTTGTTGAACGCTTTGGAGAGCAATATGATTCATACAAAAAACCTGACTATAACGAAACGCTTACCAGAAGGGATTTCATTGACCCTTTCTTCAAAGCATTAGGTTGGGACATTGACAACAAAAACGGCTATGCCGAAGCTTATCGTGAAGTAATACACGAGGACAAAGTAAAGGTTGGTAAGGCAACCAAGGCTCCCGATTACTCCTTTCGACTAGCCGGAGGCAAGCGCCTTTTCTTTGTTGAAGCCAAGAAGCCAAATGTTTTTGTTAAAGACGACATACAACCTGCCTATCAGGTTCGCAGATATGGTTGGAGTGCAAAACTCCCTATAAGTATCATCACGGACTTTGAAGAGTTTGCTGTATACGATTGCACGAAAAAACCAAATCCTACCGATAAAACATCTGTTGCAAGAGTCATGTATTTCACCTTCAAGGATTATTTAAACGAATTTGAATTTTTGTGGGACACTTTCAGCAAAGAACGGGTACTTAAAGGCAGCTTTGACAAATTTGTACAGGGCAACTTAAATAGAAAAGGTTCCACAACAGTTGATAAAGAATTTCTGTTATCGCTTGACAGTTGGCGAACCTACCTGGCTACCTCAATCAGTTGGAACAACAAAAACCTTGACGAAGACGATATTAATTTTGTTGTGCAGCAAACCATTGACAGAATTATTTTTCTCCGAATTGCAGAAGCTCGGAGTATTGAGCCATATGGAAATTTGCAACATGCAATAAAACAAGGCGATTTTTACAAAAATCTTTTTGAGCAGTTTCAGCAAGCTGATGACAAATACAATTCCGGTTTATTTGATTTCAAGAAGGACAAAATCAGCAAAACCCTCTCTATTGACAATAAGGTTTTAAAAACCATTATCAATGAATTATATTACCCTGAAAGCCCATATGAGTTTTCAGTTCTTTCGGTTGAGATATTAGGAAGTGCATACGAACAGTTTTTAGGGAAGCAAATAAAAATTGACCAGGCACATCGAACACACATTGAAGAAAAACCTGCCGTTCGCAAAGCAGGTGGAGTATATTACACACCGCAATATGTTGTTGAATACATTGTAAAGAATACTGTAGGAAAACTCGTTGATGGAAAAACACCAGTAGATATAGCCAAAATTAAGATAGTTGATCCAGCTTGCGGGAGTGGCAGTTTTTTGATTGGCGCATATGATTATTTATTAAAATGGCATCTGGATTATTATTTAAAAAATGCTGCCGAAGCTAAAAAAGCAAGAGCAGTTACCCCAACAGGCTCATTGACAACCTCAGTGAAAAAAGAAATTTTGCTGAACAATATTTACGGAGTTGATATTGATGTAAATGCTGTTGAAGTAACCAAGTTGAGTTTGCTTTTAAAATGTATGGAGGGCGAAACTGATGCCAGTATTCATCATCAACTAAAATTTTTTCACAATAGGGTTTTACCAACCCTTGATGAAAATATTAAGAGCGGAAATAGTTTAGTTGATACAGATTTTTATGACGGACAAATTGATTTTGGGGATGAGAAGAAGATTAAACCATTTAATTGGAAACGGAGTTTTCCTGAAGTGTTTAAGATAAAATTTCCAGCCAAAAATGAAGAGTTAAGCCAACATGCAAAAAGAATACGAAGGCAAGCTGAAGAGGCTGAAGAAAAAGCAATTGATTTGATACATAAATATAGTGAAAAAGTAGAAGAGTCACAAGAAGAATATGTAATTAATGTTGGTTTTGATATCGTGATAGGAAATCCGCCATGGGTAGATTTAAAAGGACATCCGCCTGAACTCACAAAGTACTATTTTGAAAAATATAAAACCACAGAAAATAGAATTAACCTATATGCAATATTTATTGAAAGGGCACTTCAACTATTAAAATCAAAAGGAAAATTTGGAATTATTATTCCAAATTCAGTCTTGTATCAAAGTTCTTATGAAAAATTAAGGCGAATGATAATTAATGATTGGAAAATTGAAAATATTGTTCGTATGCCTGACAATACCTTTCAAGGAGTAAAGGCAGAAACGGTGATAATCACAATTGGAGGAGAAACAAAGAAAGCTGAATGTATCATATATGACAGAAAAGATACAATTTCAGAAATATCAATAAACAACGCCAAAGATGTCTCCTATTTAAACACTAAAAATTGTTTGAAGAATGAATTTGCATCGCTTGACATTTTTACCAACGATAAAATAAAATTACTTCTGAATAAAATTGAAGGGGGAAAAACAGAATTGCAAAAGGTATGCGATTTTACTTTGGGAATAACTCCATATGATAAATATAAAGGACACACAATTAAACAAATTACTGAAAGATCATTTCATTCAACAATAAAAAAAGACAGTACATTTATGCCCGTTTTAACGGGTGCTGATGTTTCGCGCTATCATGTAACATGTAAGGTAAAAGAATATTTAAGTTACGGTGATTGGCTTGGTGCACCCAGGCAGAGAAGATTTTTCACGGAAGAAAGAATTTTAATCCGGCAAATTGTTAGCGGAAATCCTTTAAGAATCTATGCAGGTTATACGACATCAGAGTTATACAATACGCAATCAATTTTTAATATTGTTGCTAAAGAAGATAGAGATATTAAAATCAAATATCTTCTTGCCCTTCTTAATTCTAACCTGTTGAATTTTTATCACAAAAATAAGTATCTTGATTCTTCTAAAAATCTTTTTCAAAAAATATTAATTCAGAATTGCAAAAGGTTTCCTATTAAAATAATTGACAAAAAAAACAAAGCCGAAAAATCTTTGCATGATGAAATCGCAAAACTTGTTGATCAACTTTTAAAGCTCAATGTTGAAAAGGCCGAATCAAAACTCCAAACAAAAACTTCGCTGATTGTAAGTAAGATTGAATATTTCGAAAACAGAATTAACGAAATTGTTTATCAATTATATGAACTTACACCGGAAGAAATTAAAATTGTGGAAGGAAATGAAAAGTAATACATCAACTAAGTTTGACTGGCATACTTTCAGAAGACGTTTAAGTTCACTGGTTTATATCTTCATTCTTTTTACCATTTTCCTTTTGTTTATATTAGAACTCAAACATTACTTTAAGATAAATATCTTTCAAAACATAAATGGTACTTTTGATGATTATTATTTTAAGTTAAAAGATAAATTGTTTAATTAAATCGTGAGGATTTCGGATTCAGCTATTTTGCTCAAAAAACTGGATGCTTTTATTAAAAAGTATTACCAGAATGAATTGCTGAAAGGCAGTATATTCTTTATTGGAATTTTTATCGGTACACTGGTATGTGTTTCGGCGCTGGAATACTATGGCAGAAACACAACAGCGGTTCGGGCAGTTTTGTTCTTTTCTGTTTGCGGACTGGTGGCTTTTTGTCTGATAAAATACATTATTATCCCGCTCGCTCATTTATTTAAAATCGGCAAACAAATCAATCATGTTCAGGCAGCAGATATTATCGGAAATCACTTTAAAAATGTGTCTGATAAATTATTGAATACCCTGCAGCTTATGGAAGATACCAGTGGGGATGAGAGTTTATTAATTGCAGCGATCGAACAAAAAACCCTGGAACTGAAACCGGTATTATTTACTGCAGCCATCAATTTTAAAAGCAACCTGAAATATGCCCGGTTTGCCATCTATCCTGTACTGATCTTTATATTGATTTTATTGATTTCGCCAGATATGATCAGTGATGGCGCTAAAAGAATAATCCGGTATAATCAAACCTTCAGCATCCCGGCAACTTTTAAGTTTAAAATAGAAAATAACGAATTAAAAGCAGAACAATTTGTGGATTATGCCCTGCGCATAAACGTGAGTGGAACCGAATTGCCCAATGAGGTTTTTATCAATTATCAAAATCAAAGTTACAAACTACAAAAAATTGACCCGACTCATTTCCTTTTTGTTTTTAAGAACATTCAAAAGAGCCTGAAATTCCAATTACAGGCACATGATTTTTTGAGTGAAGATTATTTGTTAGAGGTATTGGCAAAACCTGTTATGATTGGCTATTCTGTATTATTAGATTATCCGGCTTATCTGAACCAAAAAGATGAAACCCTGAACAATCCAACCGATTTGACCATACCCGCCGGAACCACTGTAAAATGGAATTTTATAGGGAAACAAACCGAAGAAGTAGTTCTGGAATTTTCGAAATTTAAAACCAAAGCCGAAACCCAAAACAATACCCATTATACCTATACCCATAAGTTTTTTGCATCTGATTCCTACTCTATAAAAATGAATAATAAACAGGTAAGGAATGGAGACTCCCTTCATTTTTTTATCAATGTGATACCTGACGCTTTCCCTCAGATCACCATCGACGAAAAGAAAGATACGGTGTCAGATAAAATAATTTATTTTGGTGGTGAGGCGAGTGATGACCATGGGCTGTCGAAACTTATATTTAATTATCGGTTTCTGAAATCCGCATCCAGGGAAAAAACAGAAAAAGGACTGCAAACCACTCCCCTTCCATTGGGTTCAGAGCAAACACAAAACATAAATTATGTATTTAATTTATATGAATTAAATTTTGAAAGTGAAGATGAAATAGAATATTATTTTGAGGTTTGGGATAATGATGGGGTGCTTGGGGCTAAGTCAACCAAAAGCAGAACTTTTGAAGTAAAAGCACCGGATAAAAAGGAAATCAAAGAACAGGCATCGGCTCATAGTGAAGCCATGAAAGATAAAATGGAACAAACGCTGAAGGAAGCCAGGGATTTGCAAAAAGAACTGAATGCCATGCAGCGAAAAATGAAAAATTCGGAACAACTCAGTTGGGAAGAGAAAAAGAAATTAGAGAACCTTATGAATCGTCAGAAAGAACTGACCCGGAAAATTGACGAATTGCAAAAAGATTATAAGCTCAAAAATCAACGCGAACAGGAATTTAAACAGGAAGAAGAAAAGATCATTGAGAAGCAGCTGCAACTTCAGAAAATGTACGAAGAACTGATGACCGATGAGATGAAAAAGTTGTTGAAACAAATGGAAGAGATGATGAAATTACAGAACAAAGATCTCATCAAAAACGAACTGGATAAAATGCAGTTAAGCAATAAAGACGTGGAGAAGGAACTGGATCGTATGCTTGAAATGTACAAACATCTTGAACTTGAAAAGAAGATGGAAGACGCGATGAAGAATCTGAACGAATTATCAAAAAAACAGGAGGATCTTTCGAAACAGACTGAGCAAAAGGAAAAAAATAATGATGACTTAAAAAAACAACAGGACCAATTAAACAAAGAGTTCAACGATCTGAAAAAGGATCTGAAAAATATTGATCAAAAGAATAAAGAGCTGGAAAATCCAAAAGGCCTCGAAAATACCGAAAAACAACAGGAAAGCATCTCCGACAAAATGCAGAAAAGCAGTGATGACCTTAGCAAGGACAAGAATAAAAATGCCAGTAAAGAACAGAAAGAAGCTGCCGATGAGATGAAGCAAATGGAAGAACAAATGAGAGATAAGATGGAGAAAGAAGAGGAAGAAGAAGATGAAATAGACATCAATGCGCTGAGGGAAATTCTGGAGAACATCGTTCAGCTGAGCAAAGATCAGGAGGATTTGATGGAACGACTGAAAGCCGTTAGTGGATATAACCCGCAATTTGTTCAATTGGCCAAGGAACAAAAAATAGTCCGCGACAATGCCAAAATGGTTGAAGACAGTTTGCTTTCGCTGAGTAAACGGGTGCCCGAAATAAAGGCGTATATTAATCGTGAGGTTACTAAAATGAACAATTATTTAGATAAAAGTAATCTCGGATTTTCGATACGCAATATTGGCGAAACCCGCACCCAGCAACAATATGCCATGACCAGCATGAACAATCTTGCGGTGATGCTGAGCGATGCGCTGAAAGAGATGCAACAGCAAATGCAGAATAAGAAAAACGGAGCCAAGAATGGTCAGGGCAAACCCAAAAAAGGGAAAGGCAAAGGATCCGGCAAACCGGGCATGAGCCAATTGAAAAAAATGCAGGAAGAACTGAACAAGCAATTGAAAGAGGGCTTGAATAAAAATGGGTCAGGCGATAAAAAGGGCAAAAAGGATGGAATGGGAAGCGAGGGATTTGCCCGAATGGCTGCCCAGCAAATGGCTATTCGTCAGCAAATGCAAAAAATGATTTCACAAATGGATGCCCTGGAAAAAGGGAAAATGGGTGGTGGACAACACCTGAGTGAATTGCAAAAAATGATGGAACAAACAGAAAAAGAGTTGGTGAATAAACGCCTGACACAAGAGACTTTGATGCGCCAACAGGAAATTTTAACCCGTTTGCTTGAACACGAAAAGGCAGAAAAAAAACAGGAACAGGATATAAAACGCGAAGCTGAACAAGGCAAAGAGATTCCACATCCTTCGCCTCAATATTTTGAAGAGCTTAATAAGAAAAAACAGAAAGAAACCGAGTTTCTAAAAACAGTTCCGGTTGAAATGCAACCCTATTATAAACAGAAGGCCAGGGAATATTTGGAGAAGGTGGAGTGATGAAGTTGGAAATGGGAAAGGAGCATGTGCCTTTTACCGATTACTGCTTACCAAATCACTCAATAAGCTCATTCCGAATGGCATAATTGGTGAGTTCGGCATTTTTTTTCAGGTCCATTTTCTCAAGAATTCGTACTCGGTGGGTACTTACGGTTTTATCGCTGATAAACAGTTTTTCGGCGATTTCCTTAACTGATTTACCCTGCGCCAACAAACACATGATCTGAAATTCTCTTTCCGAAAGTTTCTCGTGCGGGGAGATCTGATGAGAATCTTTTTTATCAAATAATATCTTTTCTGACAATTCTCTTGAGATATACCGTTCACCGGATAGTATGGTTTTGATGGCAGTTTCCAGTTCTTCATACAGGCTGTTTTTGCATAAAAAACCGGAGGCGCCTAATTTGAGTACCCGTATGGCATATTGCTCCTGCGGATGAATGCTCAGAACCAAAGTGCGTACTTTTGCATTCTTATCCTTTAATGTTTTCAGAATATCGAGTCCGCTGATATCGGGCATGGAAATATCCAGTATTACGATATCGTAATTCGTTTTCTCTATTTTTTGGAGCGCTTCGTGTCCGTTAACCGCCTCATCAATCAACGATATTTCATCTATCTTATTGATAATTTGTTTCAGTCCGTCTCTCACCAGAAAATGATCGTCAGCTATCAGTGCCTTCATGGTTCAGCGTTTAAGTGTTTGGAATTTCAATGCTTAGTTTTGTTTCTTTATTCGGGGTAGAGCTAATCATCAGATTTCCTTTATAAGGTTTAATTCTCTCACGCATTCCAATAAACCCCAATGAATTTCTGTCATTCGCTTTCTCCGGGTTCATTCCAATGCCATCATCAATCACTTCAAGTAAAACGGAATGATCTTCTTTCCTCAGGTTTACAAATACATTTTTTGCTTCGGAATGACGCATCACATTGGTAAGAGACTCCTGAAGGATCCGGTATAAGACGATATTCCTGTTTGCATCCATAAATTCAACATCATCCGACTTAAAATGAGAACGAATGCTTGTTCTTTTTTCAAATTCCTGGCAATACCATTCCAGGGTAGGAATTAACCCCAAATCATCTATTAAACCGGGGCGCAGATCGGAAGAAATTCGCTGAACCGCTTTGATGGTCTGATCAGCCATCAGAATCATGCTGTTTAATTTTTTAATGACCTCTGACTTGTTTTCAACCTGCTCTTTGGTTCGGCCTAAATCAATTTTTAAGGCGGATAATAACTGCCCCAATTCATCGTGTATTTCCCTGGAAATCCGGGTGCGTTCGTTTTCTTTTATTTCATTTTGGTGGCCATAAAGCTTTACCAATTGTTCATAGGCATTTGCCAACTCCTGAGCAATTTTATTTCGCTCGGTAATGTCGCGGTGAAATGCCACAATCATGTGGTCTGTGGGCGTTGAAATAACAAAAGTGGATACGGCACATTCAATAATATGCCCGTCTTTGTGAATGTGTTTTGCCTCGAACCGGAGGGTTTCGCCACTCATAATTCGATTTCCTCCGTCCTGAACTATTTTCGAAAGATCCTCAACCACAATATCCTGTAATTTCAGTTTCCGCATTTCTTCCATGGTATAACCGTGCATTTTTGCATAAGAATCATTGAGAGAAACTATCTCCAGATTTGAGGAAAGGTATAAAATTCCGTCGCCCGAATTTTCGAAAAGAGACCGGTAATGTTTCTCGCTTTCGCGTAATTTTCTTTCTATTTCTTTCTGATCTTCTAAGATACTTAAAAGTGTCTTTCTGTTTTGTTCGATTTCAACCAGGCGCTGATTTCGACTCTCTTCCAGGTTTTTTCGGGAAGTAATGTCTTTATCTACCCCCCGGTAACCTTTTAAATTCCCCTCTTTATCTAATATAGGAACTCCGTTTGTGAGCAGATATATCTTTTCACCTGTCTTGCTGATATTCAGGTTTTCAAGGTCTATGATTGGTTTTTTATGCATTGCGATTTCAGAAAATATTGTAGCCACCCGCTGTGCTTCATCAGCCGGCATAAAGTCGAAGGGGGTCTTTCCAAGGATTTCTTCAGCCGCGTACCCCAGTATTTTGGAGGCTTTTTCAGAACTGAAAGTATATCTGCCCTGTTCATCCACCTCCCATACCCAGTCTCCCATACTGAAAACGATATCAGCTAAGCGGGCTTCGCTTTCTTTTAGTTTTTCTTCGGTTAGCTTAAGCTCTGAAATATCGGTAATTATTCCAATGAGGCCAATAATATTTCCTTGGCTGTCTTTTATTGCATCAGCACGTTCAAATGCCCAAAAAACATGTCCGCTTTTGGTCACCATTTCGAGTTCCCCTATCCATGATTCGCCCCTCAAAATATTTGCGAACATTTCTTTTGCAAGCTCCGGGTTATAAACAACCGCTGAGCCTCCGCCGGCTGCCTCCAACTCTTCAGCCGTAGCATAACCGAATAAATCAGATAAGGCCTTATTCTGATAAAAATGGTGCCCCTTTTCATTTGAAATACCAATTGCATTATTGGAAGATTCAACGGCTTTACTAATAAAGAGAAATTTCTCCTCTAACTTTTTCCTTTCGGTAATATCTCGTGCAATACCAAATAATCCGGTAACATTATTGTCTTTGTCAAATACAGGGCCTTTGGATGAAAGAAAGGTAGTTAGTTGACCATTTGAATCAGTCACCTGCTCTTCATAGGAAATTGTTTTTCCACCTTTCATTACCTGAAGGTCGCCTTCCATTACCACCGATGCTTGCGGAGCGGGGAAGAGGAAGTAATCATCTTTACCTAACACTTCTTCAGCTTTTTTCCCAATAAATTTCTCAGCGCCTTTATTAAACAATAGGTACCGGCCCTGTGTATCTTTTACATAAACAGCATCCAAGGTTCCTTCGATAATGGATTGAAGGAGTGCCTTGCTGCTTTTTAACTCCCTTTCCATTTTTTCCCCTTCGGTAATATCAAGTACGGCATCCCCAGTAGCTGCTTTCCCTTTCAATAATGCTTCTGCCTTTTGGCGCAGCGCATTTTTGATTTCTGATTCTTTATTGGTTTTCATTTCTTCTTTACTATTATCCCCATTCAGCGATGTTTGTTGTTTTTAGCAGGGGTAGCTTGCCGTCACAGTGTGTTTGAAAACAAGTACTTTATGGGTGTAGATGATGATTAGCCATTTTGTTATTGAAGCTATTTTTGACTCATCAAAACTAAGCATTTTTACGCATTTTGAAATTTTATCTGTTATTTACAAAATTTATCTACATGGTTCTCCGGGTGATTTTTTATTTCACAGAGTTTCACAGAGAATACACAGAGGTTCACAGAGTTTGATGGGTGCATAATTTATCTCTGTGGTTCTCTGTGTTTCCTCTGTGGTTCTCCGTGTAATTTTTTTGTTTCACAGAGGTTCACGGAGAAGTCACAGAGGTTCACAGAGTTTTAATTCTGCATCATTCCTCTCCGTGGCTCTCTGT
>CAYHCF010000048.1:0-10523 GCA_964355075.1 uncultured Chitinophaga sp.
ACAATCATTATGTAGATTACAAATTAAATTTATTTAGACCTGTGGTAGTTTGGGAAGCGAAACGAACAGGAAATTATTTTGAATTACCAATTGGAACTTCAAAACTAATTATGCCATTGAAATCAATATGTAAGGACAATCCAACCATACGGGAAGCATTAATCCAGGTAAGTAATTATTGTCATGAAAGAGGGATTAAAATAGGAGTAGTTTCTAACGGGTGGCAAATAATTGCATTTATTGCAAATAGAAACGACTCCATTGCGCCTCTTGATGGTGATGGTTTGATTGTTCCATCCCTTGAATATTTTCTCAGTAAATATAAAGAAATATGGAATTGCTTATCTAAAAATGGATTTCAAGAAGATTATATTTCTAAAAAACTAATAGGCGGTTCAGAAGAACAATTACCACCAAAATTATCATCTACAGTCACAAACTATCCTGGTATTAAAAACAGAAATGCTTTTCAAGTAGAATTAGAAATCATAAGCGATTTAGTTTTAGAAGACGTTATTAAAGAAAAGTCAATTGAAAAGGATTTCCTTAAGGATTGTTATTGCAAAAGTGGTTCTTTGTCTCAATACTCGTTACTTAGCAAACAAATTCTATCAACAAGATATTCCTATTTATTTGAGGGAAACGACAAGAAGGCTGTATTAGAACAAATCGCTACTAAGAAAGGATTATCATCTGACCTGGTTGAACTTTTTGCAAATAGTTTGAGTAAAAGACCAATTCTGCTTATTGGCGATGTTGGTGTTGGCAAGTCTACATTTATTGACAATTTACTTTTAGTTGAGGCACCAATTGTTTTTGATAAATCTTTAACTTTCAAAATTGATTTAGGCTCTAAAGCTATAATTTCATTTGACCTTAAATTAGCTGTTCTTAAAATCATAAAACAACAACTTATTGAAATTTATCAAATTGATATTACTGAGGATAATTTTGTAAGAAATGCCTATTATATTGAACTAGAAAATTTTAAAAAGGGAGTAACTGTTAAAAGACTTTATGAAGTTTCTCCTTTAGCAGCAATTGAAAAAGAGATTGAGTTTTTATCGAATCTTATCAAAAATGAATCCGACCATTTAAAAAAATCATTAGAATATATTTGCAAAAATCAAAAGAAACAAATCATTGTATTTATCGACAATTGTGATCAAAGAAATGATTTTGACCAACAAACTGCTTTTTTAATTTCTCAGGAATTAGCGTCCGATTGGCCAGTTATTGTTTTCGTATGCCTAAGACCGGAAACATTTCATAGGACTAAAAAGAAAGAAGGCGCATTAAGTGGCTATCACCCCAAAGCATTTACCATTGCACCTCCTCGTATTGATGAAGTTATTAATAAAAGGTTACTATTTGCCCAAAAAATTACAAGAGGTGAAATTCCTTTATCTAAACTTAATAACACTACTAGTTTTTCCAAACTGGATATTTTAATTCAATGTTTTATTGATTCTTTAGAAAACAATAGAGATTTATTGACCTTTTTTGAAAACGTTTCTAATGGAAACATAAGAAAAGCAATTGAACTAATAAAAAAATTCTTTGGTAGCGGACACGTAAACACTGAAAAAATAGTAGGATTTATTCAAA
This sequence comes from uncultured Chitinophaga sp., assembly GCA_964355075.1. Taxonomy (GTDB): domain Bacteria; phylum Bacteroidota; class Bacteroidia; order UKL13-3; family UKL13-3; genus B1. The sequence goes on from CAYHCF010000048.1 coordinate 1,609, forward strand.
ATACAGGGAAATATATGATTCCTGTTCACGAAATTTTACGAAGCGTAATCTATGGTGACAATGAGCATTATAATCCAATTAATTCTGAAATCACAAATTTATTCGACGTTAGAACAAATGACCCCAAAGACCATTTTACAGTATCTTTAATCCTTGGATTATTGCAAGATTATTCTGTAAATAATCGTAACGAAGGCTTCTTAACTATTAAAGATATTTATTCCTATATGCAAAAGTTAGGCTTTTTACCAATAACAATTGATTTGGCACTGAACTTTATGTATTCAAAGGAACTTTTTGAAACTTCAGAAAAAGGGAACTATTTAAATACAGACAAAAATGACTTAATGCTCAGAACTACAGGGACTGGGATTTACCATTTATCTCACTTGCAAAACAGCTTTACCTATATAGACGCTATAATTGTAGATGTTCCCATTTTTTATAAGCAGACAAGAGAAAAAATAATAAGCACATTTGAAATAAAGGACAGGCTTGAAAGAGCAATAATTTTTTCCGATTATCTTGACTCTATATGGGACAAAGAGAACTTTACAAATACACATTTTGTTTGGAAACAAAAATCACTAGAATTAAAGGCAGACATTGAAAAAATTAGAATACGACTTAAATAAAATAAACTCTACCTCAAAAAACTAGGGTTTCTCTGATTCGCCAGGGGGAATAAAGCAAGAACTCTTTATTAAGGAAAAGCCCATTCACTCATAGAATATTCTAATTAAGATAGTGTTTGAATCAATTTTTAATGGCGAAACGGAGAAATTGGATTAGGGTAATTGAAAAAACAAAATAACAAAAATGAATATTTGGCAAATTGCAACTGGAGAATATGGACGGGATTATAGCTCGCTTTTTCTCGACCATGATATTATGATATTAGGTCCTAGTGAAAATGGAAATGCGCTTGAAAATGCCCAGGATTATTGGGATGGAATTCCAAATTCTCAATGCTCTCAAGTTTGGAATTTTGCTCATCAACCATTTCCAGGTGATTTTGTACTAATGAGATACAACAAAGAAGTAATTGCAATAGGAGTAATACCAAATGAAAGTGAAACTGAAAATCAATACACATTTCAGAAACAATTTGGTTGTGTATATGGTTGGGATTTGTGTCATACCAGACGTGTAAAATGGATGAATAAAGATATTCCAGTAATTGTTGTTAATATATTTTCAGAAAGAAAGCAACAACCATCTTTTACAAGAGTTCATGATGAAACTATTAAACAAATATTGTTAGACCTTGACTACTCACTTTTTGAAAGACCATTAAAGGATCTACCTCAAATAGATTTTCGAATTTATACAGATGAGGAACTTGGAATAGAACTTTTCAAACATGGCGTAAGTAATAAAAACATTGAAGATATTATTAAGGCATTAAATCAAGCTGACAGATTGTTGAATTGGTATTGGTCAGGGGAAAAAAATGTTGGAAGAAGGCCCACTGAACATGAAATAGTTTCACATATTATCCTTCCAATATTTTTAGGACTGGGATGGTCACATCAACAAATAGCAGTTGAATGGAACAAGGTAGATGTTGCTTTTTTTAAAAAAACACCGACAAATGCTGCAAATTGTATAATGATAATTGAAGCCAAGGGGTTGGGTTTTTCACTAGGAGCTATTTTAGACCAACCAACAAATTATATCAAAAATTTAGGGTTGGAAAATGTTAAATTGATTGTTACTACAGATGGAGCGGAGGTTTTCGTTTATTCTGTGGAAAATATGAAAGTGAATCAAGACCCAATTGGTTTTTTCAACATAAATCATTTACAGCGAGAATACATCTTACCAAAAAACATTAGCCTTATTGAAACATTAGTAAAACTTCAACCTGCATCCCTATAAAACAAATTTGCACACAGGTAAATACCCAACCACGATAGCAAGCAGGATTAATATGTATGTCTTTAGTTTTTACTATCACAATTCATTACTTTAGCTTGAAAATTTAATATTAAAAATCCGGCTTTTACCAGCCACCTATTAAAATATTCAATATTTAAACACTGTAAATTACCCTTGAAAACCATCAAACAAATTTTACTTACCTTCCTAATTCTTATCCTGGCTGGAATAATATTTCGTGGTTGGTTATACCGACACATGATTACTTATAAATCAATAGGCCAGCGTACAAACTACATTGCAACTGACTCGAATCTTGTTAAATACATTGAAATTAATACGAATACCCTTACAAACCCTGAGGTTAAAGATTTAATTAAACTTGGGCTTACCATTACATCCCGGAAATTAAACTTTACTACCGGGAAAAATGAAATTGACCCTAATAAACTCATTAGCACCCGGACAGCACATTGCGTGGGTTATGCTTCTTTTTTTGCAACTACCTGCAATTACCTTTTTAAAAAATACCATCTTGATAATTCCTGGGCAGCGAAACCACAAATTGGCCAATTATATTTTTTGGGGGCAAACATTCATAAATACCTACACAATCCATTTTTTAAAGACCATGACTTTGTGATTGTTGAAAATAGTAACACAGGGGAAGCATTTGCCGTTGACCCTACTATTAACGATTATTTGTTTATTGAGTTTGTTTCATACGGTAAACCAATTAGGTAATTTTCGGTTTTCAAAAACCCAATCAATGTACCTTTAATTACTCAACTTTCAGTTTTTAATAAAGCCAATTTATAGGCCAAATTGTACAATATTGATTTTTATTTTGCATTATATTGAATAATAACCATTACATTTGTACAATTACTTCAAAAACTCTATTTATTATGCTAATTCAATTTTCGTTAAGGAATTTTAAGACTTTCAAGGAAAAGACGGTCTTAAACATGATAGCTTCTAACTACGACAAGTCAACGAGAGAAAAGGAAAATGTAACTCAAGAGAATACCTTCAACCTCAGGCTATTGAAAAGCGCTGTAATTTTTGGGGCCAATGCAAGTGGAAAAAGCAAATTCATTGAAGGTTTAATGTTCATGAAACAGTTTGTGATCCGTTCCTCTAAAGACAGCCAAAAGGGAGATTCAATTGATGTAGAACCATTCAGATTACAAACTGATTCCGAAAATGATTCTAGTGAATTTGAAGTGATTTTTCTTTACCAAAAGGAAATGTTCAGGTATGGGTTTGAAGTTACAAAGGAAAAGGTGATCTCAGAGTGGCTTTACCATCGACCTAAAACCAAAGAAGTGGAATTATTTTACCGTGAAAAACAAAAGTTTGAAATTCATAATAGGAATTTTAGTAAAGGAGCAACACTTGTTAAAGAAGACTTAATTCGGGAAAACGCTTTAATGATTTCTGTTGCAGGACAATTCAATGATAAAATTGCAGGGAAGGTTCTTGATTGGTTTAAAGGACTGAAAACAATCTCTGGCTTAGACGAGGCAGGATACCAGGGTTTTACAATGAGCCGAACCCAGGACCCAAAACATAAAGCAAAAATTCTTGAGTTATTAAAAGTAGCTGACTTGGGCATTCAGGATATTTCACTTGAAGTTCTTGATGTTAATAAATTGCCAAAGGACATGCCACAGGCTTTGAAAGATATTATTTCAAGAAAAGTTAAGGACGAGGAGGCTGAATTCATTTCGGATGTTCTGGCAACGCACAAAAAATATGATTCCAATAATATGCCTGTTGGAGAGATTAAATTTTCAATGGATGATGAGGAATCATCGGGAACTAAAAAGTTCTTCGCATTGACAGGTCCGGTCTTAGATTCGATCGAAAATGGTCATGTATTGGTAGTTGATGAACTGGATTCTAAACTTCATCCAAATCTTGTTTGCAAATTAGTTTCCCTTTTCAATTCGAAGGAACATAATCCCAATAATGCGCAACTCATATTTAATTCTCATGACACTAATTTATTGGGTTCGAATTTATTTCGGCGAGATCAAATTTGGTTTACAGAGAAAGATAGAATTGGCGCATCAAAATTATTTTCACTTGCTGACTTTAAATTGCCGGTAAGAAAGAACGAAAACTTTGAAGAAAACTATATCCGGGGAAGGTATGGAGCTATTCCATTCCTGAATGACTTTGAAAATCTCTTTGATAACAAACAGTTGCTGAAAAATGAAAAATAAAAAATCAGCACAAATCGGAGCGAAAGAAAAACATCTTTCCTTAATCAATTTAGCCAAAGAAAGAAGAAGAGGAATACCTGTTTTGGAAAGGTCAAAACCCACCAAAAATAAAAAGCCAACAATTCTGATAGTATGTGAAGGGAAGAATACTGAACCGAGTTATTTTAAACAATTCAAAATATCATTAGCTACAATTAAAACAGTTGGTAAGGGATTCAATACAGTTTCATTGGTTAAGCAAGCCATTGCGTTAAGTAAGAACGGTGATTATGAAAAGGTTTGGTGTGTGTTTGATGCTGACCCGAAACCCGACAACCGAAAACAATCTCAAAATTTTAATAATGCAATTAAAATGGCTGCCTCAAACAATTTTGGTATAGCCTACTCAAACCAGGCATTTGAATATTGGCTTCTGCTTCACTTTGAAGACCATCAGGGAGGTGCATTGAATAGGGACAGATACGAAGGGAAAATTAATTCATACATCAATAAGATGGGAACAAATTATGATGGAAAAGGGGATAAAATTGTTTCAGAAGAGTTCTTTGAAATACTTATGTCAATTGACAGGAAAACCAAAAGAGGCAGAGTTAACTTAGCAATAGAGAGAGCTGAACGAAACTACAAACAATGGAATCATCGCAATCCGGCAATAGAAGAATCATCAACTACTGTTTTTGAATTGGTAAAAGAACTATTATCCTATAAATAAACAGCTAATTTTACTTTCCATCGCAGAACTTACTGAAAATATTGTCCTGGAATTCAACTCTCTGATTATAATCAGATTAAAAATGCCTTAAATTTCTTGTACCATATTTGTACCTCTAAGGTTAACTTATTGGTTTACAGTATAGCATAATTTCTGTATTGGGAAGTAATTTTAGAAATTCTAAGTAGATACCTCAATTAAGGTGTGCCTCCAATAAATCTTTCCAAATCACAAAACCTTTTTTTTCATCGGTATATTCGTGATTCACCCTACTAAAGTAATTCGGCTGCATATCAAGGAAAGCCAGTCTTCCCTTGGAACTAATCAATTGTAAATCGATTTCAATTTCAATTACTGCTTTTTTGAGTGATTGCTTTGTCTTTTGGATATGCCAAATATAGGTGGCTTCTTCTGTGTCGAGTGTTTCCAAAACAATATGATAATTAACTTTTCCACTCAGGAGAAATACAAATGAAAACGGTTTCAGCACGAATCTAATTTTCATTAAATCCCCAAAGTGCTTAGATGCTAAGAATCGTAGTTGTCTGGCATGTTTATAATTGGCAGCACCTAAAATATCCTCAAGAAGTTCAATTTCACTATTATACAATGAGAGTTCACCCATAGGAGTTTGGTCTATTGTTAACAATCCTTCCTTATCAGGGTGGAATTTACCTGTGATAAAATTCTTGCTTATAAATTTAAACTTAACGCCTTCAATGATCTCCCGACTTATTTTTTCTATATCCTTTGAGGTAGCCAATTGTGAAATCAGTTTTCCGTCTTCAAATTCAGCCTGGATAAGAACTTTCACCTTCCTTGCATGAAGGACTTTCGAAATGTATGGTTTTAACACCTCAAATTCAGGGCGAATATCAATGTTTTCAATATCAAATTCAATTTCACAATTAAGTTCCTCAACAGCATATTTAAATGAAACACTTCCATATTGAAATTCAAGTTTTTCAAATGGAACATTTATAGTTTTTTCAATGATTATGACTTTTTTTGAATGATCGGGAATATCAACTGGATCATCGAACAAGGTTGCTTGTTTGTCTATTTTTCTGTAATGAAGATTCCTTTTAAGAAATAGTTTGTTTAAATAGGGAATTTTATAATCCCGATAATCATAAATGGTTGGAGTTACTTCTGAGCGTTGAACCCTTCCAATATATTGAATTAACTTGCCTTCAAAGGAAAAAGGATAAATCAGAAATAAACAATTTGCATTTTGCAAATCAGCACCTTCACCAAAATATTGACCGGTGGTAATTAATACCTGGTAATTCCCTTCGCGTAAAATTTTCCATTTTGAGTTTCGGCTTGTTTCAGAGTCCTCTCCGCTTAAGGTAATTGTTTCATAAGACTGTTTTAGGTATTGTGTGAGTGATTCGATATGTTCTTTGCGCTCCGTAATTATAACAACCCTTTTTCCAGAATTCAATTCAATTTTAACATCCTCCAGGATCAATTTATTCCGGGCCGAATCATGGATCAATATTTTTGAAATGGTCTCAAACCTATCCGTCTTGGGGTTGAAAGGAATATCAAGTTCCGTGTTTCGAATAATTATCTTTGCCTTCCCTGAATTGGTTAATTCGGTTGATTTTATTTCAGCGATAATGTCCCCTAAATGAATGAAGATTAATCTCCCATCATTATATTTCCTAATAGGTGTGGCGGTTAACCCATATAAATAATAGGTATTGAGTTTAGTAATAACATTTCTAAAGCTCTCCGCCGGAATATGGTGACATTCATCCACAATTACCATCCCGAAAGAATTTGCAAAATCTGCGCCTTTAATATTACCAAGCACTTTTACCAAACTCTGAATGGTGGCCACCGTTATTCTGTTCCCAATCTTATTTTTCCCAGACCCAATTTTACCAATTTCATTTTTTGGGATTCCAAGAAAGGATTCAATTCTCTCTGTCCATTGTTCAAGTAATTGCTTCCTGTGAACAATTATTAAGGCTGGTTGTTGTTTTGAAGCAATTATTTTCAATCCGATTATCGTTTTCCCAGAACCGGGAGGTGCTACAATTACACCAAAATCCTTTTTCAATATTGTATCAACAATAGCCTGTTGGTAGGCTCGTAATTGGACATTGAAATCAAAAAATATGTCTATACGCTTTTTGCGGTTATCAATAAAATCATGTTCAATTTTATTTTCCCGGCAAAAGCGAATAAGTTTTCCTATGAATCCCCGTGGAATAATTAGTTCCTTTTCAGTCTCCTCTATTGATTTAAAGTAGCGATCAGTGCCAAATGTTCCTTTACCAATTTTCTTTTTAATTATATATTCGGTGTTTGCAAAGTTTAATTCTTGTTTAAGATAATTTATCAGGGGTAAGGTCAAGCCAATCCGGCTAATTTTGACAGTATTATTTAATTCAATGGAGAGCTTTCCAGTATTATAATCATTATGAAAATTCTCGGAAGCGTTGGAAAATTCTTGATAAAGCTGTTCAAGTTGTTCAATAGAAATCCGTTTTATATCTTCCAAAAACTGCCATTGATTATCAATTGGACTCAAGGTAATTGGATCAATAAAACAACTATTGCCAATCTCGTAGGTTTTCTTAAATAATGGCAAGGCGATAAGATTCCCTAAGCCCTTCCCCGCCAATAAATCCTGATTTGGAAAAACCCGGTCAAAACTTAAACTTTTATCGAACCTGGAAAATAATCCTGAATTTTCAAGCATTGAAATAAATATCTTTCTGCTTTTAATTGCCGGGTAGTTCTGCTCAAAGAAGATCCAAACGTGCCCCCCATTTCCGGAGCGTGAGCGTTCTAAATATGCAGGAATCCTTCTTACTGAGCACTCTGAAATAAATTTTCTACATTCTTCAATCCAGTTTTCCTTATCAAAATCTGCCACCAAAAACCAGGATGTATTATCAGTTAATAAAGGATAAACCCCTATGAGTTGTTCTCCATTCAAGTGTTTGGCAATTTCCTTTTCAGTTAATTTCAGATACGATTTGTCATTGTAATTTTGAAATGTACCGCCCTTCATCTTGTGTGCTCTTAATGAATATCGATCAAAATAATATGCGGGCATATATCCACTTTTACTCTCTTTCTCCCATCGAATTGCAAATACATCCTCCCTTCCCTTGAAAAGGTTATTGAAGATTTGAATTTGTTCTAATGTTGGTGAATCCATGAATTAGGTTTTGGTGCTTTGAGTTCTTTAAACTCCGAATCATTATGGAGAAATTTATCCATGCTTTAAGGTGTTTTTTGATAAAGCCTTTCTCACCAGTTTTTGTGTAGCACCAGTACCAAATTGTCTGGCATTTTTTTCTAATTCTTTGTCATTATAACTATCAATTTTTTTAACGAATTTGTTAATTACTTTAACAGGGTCTTCAGCTAATTCATTCAAATTATTTAACAGGTCAATTACTAAATATTCAGTTGTTATTGAATTCGGGAAGGAAGGTTTCAACTTAAAAAGAAAATTTTTGCCGTTAAATACAAAGGCTCCGCGTCGTTTGTGATTATAAACCCAAGTGGTATTATATAATTGGGTAAGACCAAGACCCAGGCTATTATAGGCATTAGGAGACAAAAGAAGGAATGTGTTGTCCCTAAGAAATCGCTCGATTAAATTAAGGTCATTTGGAGGCACAATCCCAAATTTAGATTTTTTGGGTGCATAATATAAACCTTGATTCAATTTTTGCAAAGTTCCATCCTCAACAAGCAAATGCAAATGCCTATCCACCGCTGTGGAGTATAATTCCAAATCAGAACGCCTGTAAACCTCTCCGGTTTGGATGTGTTGTTTTAAGGTCTGCATAATAAATCTCCTTTCAATAGCAAAGATAAGAAATAAATTCAAATTGCATGATATTTTCAGAAAAACTCATGCAATTTCAGCAATTGGTACCAAATTGGAACACGTAATTGTTTTTAAGGACGACCTTATGTAACGGCTATGTAACTGGACGAAGCAGAAATAACAAACAATAAACATAAATACTTGATTCACAAGTATAATCTTATGTAACGGCTGTGTAACTGGACGAAGCAGAAATAACAAACAATAAACATAAATACTTGATTCACAA
>CAYHCF010000048.1:10623-12341 GCA_964355075.1 uncultured Chitinophaga sp.
GTATAATCTTATGTAACGGCTGTGTAACTGGACGAAGCAGAAATATACCGGACCGATAATCAAATCTAGAATCCAAAAATAGGATGGCTTGTATTATTGGTCCGCCAAGATTGGTGCGGAAGCTCCGCACTTTTTGAGAATATTGAATAAATATCTCATCTTAATGATTAGTGATAGTATAAAGTCATTGCCATGCCAAATAAAACAACAAAATTTTGGTATTTTGCGACGTGACTTTAATTTTTACCGAAAAGATTACCGGTAATTATTAAGCATATTGCAAATCTAAAAAAACATATAAAAAATAAATTTTCATATAAGCCCCAGATGGAAAACCAGAACATTGAATACAAAAGAGATTGGAATGATGATTACCTGAAATGGATCTGTGGCTTTGCCAATTCACAGGGTGGTAAGATCTTTATTGGGATCAGTGATAGTGGTGAAGTTTATGGACTTAAAAATGAAAAGAAACTTTTAGAAGATCTTCCAAATAAAATCAGAGATGTTTTGGGAATTATGGTTGAAGTGAACCTTAATACCAAATCTAAGAAATCTTATCTTGAAATTGTTATTGAATCCTATCCGAATCCGGTAAATTACAAAGGTCTATATTATTACAGAAGTGGCAGTACCCGTCAGGAACTGAAAGGAGCTGCCCTTGATCGGTTTATATTAAAAAAGTATGGGAACCGTTGGGATGGAGTTCCAACGCCGACCCTAACTATAAAACAGTTGGCAAAATCTGCCTTCGATTATTTCAAAAAGAAAGCTTCCGAGAGCAATCGAATCTCACCTGAAGATTTAAAGGACAAACCGGAGGTATTACTGGAAAAATTATTATTAAAAACTGAAATTGGCTATTATAAACGAGCCACGGTATTACTTTTTCATCCCATCCCAGAGAAATATGTTACCGGTGCTTATGTAAAAATTGGATACTTTCATAACGACCATGATTTGGCCTTTCAGGATGAAATTCACGGAACATTGTTCGAGCAAGTCGAAAAAACAATGGATATTCTCTTGACCAAATATTTAAAGGCATCCATATCCTATAAAGGTTTGTTCAGAATTGAAGAATATCCCATGCCTGAACCGGCATTAAGAGAAGCTATTCTGAATGCCATTATTCACAAAGATTACAGCAGTGGGATCCCCATTCAAATAAGCGTTTATGCGAATAAATTGATGATCTGGAATGATGGTCAGTTACCGGATAACTGGACAGTGGCACGTTTAAAAATTAAACATTCCTCCCAGCCCTATAATCCTGATATTGCGAATTGTTTTTTCAGAGCAGGATTAATTGAGTCCTGGGGCCGTGGTACCCTCAAAATTTTAGATGAATGTAAACGTGCCAAGGTTAAAGCCCCTTCATTTAAATACGAGTTTTCAGGGTTTGTGATTGAGTTTAAGTTCTCAGCAATTCAAGCCACAACACCGGTTTCAATTGAAAAATCAGCCGGGACAAGTGAAAAAGTTATTTATTACATTACAAATAGTGGATCAATTACTATTGCGGAATTGGCTAAGAAAATTGGAGTGGTTGAAAGGACAATTAAGCGAATCCTGCAACAATTACAATCTGAAAATAAAATTGAAAGAATTGGAAGTGATAAGGTGGGCGTTTGGAAAATTATAGGACCATAATGTCACTGTAAATGTCACTGTAAATGTCACTGTAAATGTCACTGTAAATGTCACTGTAAATGTCA
>CAYHCF010000048.1:12441-18145 GCA_964355075.1 uncultured Chitinophaga sp.
CCATAAAAGATACTTTAAATGCCGGTAAATATTATGGTTTTAAAAAGGCGTTAAATTAATTACCGGTAAATTTTACTGGTAATTAATTTCTAAAAATTCGGTTTTAAAAAATAAGAAATGAAATTCTATTTAGGAGTTACGGATAACAATTGGTATAACTATCTGAGCCGGATCAGCCCTGAAGATATTAATTTCTGGCAACCGGGCGGCAAGGCAAGTTTTAAGGTGATCCAATCCGGTGCTCCATTTCTTTTCAAATTAAAAGGTGCACTCAATGCCATTGGGGGCGTTGGGTTTTTTTCGAGCCATACTTTTTTACCCATGTCTATCGCCTGGGATACCTTTAGAAAAAGTAATGGCTGTGAAACCTATGATGAATTTTCCCGGATGATTTTAAAATACAGGACTGATAAACTAAACATGAATCCAACCATAGGGTGTATAGTACTTTCGAACCCTATATTTTTCAAGCCGGAAGATTGGATCGACACACCATCAGATTGGAGTAAAAGCATTGTCCAGGGCAAATCATACGATTCCGAAGAATCAATAGGTAAGCTTGTTTGGCAAAAGGTTGAAAATTTATTGGAAAAATATTTGTACCTCAATGCTGAGGATGAAGGCCAAAGCCAATTCCTATTTGAAGAACCATTTTCTCCATTATATGGTAATTCAATTTTAAGCAAAGTAAGAATAGGGCAACCAGCCTTCCGGGTATTGGTTACTGATGCCTATTCAAGAAGGTGCTCCATTACCGGAGAAAAAACACTTCCGGTTTTGGAGGCTGCTCATATTAAACCATACGCTGATGCCGGACCTCATCTCATCTCAAATGGATTATTATTAAGGTCAGACATGCATAAACTCTTTGATTCGGGCTATTTAACCATCACCAATGAGTTCAAAATTGAAATTAGTTCCAGGATAAAAGAAGAGTATCAAAACGGCAAAGAATACTACAAATATCATGGAAGCGATTTATTAATTCTTCCGAATAGAGAAATGGATAAACCAAATGAACGCTATATTGACTGGCACAATACCAATATTTACAAAGGATGAAAACCGAAATAAATGAAATTATAGAAGCAATAAAAAAATTCCGGGATGAACGGGATTGGGAGCAGTTTCATGATGCCAAAAACCTTGCCATTTGCCTGAATGTAGAATCTGCTGAATTGCTTGAAGTATTCCTTTGGAAAAATGCCGAAGATGCCAATATTAGCAAAGTAAAAGCCGAACTTGCAGATGTGTTTTACAATGCCTTCCTGCTTGCCGACCAATATGGATTTGATGTGAAAGAAATAATTCTTGAAAAACTTAAAAGCAATGAGTTAAAATACCCGGTTGATAAATCAAAGGGATCTAATAAAAAGTATGATGAGATTTGAACTACAATATTATACTTGAATCAATTGATTCAGGGGCTATAGAATCTATACAATTACACAAAATTAAGAATGAATATTACCTATTTATTTGGGGCCGGTGCGAGTGCTGGAAATCAGCAACTCCTCAAAGACTTATTAAATAACGATAAAGATGGCGGCGATCCGGAAGGGATTCCCGTAGTAAAAGGCGTAAGTACTTTTTAACAGTGTTTTTTGAAGTGTTTGTTCTGCGGCCTATTTCTTTAATACCGAGCCCACTTTCTGCTAATTTAAAAATTTGAATCAGTGATTCCATTGGTTTTGGTTTAGAGGACATGTGTTTTGCTATTTGAAGCAAATCACTTGTTATACCTGCAAACAAACCAATCCAAGGGGGTCAACATGCGCCGGAATGACACCGTCAAGGGGGGTCAACATACGCCGGAATGACAGCCCAAATCAGGGGGGTCAACATGTGCCGGAATGGCACTCCTTTTTCCAAACCCGGAAATGTTATTCTCCCAAATCAGGGGGGTCAACATCACCGGAATGGGGGGTCAGCATGAAACGGAATGGGGGGTCAAGATGATCCGGAATATACATGCGGAAGCCTCGTTGCTTGCTCGTTGCTACATATCTCAAGATGCTTTGAATACTGGGGTCGGCACTTTCTGTATTGGAAAGTAAAATTAAATCCTTTGACGCCAATCTGTTGGCTTTTTTAACAGTCTCGAATTTCCCGATTGTTGAATCTTCATATAAGTCTAAATAAATCCTGCTTTTGAGATTTAAGAGAGCAAAAGGTAATGCTAGACTTTGACCTTGCCGAACTGTATGAAGTTGAAAACAGAGCTTTAAAACAAGCGGTAAAAAGAAACAAAGACCGTTTCCCTGACGACTTTATGTTTCAACTTACAAAAAATGAATGGCAAGAGCTTATCACAAATTGTGATAACCTACCTGATACGATTAAATACAGTCCAGCTACACCCTATGCTTTCACGGAGCAAGGTGTTGCAATGTTATCCAGCATTTTGAAGAGCAAAAAAGCATTACAGGTAAATATTGCAATTATGAGAGCCTTTGTATTTATCAGGCAGTATGCACTTACCCACAAAGATTTAACCGAAAAACTAAAAGAATTAGAAACAACGTACAACATGCAATTTAAGGATGTGTATGAAGCTATTAACTACTTATTGCAAAAAGATGAGCAAGTAGTTCAAAAAGATAAACAGGAAACCGAACAAAAGGAACGCAAAAGAATTGGATATCTGTAAACCCTGTTTAAATAGAAGTATATTGATACTTTTATTATATCTTTGCAGGGAAATTAATTTCAGGCTGATTTTTTTACCGGATAATTCCTGAATAATTTGAAGACAAAATACCAATATCAATACAAAAAAAAGAGATAAGCCCAATGAATACAACAATCAACAGCACTCCTGATTTTCTGAATTCTCTTAACGAAGATAATTTATTCGAACTGGATGTTCGTCCGGTTCTGGCAAGCGGAAAAGACCCTTTTGGGCAAATTATGGAAAGGTTGAAAACCATATTGGAAGGCCAGACACTTAAAATTACGAATACTTTTGAACCGGTTCCATTAATTAACATACTTAGAAAGCAAGGATTTGAGGTTTATGTAAAGGCCCTTGAAGAAAAATTAATTGAAACCTATTTCTACCGAAAAGTCAGTATTGAAAATTCTCGCCTGGAAACCAAAGATACTCAACCCCTGGATTGGACAGAGTCACTGGAAAAATATAAGAACCAATTGGAAATACTTGATGTGCGTGAGATGGAAATGCCTTTGCCCATGATAACTATTTTGGAAACATTAGATAAATTGCCCGTAGGTAAGGCCTTGTTTATTCACCACAAACGGGTCCCTGTTGTATTAATACCCGAATTAATTGACAGGAAATTTGAATATCGAATGAATGAAATAAGCGACACGGAGGTTCAGTTATTAATTTTTAAAGGCTGATATGTTTTTAGGGGGAAATTCTGATAAGCTGGTAAAAACCACTACCCATCAGGTTGTTTTGCCTTTCTATGTTTTTGCTGCTTTATCGTTTTTATCAGCTGCGATTATCCTGTTTATTTCTTCTGACACATTTACACAACACTATTTTCAACCAAAAATTTTAGCGCTTACCCATCTGATGGCTTTGGGCTGGGGTACCATGATTATTCTGGGCGCAAGTCATCAATTGGTACCGGTACTTATTGAAAAACCGCTATATAGTGTTTTACTGGCTTCAATATCCTTTGTTTTGGCAGCGGTGGGAATCCCTTTTTTGGTTTACGGATTTTACAATTTTGAAATGGGGTGGCAGACTCAATTGGGTGCAATTTTTATAAATACGGCAATTCTTTGCTATATAGGTAACCTTGTAATGAGTATTTCAGAAAGTAAAAATGAAAACGTGAATGCTATTTTTATTTTTACAGCCGCGCTCTGGTTGCTTTTAACGACCCTTATCGGACTCTTATTGGTATATAACTTTTCTGGAAATTTTCTTCTTCATGACTCTTTGCACTATTTGCCACTGCATGCACATATTGGTATGGCAGGATGGTTTATACTCATGGTAACAGGAGTTGGCTCAAAGCTAATACCCATGTTTTTAATATCAAAATACAGTAATCCTAAATTGTTGTGGTATATCTATTCTTTCATTAATCTGGGCCTGGTGAGTTTTCTTTTATTCTTCTTCTATTTTCCGAAAAGCAACTACTACCCTATTTCTATCAGTTCCATACTGCTGGGCATGATATTATTCGTAAAATTTTGTTACCACTGTTACCAGCAGCGGATACGACGAAAATTAGATGAACAAATGAAACTCACTGTTCTTTCGGTACTCATGATGGTACTTCCTGCATTGATACTTATGATCATTCTATCCTTTCTGAACACTGAAAAAAGCAATAGTCAGTTTTTTCTGATTTATGGCTTTATGTTTTTCTTTGGCTGGTTAAGTGCCATCATTTTTGGAATGACCTTTAAAACACTTCCATTTATTGTTTGGAATAAAGTTTATCACCATAAGGTTGGAACCGGAAAAAGTCCTAATCCTAAAGATTTGTTCAGTAGCAGTATCTTCAATTGGATGTGCATAGCCTACCTGTTGGGATTTATACTGTTTATTACTGGTATATTTTTTACAACTGCTTTTCTATTAAAAATCGCATCCTTTTTATTGATTATTGCTGGACTTTTATATAATTTGAATGTGATGAAAATTCTTACGCATAAATCGGCAAACCTATGAAAACAATTACAAACAATGAGATAAAGTGTCAGCTGGCTCTTGAAGCATTAAAAAATGTAATCGACCCTGAAATAGGACTAAATATTGTTGATCTGGGATTGATTTATCAAATTGACTTTAATGAGCAGGAATCCGGAATTCAACTGGTAATGACACTAACCACCCAATTCTGCCCTATGGGAGAATCCATTACTGAAGGAGCCAAACAAATATTGGAACACACTTTTGCCGGAAGTATTGTTGAAGTGGAGCTATCCTTCAACCCACCATGGAACGCTGATTTTTTATCGGAAGCGGGTAAAACCTTTCTCGGTAGATAGGATTCGAAGGGGCACGATAGATAACTTAGAAAATTTCAAATACAATTAGACTGCTTATAGATTAAATTTTGTAAGTACCAAAACAAAGCAAAAAAAATCTCCGGTCTCGTTTTATAAACGGCCGGAGATTTTCTCTTTTGAAAAGAAGATGGATTTTATTTTACCACTGCAAATGATTTGATTGCAGAAGTGTTTTCATTTGTATTTAATACCATTGTATAAGTACCAGTTGCCAGGTTCAGATCTGTTATCTCAATCTCTCTTTGACCTCTTAGGTTAAACTCCTTCTTATAAACTTCTCTTCCCAGCACATCCAGAATTATCACTGTTCCGGTTTTAGCTGTTACCTCATTCAAACTCAATATAAAGTTGCCATCATTCGGGTTCGGGAATAAACCTACATTTAAGCTGATATTATTCTGGCTGAAACCTGTTGCTCCTTTGCTTCCTTCCAACTGGTAATCGCCCCGGTAAACTCCGTTCGGCGGTGGCAAGGTTTGTGACATCGGTGCACAAGGAGTTGGATTTACTGTTACATCCATCGTTACAATATTCACACATCCATAATTACTCGTTGCTGTTAAGGTAATGGTTTTCGTTCCCGGTGTAGCATAGGTTTTTGCATAGATATGGGTTGTGGTTGCTGTTGATCCATCCCCTAAATCCCATGAATAAGTTATCCAACCCCATCCGTTTAACTGGGTGGTATTAAAGAATGAATAACTATTGC
>CAYHCF010000049.1:0-14563 GCA_964355075.1 uncultured Chitinophaga sp.
TACTCGACAGGCTCACTACTCGACAGGCTCACTACTCGACAGGCTCACTATGACACTAAAATTTGTCATCCTGAGCTTGTCGAAGGGACCGATTTAAACCCAATTGCACTCCCACTTCAATCATCAATTGTTTTGCTTCCTTAAAATCATTTTTTATCCGACCCTCTAAAATAGCTTCCCTGATTTCACTTTTTATGATTCCAACTTCCCTGGAAGGGCCAATTTTAAAGTACTCCATAATATCCTCACCGCTTACCGGAGGTTGCCAATTTCGTAGGGCGTCGCGCTCTTCTACTTCTCTGACTAATTGTTGAACTTTCAATAAATTGGAACGGTAAAAATTAATTTTATTCGCATTTCCGCTGGTCATATCGGCTCGGCAAAGTGTAAACAAATCATCTAAATCCTGATCTGCATCCACAATGAGTCTCCTGATCGCCGAATCGGTTACGCCGGTTTCTGCCAAAGATTTCGGCCGATGGTGCATCGCAACCAACTTTTCAACGTATTTCATTTTTTCATTCAGGGGTAACTTCAACCTCCTGAATATTTTTGAAACTTTTCGGCTTCCTTTTTCTTCATGACCGTGAAAAGTCCATCCACCTTCTTCAGCAGTAAATCTTTTGGTAAGCGGTTTACCAATATCATGTAAAAGAGTAGCCCATCTCAACCATAAATTATCTGTTTCTTCGCAAACATTGTCAAGCACTTTAAGGGTATGATAAAAATTATCTTTATGGGCAGTACGATTTATAACTTCAACACCGTGCATAGCGTGGAGTTCAGGGAAAATAATTTTAAGTAATCCACTCTCAAATAATAGGTTCAGGCCAATACTTGGTTTTTTAGTGAGCATTATTTTATTAAGTTCTTCAGTGATTCTTTCATAGGAAACAATTTTTATTCTTTCGGCATGAATTTTTATTGCGGCAAAAGTATCGGGATGGATATCAAAAAATAATTGTGCTGAAAACCGGATGGCGCGCAACATCCTCAATGGATCATCTTCAAAGGTGAGTTCGGGTTGGAGTGGCGTTCTGATTATTTTGCGTTCAATATCTTTTACCCCATCAAAGGGATCCACCAATTCAAACAGATTATTTGCATTTAAGCTGATTGCCAATGCATTTATCGTAAAATCCCTTCTCAACTGGTCATCTTCTATGGTTCCTGGAAAAACGGCAGGTTTACGACTTTCGCGCTGATAACTTTCCTTACGGGCACCCACAAACTCAATTTCCCAATCAGGTGTTCTAACCATAGCGGTACCAAAATTCTTAAACAAGGCAAAATCAGTTTTACCTGGTAACAATTCGGTAAAAGCCTGAGCAAAAGAAATTCCATCGCCAACCACTACAATGTCTAAATCTTTTGAAATTCTATTCAAAAAAATATCTCTCACGTACCCACCTACCACAAAAGCAGGAATATTTTTTTGGGCGGCAAGTTTAACCAATTGCTCAAATACAGGATCTTTCAGTTCAATTTTCACTTAATCAAAGGTAAGGATCGCGATAAATATTTAGTATATGTTAGTATTCAGGTTTAAGCAAACTCTGGTAAACATCCATCAACTTTTCAGCTAACAGACTGGAATCAAATTGTTTAAGTTGCCCCAGTGCATTTTCTAATAATTGAGTTCTTAAGTCATAATCAGAAATGCCCATTTTTAATGCTTTCGTTAGTTGTTTCAAATCAGTTGGATCCACCAAGATTGCAGCATTTCCGGCAACTTCAGGCATAGAAGAAATATTGGAAGTAATGACCGGAATTCTACTATGAAGCGCTTCCAAAATTGGAATACCAAATCCTTCATAAAAACTTGGGTAAACAAATAAATGAGCCGATTGATAAATAACCGGCAAATCTATAAAGTCGATATTCTGACGAATAATAACTTTGTCTTTTAACTTATTCTTTTTGATAAAATCAATAATTTCAGGATAAGCATCCCCCCTTTTTCCGACTAAAACCAGTTGAAAATGATCATTGTTTAAGGCATGAAAAGCTTTCAGTAAACTCAAATGGTTTTTACGTCTCTCAAAAGTTCCAACCGATAAAATATAAGATCCGGGAAGATTGTATTTTTTTGCAACAGCATATTTTTGACGCTCGGTAAATACCTTTTTAAATCCATCATCACAATCCTGATAGATGACTACAATTTTTGAAGGTTCTGTACCATAATTGCTCATGATATCCCTTTTGGTTTGAATGCTTGTCGCTATTACCTTATCTGCCCTGTTTACAGCAGATCTGAACTTTTGAGTATAAATTTGTTTATCAATCCAGGGATAATTTTTTTTATACTTCAGAAAAATCAAATCATGAATGGTTACAATAGATTTTATGGTTGTCTTTTCAATTCCGACAGGTAATTCATTGCTCAATCCATGATAAATCTTAATTTCTTTTTTAAGTAATTCTTTTCGCAATAAGCTCTTTCTCCAAATGGATGACAGTGTTTTAGAAATGATTCCTGTAGGTAAAATTCTCTTTACATTGGGTTCAGTCGATAAAAATTCGTTAAAAATTTTAACTTTTGGCGTATATAAAAAATAATTATTCTCCGGAAATTGCTTTACCAGTTGTCTGGTTAGTACACGGGAATAATTACCCAATCCTGTTTGATTGTTGAATACTCTTTTGGCGTCGAAGGCAATTTTCATGATTCTCTTTCGCTGGCAAGTTATAGCCAAAACCTTATTTTAAAAAAAAATATTTTCATATATGAATATATGTTCATATATTTGTATTCTGTGAGTTTAAATAAAACCAAATTAGAAAAGGCCGCTTTTATCCTTAAAACCATAGCACATCCAACCCGATTGGCCGTCATTTCGATGCTGCAAAATCAGGAAGAGCTTACCGTAAATGGACTGGTAGAATTAACCGGTTGTGAGCAATCTTTGTTAAGTCACCATTTAACGAATATGAAAATTAAAGGTTTACTCGAGGTAAGAAAGCTTGGAACCAAATCCTTTTACCGTTTAAAGGAGCGTAACCTGAGCCAGATTTTAACTTGTATTGAAAAGTGTGATTGTAATATGTGAGCAGGAAGCGGGAAGGAAGCTAGAGATGGGAGATGAGAAATGAGAAATGGGAAATGAAAATAGCCTTAAAGAAATATAGAACATTGCTGATTGGAGGTGTATTGGGGGCAATTGCCGGATATGCCTATTATTATTTTGTGGGTTGCGCAAACGGTACTTGCGCAATTACTTCAAACCCTGTAAATAGCACATTATACGGCATATTAACGGGGGGAATAATAGGAGATATTTTCAGAACGAATACAGATAAAAAATAAAATAATTACATAAAAATTAAAAACAAAACATGATCAAATTTTTGAAAAATTTATTTACCGGAAAAGGTAAAGAAGAAATGATGGAAGCCTTAAAAAATGGCGCAGAAATTATTGATGTACGCAGTGAAGGCGAATTTTCCGGTGGACATTTAAAAGGTTCAAAGAATATTCCCTTACCAAAAATAGTGGATCAAATAGACAAAATTAAAAAACAAAACAAAGTGGTGATTTTATGTTGTGCCAGTGGTATGAGAAGCGCACAAGCAACAAGTATTTTAAAATCAAATGGCATAAAAGCCTATAATGGTGGATCCTGGTATTCGGTTCAAAAATTGATGGAGAAATAAGATGCCAGCTATACATAAAACCCGAACTGAGTGGAATCAGGATATGCAATTTACCAGTCATATCAATAATCATTCGTTTATTGTAGATACCGTTCCTGCAGGTGGTGGGAAGGATTCCGGGCCCTCACCAAAACCATTTTTGCTCACCTCGCTTGCCGGCTGCACAGGAATGGATGTGGTAAGCTTTTTAAAAAAAATGCGGGTAAATTTCTCGGATTTTTCAATTGATGTGGATGCAAATCTAAGAGATGAGCACCCAAGAATATATACGGAGATAAATGTTATCTATAAAATTAAACTGGCCGAAACCGATCAGCCAAAAATGGAAAAGGCGGTAACATTATCAATGGAGCAATATTGCGGGGTGAGTGCCATGTTAAGTAAAATTTGCCCGATACATTCAAAAATTGAATACTTGAAATAAGTTGCGGGAATTGAAATTTGCAATTTCCGGTATTACATTTAAGCGATTGATGTCTCTAATTTAGAAAAACCTCAGGGAAGCGGTAGGATTCGCCGTCGTGAATAGATAATTCGTTTATTTCGATTGTTATAAATTGATGAATCGGGAATTGTTGAACAATATCTAAAACCTCTTCGGCGTTTTTAGCCGAAAAAATAATCCAGCCTCTGGTTTTATCGAAACTTATTGAATAAGTTAATATGGATCTGTCATTGATTAACTCATTGATATAGGCGCGGTGTGCAGGAATCATTCTCAAAAAATCAGAATCCAATTCTTCGGGCAGAAACAACTCAACCATAAATGTCTTTTTCATAAACTACCATTTTTCGTAATGGCCACAAATATAGTACCCGGAACTTGTTATTTTTTATCCTACTCTCTAACATGGGTAATTGTTATGAGCAAAAAGTTCTAAAATATCAATAGAGAAAGCATTTCCTTAAGGTATTGGCAGTAAAAAAATCCTCTCTCATCTCTCCTCTCTCATTTCTGATTTATAGCCTCCTGCTCCGCGGCTTACTGCTTTTTTCCCGTACCAATGCCTGATCTGATCCATGGCCTGATAGAGATTTACCAATTCAATACTGTCTTCAAACAGATTAATCTGCTGGGCACCGTAAACCAGGTTGCTAAGCTTTACACCCATAAGCCTTACCAATTGCCGGCGGTCGTACACCTTGTTTAACAGCTCTTTGGCTTTGCTTAAAATAGCATGGTCGTAGGAAGTATAGGCAAGCCGCGATTGCATGGTATGGGTCTGAAAATCGGAATAACGGATTTTTACGGTAACACAGGCACAGAGCCGGTTTTGCCTGCGCAAATCAAAACAAACACCTTCCACCATTTTGGCTAAAGTCCGGTGCAGAAATTTCATATCGGTGGTATCGGTTTCAAAGGTTTGCTCTGAACCCATTGATTTCTGCTCGCGGTAGGGTTCAACCGGCCGCCCATCGATGCCATTGGCTTTTTCCCAGATTATTTTGCCGTTTTCACCCATTACCTTTCCCAGCAATTCTACCGGCATATTGGCCAGGGTTTCTATGTACACAATGCCCATATCGCGCAGGGTATGGTATGTTTTATCTCCAATACCCGGTATTTTTTTGATAGACAGCGGAAACAAAAAAGGCTTTACCAATGGTTGCAGCACTTCCTTTTCGCCATTGGGTTTGGCCTCTCCGGTAGCAATTTTGGATACCGTTTTATTCACCGATAAACCAAAAGAAATGGGTAAACCGGTATCTTTAATAATGCGTTCGCGCAATTCGTGCATCCATTTGTAACAGCCAAAAAAGCGATCCATTCCGCTCATGTCTAAATAGTGTTCGTCAATTGAAGCTTTTTCGACCAAAGGCGCTGCTTCTTCTATTATTTCGGTAACCTCGTGCGAGTAACGGCTGTATTTATCCATATCGCCACGCAACCAAATGGCTTGCGGACAAATTCTTCTGGCTAATTTACCCGGCATGGCCGAATGAACGCCAAACTTACGTGCCTCGTAGCTGCAACTGGCCACCACGCCCCTATCGGAAAAGCCACCAATAATAACAGGCTTGCCGTATAAGGAAGGGTTCTCGAGGCGTTCAACCGAGACAAAAAAAGTATCGAGATCCATATGGGCTACCGTGCGTTCCATTAATTTTCGTTTTGGTTTAATTTAGTTAATATTTTTAACATTTATTGGTTAATTAATATAACATTTATTCAATAGCATGCAAGCAAAAAAACATATCTGCCTGGATCATAATCGGATAAAAAACACCAAAACAGGATTGATTTTGAATTCATTCTTTTAAATGTGAATCCCATATTGTAAATTTGTTTCACTTAATTAGTAAATACAGCCATGTATCATTTAAATCCCCAATACCTAACCGATAGCCAGGGAAAAAAAATCTCGGTAGTGCTTTCATTGCTTGAGTATGAAACTATTTTAGAGAAATTGGAAGAGCTGGAAGATATCCGTTTATATGATGATGCAATCATTGCCAATGAGCCATTCGTTCCCATGGAAAAGGCATTTGAACAGATTGAACGCGAGCGTGAAAAATAAGGCCTTTCGGTTACAAACAGCTGAAAGGAAGAAATGCTTTTCGCATTAGAGTTTCCGACTATCGCATTATTTATGAAATCAAGGATACTATTCTGCTGGTTCGGGTAATTGACATTGGCCACAGAAAAGATATCTACCGCCTGTAATTAATTATCCAAGTAAACTGGATTTGATTTTGAGGCAATACTATTAAAATCAGAAATTAGTTCACACTAGTCCAGAATTCTTAAGATTGGAGGCTTCCAGCAAGATGAACCGGATGAAGTTTTCCAATTCAAAAATTTTCTTCTTGCCTAATTGAAAAATTGTTAATACATTTGACAGATAATTGTTAACTAAACTAACAATCCAATATCAATAAGCTAATAATTAATCGTATGTACTTGTCAAACAACATCAAATTTTTGCGGAAACGTAAAAATTTCAGTCAGGAAGAAATGGCCATCGCCATCGAATCCAAGCGCTCGGTATGGAACAGTTATGAGAACAATATTGCATCACCGCCTATTGATATGGCCATGCGAATTTCCGACTATTTCCGCATCAGTCTCGATACCTTGCTGAGAGTTGATTTAGCTAATTTGCCCGAATCGAAAGTGGGTGAACTGGAACGCGGTCTGGAAGATTTTATCAAAGGTAAATACCTGCGCATTGTTGCCACCACTACCAATCAACAGAATGAAGATAATATTGAGTTGGTGTCTGAAAAAGCACGTGCAGGTTATACGGCAGGCTATTCCGATTCAAAATTTATCAGCGAACTGCCACAGTTTAGCTTGCCTTTTTTAGACAAACGCAAAAAATACCGCAGCTTTCAGTTAAGCGGAGATTCGATGCTGCCCATAAAAGACAAAACCTACGTAACCTGCGAGTACGTTGATGACTGGATGACGCTGAAAGACGGCGAATGTTACGTGGTTTTAACCAAAGAAGACGGCATTGTGTTTAAACGTGTTTACAATGAAATTGCCAAAAATAAAATGCTGGTACTGGTTTCCAATAACCCCATTTACAAACCTTACGAAGTGCCTATTGAGCAAGTGATGGAAATCTGGAAATATGTGATGGATCACAGCAAAACACTTGAATAAGACAGGATAATTTTGGCTTAAAATAGAATATTGTAAGTTATGCAGGTGCAAATTATCCAATTATTTTCAAACTAAAGATAATTTATGTCAATTACTCATTACCAAATTTCACAGAGAACCACAGAGGAGTCACTGAGAATCACAGAGGCAAATTATGCAGCATTAAAACTCTGTGAACCTCTGTGTTTTCTCTGTGAACCTCCGTGTAATAAAAAAAATTACACCGAGAAATTAAAACGATTTTTTTTAAATGTATGATGCAGTTTTGACAGAAAATTTTTGGCTCAATAAACCATCATTTTCATGCAGAAAACGCTCCCGCCCGACTTCATAAACTCGCCGGTTTCAATTTCATAAACTGTATAACCGGAACCCTTTAATGCTTTCAAAGCAAAATCGCTTCCTTTTTGAATGATGGCCGCCTTTTTCTGCTTTTCTATATTGTCAATTACATGCACATTCAAACAAAAAGTATCTATGGCTTCACGTTCGGGAATGAAATAAAGTTGCTTAAAACACTTTTGGATCAGGGCCAAGCCTTCATGGGTAAAGGCTTCTTTACATAACATAACCGAATCATCAGACAAGGGAACAAAGCAGGTATCGAGGTGGTAAAAATTCGGATTAATTAACTCCAAAGCAAAAACAGATACCTTTAGTTGCTGACTTAATTCGGTATACGCGCTTAAATCACTCCGATGTCCGTAACCACCATATAACAATCGCTTACCGGGATGTGGAATGGTATCACCCATGCCTTCAAACATTTTGGTTTGCTTTAAATGAACCGGCTGATAATTGAGTTTCTCAAAATAAGATTCAAAATAAGGAACCTCTTTTTGTCTCGATTCATGCCGCATTTTGCTCATCAAAACCAATTTTTCGCCATGTTCTGTAACCCATGGAAAAGTCTGGTTGGCACAAAATACCATATCTTCACAATCCTCAACTCCTTCTATGGTTAAAACCTCCTCAACAATACCCACTTCTTTTAATTCTAAATAGATTTTTTTAAGATTTTCCCATTGTTCAACAGCCAGTTTTTTATTTAACTTATTGGCATTGCCTTCCATGTGAATATTTTTCACATCCACAATATCAAAAAAATCGGGCATGCACATCAAAACCTTTAAGGGTTCTATTCGCTCGCTTACTGAACCCATATTAAAATTTTCAGGAAAACAGCTATAAACTTTGAAAGATGCTTGACTATTCATATGTTCGGAGATTATTTATAACGCAAACATATTGATATGAAATTGAAAAAATTAATTTTAAGTATTATTATTCTTGGTTTAGGTGTGAACCCATCGTTTTCACAGCAAAATAAATTTGGCAAAAAACCGGCTTATCAAACCGAACAGGAAAAAGCAATGCACAATACTTCGAAGCAACAGGATTTTTTTAAAGCCTCGCAATACAAGGCTTTCCCTCAAGGTATCATTTTACCCGGTGAGTTTGAAGAATCAAAGGCGGTGGCAATCAGTTGGTCATTTGATTATGACGGTCAGGGTATCCCTTCAGGCGTTGATTTAACCTCACCCTACGCCGATATTTCTGCCCAGCTTGCACAGGCGATCCAGAAAGAATGTACAGTTTATATTCGGGTGTTAAACAATGGCGATACCACTCTGGTGAAAAATAATATGATTTCGAGAGGCACGCCTTTATTCAATTACCGGTTTCTGGTAAGTGCCGGTGATGATTGGTGGACACGTGATTACGGCCCGATGGCCTTCTATTCCAAAGGTCTGGATTCAATAGGATTTGCCGACATGAAATATTATGATGGCAGGGATAAAGACAATTTATTTCCTGGTCAGTTGGCCACAACAATGGGCTATCAGAATTATGTAACTCAACTCAATGGTGAAGGTGGAAATTTTATGGGTGATGGATATGGACGATTATTTTTTAGTGATGTAGTTACCAAAGCCAACGCTTCAGCACACGCAACATCCTGGAGTACAAACCAAACCTTAGATACTGTAAGAAATATCTTTGGCACGCCTGATTTGTCAAATTTGCCGGCTTTAAAATGTGATGGTGGCACAGGACATATTGATTTATATATTAAACTAAAAGATGAGCAAACAATTATTGCATCTCAATATCCATCGGTGATTACTGCGCAGGATAAGAAAATTATTGAAGACAATGTTCAATATCTTAGCTCACTCAAATCAACTTATAACCGGCCTTATCGTATTTTCAGGGTTGAACACCCCACCGATGACAATGGAACCCATACCCGCTTAACCTGCGCTCAAATTGATGCCGATGCCCGTAATTTTATCAATGGTACTACGGTAAACAACAGCTTTATTTTTCCTTCTTATTATGATGGTTCAACCGGAAATGCAGCCCAGCACCAAAGGATAATGGCGTTTTATAAACGCATCTTCCCCGGCTATAAAATTGTACCGATTGATAGCCGGATTATGTCGCCTCTGGGTGGAGCCATTCATTGTATTACCATGCAAATACCGGTAGATAACCCATTGCGCATCTGGCATCCCAGCGTTGATGGCCTGGTTTTGCCACAATCAAAATATCATATTTTGGTGAAGGCAATGAACAAAAGTGGCATCCAATCTGCTATTTGTAAATGGCGTAAAAATGCCAATGCAAACTGGACAACCCTAAATCTTACCGATAGCTCCGGTTATTGGGTGGGTGATATCAGCAACGCTAATATGGTAGGTTCAGACAGTGTGGAATATTTTGTAAAAGTAATTGCCAATAATGGAAAAACTGCTTCCAAGCCTATCACTGCCGACAGTGGTGGATATTATACCATGCGGGTGGCCTGGGTTTCGGGAGTAACTGATTTAGTTGAAAGTAAAAACCATTTGTTCAATGCCTATCCGAATCCGGCAACGAATCTGGTTAACATAGATTTCAAACTGATTCATAATGGCAGTGCACAAATTCAAATAATGGATATCAACGGAAAAGTTGTGTTTAGCAAAGACTTTGAATCCTTAAGTGAAGGCCTGCACCAAACGCAAATATATACCACAAATTTTGCTCCAGGCATGTATCTCTACCAACTTGTTGTTGACCAAAAACCGGTAATGAGTAAGCGACTTATCGTTGAATAGCTAGAAATGGGAAATGATCATTTCCCATTTCTCATTTCCCATTTCTCATTTCCCATTTCCCATTTCTAGTTCCCCTCCGCTTCCCGCATCATGGTTTCTGCTAATTCCTTACCTAAGTAGGCATCAATAACGGCGTGAACACCATATAAAACAGGAGTGAGAAAAATGGCAATGCTGAGTTTATACATATAATTTACCACACCAATTCCCAGCACCAATTTTAAATCCCATCCTGCACCGATATAAAAGGCAATGATCAAAACCACAAAGCTGTCAATAAACTGGGAAACTACGGTTGATCCGGTTGAGCGTAGCCATAAATGTTTATCTCCGGTTTGTTTTTTAAGGTAATGAAAAACCGCCACATCAATAATTTGCCCAATTAAAAAGGCAACCAATGAACCTACAATAATCCAAAGCCCCTGACCAAAAATCTGGGTATAGGCATTTTGCATATCCAAGGGTCCGGAAGCTGTCTGTTTGGTGACCCAAAAGTCCGCCGGAGTTAAGCCCATTCCCAGATATATTGCTAAAAAAGCGTAAGCAACCAGAGAGGCTGCTATATAGGAAAACAGCTTCACTCCGCTCCTGCCAAAATATTCATTGATAATATCTGTCATCACAAAAACGATGGGCCAGAGCAAAACACCTGCTGTCATATTAAAGGAGAGCGTATTACCTAAAACATTCCAGTTTACCGGTATCATACCTAAGGTTTTCTCCAAAGAAAAAATCTTGACTCCAATAAATTCGGCAATGATGGCATTGGCAATAAAAAAGGATCCCAATACAAGGAATAGTACTGTTCTTTTGTTTTCTTTCATGGTGGGTAGCTGATTTAAATTAGTTTTTTAACAAACCTAATCAATTATTTTTGGGTTCAAAATATTTAGCAATGGCAAAGAAGACCTGGGTTGAAAAATTACATTCCAAAGGTGATTTCCCAAAAATCGAAGATGCTCCTCAAATCTGGGGAGGTGGAAGCATGTACATCCCTGCACTGTAAAAGATTTTGAATCCCATTTGATTGATTTAAAATCGATATAGGAATTGGTAATCGGTCCCTTCGACAAGCTCAGGATGACAAATTTTGCTGTCATAGTGAGCTTGTCGAACTACGGTAGTTGGTAATCGGTAATTGGTAATTGGTAATCGGTAATCGGTAATAAGTATACTAATGTTTTCAATTGTGAACTTGTGTTTTTCTTTGTGACCATCGTGTTTAATTTAAATTTCTTTTTTAACACAAAGGCCACTAAGAATCCACTAAGCTCACAAGGAACGCCGTTACCCGATAACCATTGGAGTAATCTTGTAATCTGTAATTTGTAATTTGTAATTTGTAATTTGTAATTTTGTAATCTTGTAATTTTGTAATCCCATATCAACCATGAAAAAACTTATCATCATACTATTCAGCATTCCCTTTTTTTTGTTGGCTCAGAACAAACTCAGCACTGAAGTCTTGTGGCAATTTGGCCGCCTCTCTGACCCACAAATTTCACCCAATGGACAAACCGTAATTTATGGTGTGAAAACCTATGATGTGAAAGCCAACAAAGGAAGCAATATTATATATGCCAAACCCATATCGGGAGGTGAAGCCAAAGCAATTACTGAAGCAAAAACAAATGCCTCGGGTGCGCGGTTCACACCTGACGGGAAAAAAATCAGTTACCTGAGTACAGAAAGCCCGGTACCCGGTCAGGCAGCCGGGGATATGCAGCTTTGGGAAATGAATGTGGATGGTTCGGACAAAAAACAAATTACCGTTTTCCCGGGTGGGATCAGTGGATATAAGTATTCACCAAAAATGACCCAGTTAGCCTATACTGCCGATGTGAAATTAGACAAAGCGGCAAAAGAAATTTACCCTGATCTCGATAAAACCAATGCCAGAATTATTGACAATTTGTTATACCGTCATTGGGATTCATGGCATGATTATGCCTATAGCCATTTGTTTATTGTTGGCTATGCCCAGGGTTCAATTATAGGCAATCCTACCGATTTATTAGCCGGAGAAAGATTTGATTGCCCTTTAACACCTTTTGGCGATGATGATGAATATAACTGGAGTGCAGATGGCACAAAAATTGCCTACGATAGCAAAAAGTTATTCGGCACACAAGATGCAGTTTCCACCAACAGCGATATTTATCTTTATGATCTGAACACCAAAATCACCCGGAATATTTCGGAATCCAATACAGGTTACGACCGCAATCCTCAATTTTCGCCTGATGGCACGAAGCTTGCCTGGTTAAGCGTTGCCACTCCTGCCTGCGAAAGCGCCAGAAACACTTTAGTAATGCATGATTTGAGCAAGGAGAATGGAGTTGTTCCATCACAAAATGAAATTCCAAAAATCACTAAGATCAGCGATCAGTTTGATTATCCGGTTGATAATTTTAAATGGGCTGATGATGGCAAAATGATATTTGGTATCGTTACCGAAAATGCCACCAAACACATTGTTGGATTTTGGCCTGATCAAAGAGGTTTTGCCTCTTATTTATTTACCGGAGATTTTGATGTGAATGAGTTTAGCATGAATGGCAAAAGCAGCAAAGCAATTTTCATTGCCAATACATCCAGAATTAATTCACCTAACGTTCTGTTTAAATATGAATTCGCCTATTCAAAACCGGATTTAAAAGACAAAAAACTGAGTGGTGGGGAGGTATTTGAGAATCCAAATCAGTCTCTTTTGAACGCCACAAAAATGGGTGAGGTAAGAAAGAGAATGGTGAAAACAACAGATGGAAAAGACATGTTGGTTTGGGTAATTTACCCGCCTGATTTTGATGCAGGGAAAAAATACCCGACACTTTTATATTGCCAGGGCGGACCCCAAAGTACCGTTTCACAATTTTTCAGTTACCGTTGGAATTTTCAATTAATGGCGGCAAATGGTTATATTGTTGTTGCGCCAAACAGAAGAGGATTACCCGGTTTTGGCAGCGAATGGAACGAAGAAATTTCCGGAGATTATGGGGGGCAGTGCATGAAAGATTATTTGAGTGCGATTGATGAAGTTGCAAAGGAACCCTATGTGAACAAAGATAAGCTTGGCGCGGTTGGAGCCAGTTTTGGAGGCTATAGTGTATATTGGTTAGCTGGCAATCACAACAAAAGGTTCAAAGCATTTATTGCACATTGTGGTATGTTTAATATGGAAAGCTGGTATGGCACCACCGAAGAAATGTATTTTGCCAATTACGATAATAAAGGTCCGTACTGGAGCCAAACCGGAAGTTCAAACAACTATGAATCCTCTCCACATAAATTCATTAAAAACTGGGATACACCCATCTTAATTATTCATAACGAAAAGGATTTTCGTGTACCATTAGGACAGGGCATGGAAGCCTTTACAGCAGCGCAGATCAAAGGAGTTCCAAGCAGGTTCTTATACTTCCCCGATGAAGGTCATTGGGTCACCAAACCACAAAACAGCATCTTATGGCAAAGGGTATTTTTCGAGTGGCTGGATACGTATTTGAAGTGAGCTAGAAATGGGACCCTTCGACAAGCTCAGGATGAGAGATGGGAAAGGAAGCTTGTGATGGGAAATGCTGATGGTTTTTTTTCTGAAATCTTAAATGGTAGATTATTTTGAAAACATTATTTCACTTCTATTTTCAGAATATCCACAAAATTGCTATTGCAGCGGTTTTTATCAATGGTATATTGAACCAGCACCTTCACCGGGAATTTAGAATTTTCATCAATCCCTGAATTGGGTGGAAGTGAATTGATGAGGTAATAATTACCGGAATACTTTTCCGGATTATTCTCGAAGTTAATCAACAAACCTCCGCAGCAGGCACATAACCTCATATCGTAACCCGTAATAACAGCATCCACCATCTTCAAAGCAGGAACTTTTTTCTTACAGGAAGAAAGCGAAAATAAAATGAGAAGGATGGTAAAAAGTTTTGTGAGTTTAATTACTGATTTCATGATTGAATGAATTAAAATAATAAGATTATTTAAAAACCGAAAGCGTTGCATCCAACATGAATCAAAATTAATAAAAATTCAATAAATAAATAATTCAGGCATCATTTTTAAAATTTACCTATTTTCGCCCAATATCCGGAGAGGTGTCAGAGTGGCCGATCGTGCAAGCTTGGAAAGTTTGTGTACCGCAAGGTACCGCGGGTTCAAATCCCGCCCTCTCCGCAAA
>CAYHCF010000050.1:0-4396 GCA_964355075.1 uncultured Chitinophaga sp.
GGTGGAACGTATCTCTGGACGAGCACCAACCCAAATGTGCAGATTACACAACAGGATCAAAAAACAGCTCACATAAAATTGCTGGATACAAATATTACCAATGCAATAGTAACCGTTAAGATTACTATTAATGGCGTAACCTATCAGGACCAGGGCGTTTTGTCCACCTGCGAATGTTCGTGTGCGCCGGTTACGAATGGCATTACTGCCGGACCCTTACAATTGAATTTCAATGTAAATCCCGATAATCAATCGCCGGATGCAGGCGTATGTAAATATACAGCCAATAATGCAGGCTTTACTTTAAATATGAATGGAGTAGGTGGCTTTAACCGCGCTGTAAATATTAACAATGGTGCTACCGTTAAATTTGGAAAAAATTGTGAAGATGGCTCTTTAACCGATGTAAGTATTGATTGGACAGGTGATATTGAAATCCCCGAAGCAACTGTTAATGTGCCAGGCGCCGGTGCGGTTACTACTTTTAAATTGAATGTAACAGAAATGCATCTTAGCGTTGCGGCAAACGGTAACCTGAGTGGTACGGTCAAGGTTAAAGTTACGAACCCTGTGGATCGGGATTTATCGGGGAATAAGGGCTTTGTGATGTTGCGGCAGGGAACCAATACCACCATTACATTTACCTTTAATAATACAAATGGTTTTGCAGGGACTTGGGATTGGAGCGGGGTACAGGGTATTAAAATTGATTTGGTAAAAAAGAACGCAGGTGCAGATGTGGTGATTGCCAGTTTTACGGGCAACTATAGTGCAGCAGGTTTATTGTCGGGTGATTTAAACGTGGTATTAAACGCAAGCTATAAAACCAGTTTGTTTAAAATAACAATGAAGGAGCTTACGCTGGGTATTGAACTCAATATTACCAATGCAACTTTTGCACTTAAAAGCGGTAGCGGTAAAGTACAGATTTCGGAAATAAAAACAATTGGAGGAACCATCGACCTGGCACTTACATTTCCTGCCGCAGGAGGATGTAACGCAACGGTTCAGGCCGCCGGCATTACTGCATTTACCATGACTTTAACCGATTTTGTCCTGAACGCCAATTTTAATAAAGAATTTGACATGACCCTGGTAAATGGAAGTTTAAAGGCGAAGCACAATCAGTTTGATGTAAAAATAAATGTTGATAATTTTGAAATTGAAAACGGTGCTTTAAAAACATTTGTTTGCAGCGGACTCATTAAATACAGCAATTTTAAGTTTACCCTCGAAAATGCAAGTTTTGCAGCTGGCCCGCCTGCTGAATTAAGCATCAGTGCCAAACTCGAAATGGCGGCAACGGGCACGGCTGTGATGATACAGGTTTCGGCATTTAAGATAAAGGAAGATGGCACGATTTCAATCGGAACCATTGCAGGCAATTTAAACCGTGCGCCGGCCAGCATCACGTTCTCGGCAACATTTGGTACCAACCGTTTTACAGGTACTTTTAATGGCGACTTTGCTGCTATAGGACTGGATGGAGCTGTTGATATTGGTGCTGAACCCACCTATAATTTCGCATACCTGGCCATCACCGTAAAGGCGAATGTACCCCTGGGTCAATCGGGTTTAAAACTAACCCAGATTGGGGGTAAGGTAGGATATAATTATTTTTTACCCAATGTAAATGCAATGGGCAATCCACAGTTGGGTGCATATTTAGCCGGGCTAAAACTGGGTGTTGCCGATGTAGGTAATATGTGTGAGGTAACGGGTGAAGTGGTGGTTGCATTTACTTCTGCCACCGTTGATATTACATTGGTAGGAACGGTCGCCGTTTTAAAGAACAATAAATTTTTTGACGGCAATGCAAATGTTACGTATCGCATTCCTGCCAATACCCTATCAGGAAGTGTGGGTGCCGTGTTAAAGATCCCGGGAAGCGGTTGGGCATTTCAATCTCAAAACCTCAATATTGGATTCTTTTTTGGAAACAACCAGTTTTCGGCCAACGGTAATAATATGGGAGGACAAATGTTTGGCGGTAAAATTCAATTGGCAAATGGTAATTTTAGCCTGAGTGGAAATTTAAGCAGCGTTACTTCGGTGACCGGTAATCTGGGAGGAACAGCAAGCTGCTCGTTTAATTATTCCGACAGTTGGTTTGGAGGTGCGGTATCTGGTAGCATAGCTCTTAATATGAATTCGAATATGAATGTAAGTTTTGATCAAACCGGCATTAACGGCACTTTTAATGTTACCGTGAACGGCAATGGAAATGTAACAGTTGATACCTGGGTTTATACAGGTACTTCATCTGCATCGGCCAGTGCAACCGGTGATGTAGGATATGTAGGAGGCACATTGAGTTTAACGGGTACGGCTACGGTTACCCTGCCCTTTAGTATTCCATGGTACGGAGATACAATTACCACACCTACAATAAGCATCTCAATATAAATAAACCGGCATATGAAAAATAAAATATTTCTCTTATTAAATTTATGGGTACCTCTTTTCCTGTGTGCCCAGGAAGAGCAGGTTAAACTTTTGGGTGAGAGTGCCGATGGAAAAATTGTGAAGATGTTATGGATTTTTAAAAGCTGGGATAAGAATACAGTTGGTTTTGATTTGAAAAGAAGAGAAATAAACCCGGGCACAAACACCTGGCAAAAATTAAACAGCAGTTTACTGGTTCCGGGTATAGCGCTAAACAAAAATTTATCAAATACCGGAGCGGGTGAAAGCGAATTGTTGGCACTCAAACAAAAGCTGCAAACGATGATTGCCAATAAAAAGGCAAAAGAGATTACGGCATCAGGATATTTAAACCGCTTGAATACAGACCAAAATGCATTGCAAGGTTTATCATTTGCCATGGCTCTTGATTATGATTTTGCATTACTGAACGGATTTGCATTTATTGATGGAACTGCTGCAACGGGTAAGCAATATGAGTACGGATTATTTTTACAGGATGCAAATGAAAAGGCCAACAATCCGGCTACGGTTTTTAAATGGACCGCAGGAACAAAAACTTTGTTAAATCCTGTAACTGCATTTAGCGGTAGGCCATTTGGCAAGTCGGGTAAAATACAACTGAATTGGAATGTAAATAATATACAACTAAAAGAGATGTTTCCTGCGGGATTTATTATTTATAAAAAAAAGGGGCAATCATGGATCAAGCTTTTTTCAAATCCAATAAATCCTATAGCTAAGGGTTCAAAAACCGAAAATGAAGGTTCTTACAGTTGGGTGGATACCATTGCAAACAAAAATGAAATAAGTAATTATGGTATTGTATTGCAAAGCATTTTTAAAAACCAAAGCGACGAAATGATCACCTATTTATATGACCCGGCCGAACATCCGACTGAATATAAGGCCCCGTTCCTTGAGGAGGTGATGTTTAATGCAGGTCCGGCCAATGCATTTAAAATCAGTTGGAGTTTCACAAAAGAAATGGAACCATTTGCGAAAGGATTTTTAATTGAAAAAGCAAATCTGCCCGGTCCGTATAAAAGTGTTTCGGAAGTGTTGCCGCTTCAAACAAGAAACTATTCGGAAAATACCTACTCGCCTCCGGCCAGCTATATTACATACAGGGTTGTTGTTATTTATAAAGATGAAACAAAGCAGGTGAGTAACGAAAAGTTATATTATTATTTACCGGTAATCAAAGCCCCGACACCTGTAAACTTAAAAGTAATATTTGTAAAAAATCAGCAAAAACTATACGCCGATTTAAGCTGGGATGCAAAAAAGCCGGGTGACACCCTTACAGATTATTATATCCTGTACGCATCAAACCCCTTAAGCAGTCAGTTTATGCAGGTAGGGGGTATGCCCATCAAATCAAATACGTTTCGCTATGAGATTAACTATGCCAAATCTAGTCAATACAAGTTTTGTGTTTCAGCAATGAGCAGGTATAAAAGTGAAGGCGATTTAAGCGATACGGTAACGACATATTCTCCAAGCCAGCGTTTGCCGTATATTCAAATTAATACAATTACTCTTGATAGTAATCGTGTACTGTTTGACTGGGAGTATCCGGAAATACAAGACCTAAAGGGGTTCAGGGCTTTTCAGAATGGCAATATGGTGGCAAGTGAATTTCAATTAAGCAAGAAGAGCAGGAGTTTTAAAACACCGGGTTTGCAGTTTGGGGCCACTTATAATTTTAGTGTTCAGGCCGTAAGCGAACAGGGTGTTTTAAGCGAAGTATCATTAGTAAAAAGTATTGATATTAAAAGGTGACCCTAAAGATGAAATTTCTTGAATGATGTTTTATATACCTCCATACAGATCTTTGCGAATCGGTTTATCGCTTTGCCTGATGCAACTTTCTGTAAGTGGGCAGGTGGCCAACATAATAACTCACATATTCCTATCCAGTTTTTTACCACCTCCAATAATTTTTCACAGGTGCAAAACATGAATTATA
>CAYHCF010000050.1:4496-14209 GCA_964355075.1 uncultured Chitinophaga sp.
ATCCAGTTTTTTACCACCTCCAATAATTTTTCACAGGTGCAAAACATGAATTATATCCAGGTTGGATTTAACAATAAATGGCTTGATATTTCGTACGGAGATATTAACCCTGCAATGGATCGGCTTGTTTTAACCGGGGTGAGAATACGGGGTGTGAAAGCCATTTTGAAAGCAGGTGGAAGTTCCATTCAATACTATCAGGGCGAACTCAATTCTGCCATCGAAGGCAGTATTCAAAAGTATATTCCGGGCTCAGGTTATGTTCCTTCCAATTTTATTAACGACACCATGTATAAAATTCCGGGAACATACAAACGCCTGATGATGGCAGGAAGGCTGGAGCTTGGGAATAAACGTGATTTTTTTAAAATCGGGTTGAACGCTTTTAAGGCTAAAGATGATATCAATTCGATTGTATACGGCATTACTCCCAAAGACAATTTAGCAGTGGGTGCCGATTTAACGATAAAGATTTTTAAACGCAGGCTCGCCTTTAGCTTTGGTGCGGCCGTAAGTGCAATAACCAATGATATTTCCTATGGTGTGGGTAACAAACAACAAATTGATACGGTCTTTCATACGCATTTGCCTTATGATCCTGCCGATTACCAGCAGTATTTAATCATGAATTCATCAACGGTCCCAATCATTCCCAAGGACTTTAATTATGCCGCTTATTATGGCAATGTTTCACTTACGAATAAAGTGCAAAGTTTTTCATTTGAGTATCGTCGCAATGGTCCGCAGTATACTTCGTTGGGAAATCCGTTTTTAAGAACCAACTATGAAGGCTATACCATTGGAGAACGAATTTGGTTTTGGAAAAAGCGTTTTTCGCTCTATGGAAATTACCAGGATTTTACGAATGATCTGAACCAGACCCTGATTTCAAGTATGCATACACAAATAATAAATGGCTCTTTTTATTTTGGCTATAAGCCAGGCTGGCCGGGCTTGATGCTTAACTATATCAGTCAAAACCGGAATACAAAGAACGCAATTGTGAGTGCTGCAAAGATCGACGACCGGATGGAGATTTTAATGGCAAATTTAAATTATTCAAAGCAATACCTCGGGATGTTTCATAATATAAGAATAGTTTGGAACCAAACCAGGCGCTCCGACTTTGTACGCCCTGAAACGCAAACCGTATTTTATAATTTAATTGGAGGAATTTCAGAAAGTTTTAAAAGTAATTTAGTGATAAGTTTTGATGCAGGAAGAACCTTGATTTATAATAACAAACAGGAATATATTTCAGACCTTAATATTTATAGTGGAAATATAAGCTGGCAAAGCAAAAAGGCATTGGTACTGGGCCTCAATATATCAAACAATATGAACAAGGCAACATTTTATTCAAATCAATCGCAACGATTGTCAGTGATTGGCAAGTTTGGATTTAGAATTTATAAAGGAATGCGCATAGACTCAGAATATGGATACCAGCCCTATACCGACGAAAGCAATGCCCAAAACAATTACAAGGAACAATATATCTATGTCCGCTACACCTATGACTTTAATTTTAAATAGAATCAAACGAAACAACACACACAAACAAAAAATAAAAATCAAAAAAGCCTTAAGCACTCCCAGCCCTTGGCGAAGCTCTGGGTAGAACTACCCATAAAGGTGAAACAAAAAAAGCCTGAAAGGCTTAAGCATCAAAGCCTCGGGTGAAACCCGAGGTAAAATGCGCCACAAAAAAACGCACAAAAAACGCACGGCCCGATGTTTTTTATTAGTCCACAAATTTCAATGCCGCGCAACATCCACAAATCATTACCGTTGAAGATTAAAATACAATCAAATAATCAATTGTATTCCGCATTATTGGCGTCAACCCGCTACCCCCAATAACCCGTGACATTGCGCGGCCATGAAATTTATTTCCAACAAACATTGTGAAGCCGCGCCGGGAAAATACATATTGCATCTAACCCTCCAGTTAAAACTGGGGGCTACTGAGATTCCACCACTGACGTGGTTTAAAAAAGTTTAACGGCAACATTGGTTCACACCTCATACCTACACCCAATAAATTCGCTTACACCCGAATGGTCAAATGCAATTTGCCCCTACCTGCAACAATTCCAATTTTCTATGTCATCCTGAGCCTGTCGAAGGGGCTGTCTCGTCTCTCACCTTTCTCGCAATCTCGCATCTAACCCGGTAGTTTACTCAATACAAAATCTCTTATTATTGTTGCATTTTCGATTGCTTTTTTCATATGGTAGCTTTCGATTTCTAATAAGTTTGGGTACCTTACTTCTGATGAATAAATTGTTAAGTCACTACATTGTTCAATGATTTTTTCAAAGTCAGAATCATAATGGGCACATGTTTCGCAAAGGACCACTAAATCATGGGTTTTCTGCAATCGTCCAAGATTAGTGGCAATATACCCTTTTAGCATTTTTTCAGCGCATTGTTGACAATGATAGCAAACTATTTCATATTTTGGTTTTAATTGTGCAGATAGAACAGTAACTGCTTCAAAGTCATTGCCAGCATATTGGAACCATGAATAACCATCTTTATTATTATCCATAAATTTTTTGCCCCTCTGTTGCAATAATATGTTCAAATGTAGATTGGTTGTCTTTCCTATTGTCGAAGTCTTTGCTATCGCATACTAAAATATCAACGGGCATAAATATTTTTTTTAAAAGTAGGCGTCTTGCTTGTTGCGTAATTTCAATTTTCTTTTTCCCATTTAAATCTGCTACCACAAAAATATCTATATCGCTCTCCTCATTGGCTCTATTTTGAGCATAAGAGCCAAAAAGATAAACTTGCTTTGCATCAATACCTGTAACAAGAATTGATGATATTTGAGCTATAATTTTTTTTACTTTATTATTCATTTGATAAATTTTGGGTTGAAACAGCAACAAGTTTTACCAGATTCAATTTAACAAATTTAGCAATTCCGGAGATATTTAAAATATCATAATTATGTTTTTGAAATTTGGCAAAAGTAAAAGCAGTAAGTGATTGTGTTTGGATGGATAGTCTCATCACTCGTCTCTCACAATCTCGCCTCTAAATTGCCTAAGCAAAGAAACGAGATTTTGAGAATCGAGAAACGAGATTGTGACACGAAGTAAAGATTGACGATGTTCTTTACATGCTGTAATAAAGATGATACAATCCTGCTGGAGAGCGGGACGAAGTATCGCCAAAGGCTTTCAGGAGCATTTGGCAAACCGCTCCTCGGTGCTAAAGGTGTAAACCAATGGTGTTGAACGGTAGGAGAAAAGGCCTTAAAGGTCAGGTATGATATAGGGAGATTACCGCAAGGGAATCGCTGATGAAGCACCGAAAATCTCGAAAATGCTGGGGAAAATCGCATAGTTCTCGTTGTGCAGAAATAAGTATGGTAGTTACCTGATTACTGACCATATCCCCGCCGTTGTATAGGCGACATGAAACTATATCGGGCTTTATTACGGAACGTGTGATCCCCAAACGAAGGAACTGATGGATGATAAGTCATTAGCGTTTGGGTGTCGGACTGGTTCATAGTAGTGATTGATGCTTTGCGAAAGCAAGGAGTAGCGAAGGAACCGGGTTACTGAGTTTTATGTTTAACCCAACAACTGAACAAGGATGATTTAGATGAATGTAAATGTAACAAAGCCTATCCCCATAGAATTTAAATGGGTAGTAGATGCTTATGGAAAAGTACGAAAAGGCGGTAAGGCCGTGGGCATTGATGAAGAGAGTTGGACAGATTTTGACAAGGATGTAGAGAAGAATCTGTATGTGATATGGAATCGAATGTCCTCAGGCAGCTATCTGCCCCAAGCAGTACGGGAAAAGGAAATCCCAAAGAAAGACGGAAAGACCAGAAAGTTAGGTATCCCCACTTTACGAGACAGGATAGCCCAACAAGTAGTAAAGCACTACATGGAAGTGAGAATTGACAAATTATTCCATACCAACTCGTATGGCTACAGACCAATGAAAAGCGCACATCAGGCACTGAAAGCAGTACTTGATAATTGCTATAAAAAGGATTGGGTCATAGATATGGACATCAGCAAATTTTTCGATGAGATCGACCATGAGACGATGCTGAAGGCAGTACAACATGTGCTACCGGAGAAATGGATTAGTCTTTACGTTAAGAGATGGCTTGAAGCACCCGTACAGGATGAAGACGGAAATTTAAGGGAGAAACAAGGTAAGGGCACGCCTCAGGGAGGTGTGATTAGCCCAATACTTGCGAATCTTTATCTGCACTTCACACTTGATATGTGGCTGAACAAGTATTATCCTGACGTAAGTTTTGTAAGGTATGCCGATGATGTGGTGATCCATTGCCACACTCGGCTGCGGGCAGAAGAGGTACTCGAATCAATAAGGCTAAGATTAGCGGAAGTGAAGCTATCCATCAAAGAAAGCAAGACAAAAATAGCTTATTGCATGGATCACAAACGCTATCAAAAACACGACAAGGTGAGCTTTGATTTTCTTGGGTTTAGCTTCAAACCGCTCCCTGCAAAAAGTCCGTATCGGGAGCAACTGTTCACACTCTTTCGAGCAGAAATCAGCCTAAGCTCGAGGAAGAAAATAATAGAAGCGATCAAAGAAGAAAAAGTACTCAGGAACACGCAGCTCACTATTGAAGACCTGGCTGCGAAGCTGAACCCGAGACTGAGGGGATGGATTAACTATTATGGAGTGATGGGCAAAAGACAACTACGAAACACATTATACAGGTTGCAAGAACGACTTGTAAAATGGATTGGTAAGAAGTACAAAATTGGGTATAAGAAATCATTTTCCAAACTGGCTGTGATGAAAGAAAATAATCCTAATTTATTTTATCATTGGGAAACAAAGTACTTTTGACAAATGTTATTAACAGTAACACGAGCCGTATGATGGGAGACTATCAAGTACGGTTCTGTGAGAGGCTTGCGGGTGAAACCCCCGCTTGCCTACTCGGCCAGGAAATGAAATTCAAAAAGGCCTGAAAGGCCGTAACATACTAGCCCTGGGTGAAGCCCAGGGTTTGAACAAGGCAACCAAAAACGCGGCCAGATGAATTTTGTTTGTCCACAAAATTGGATGCCGCGCAACATCCACAAATCATTGAATAGAGATAATTAAAACACCATCCAATTATTATTCGGAAACAAAATTATGCAGTATCGTAAATGGGTTCAAACCGTCATACATAAAAATTCTACACATTGCGCGGTTTCAATTTTGCATTCTCCTAAAACCCGCCACCACCGCGCCGGGACGTATGTTGCGCACCGAACCATGGGTTGCCACCCATGGCTATTATTGTTAAACCCCATTCAGGGTTTTTAATTGATTTAAAACTGACATTTAAAATAACTGATAACTCGTCTCGCCCTTTCTCGTATCTCGCAATCTCGCTTCTAAATTGCCGGAGCTAAGAACCGAGATATCGAGAATCGAGAACCGAGACAGGAAAACAAAATTTGCATTAGTCTCGCATCTCGCATCTCGCCATCTCGCTTCTAAATT
Organism: uncultured Chitinophaga sp.; assembly: GCA_964355075.1. Classification (GTDB taxonomy): domain Bacteria; phylum Bacteroidota; class Bacteroidia; order UKL13-3; family UKL13-3; genus B1. The sequence goes on from CAYHCF010000050.1 coordinate 10,008, forward strand.
GCCAGTGCTGAGAGGCGAGATATCGAGAATCGGGCTTGCCTACCGAAACGATTGTGAAGGCAGGAATCGGGATATTAAATGAAATCCAAAAAGGCCTGAAAGGCCGCAGCATACTAGCCCTGGGTGAAGCCCAGGGTTTGAACAAGGCAACCAAAAAACGCGCGGCAATATGAATTTTGTTAGGCCACAAATTTTGATGCCGCGCAACATTCACAAATCATTGCCAGGGTGAAGGTTAGAATACAAACAAATAAACAGTTGCATACCTCGTTATTGGCTTCAACCCGCTACCCCCAATAACCCGTAATATTGCGCGGCCATGAAATTTATTTCCAACAAACATTGTGAAGCCGCGCCGGGAAAATACATATTGCATCTAACCCTCCAGTTAAAACTGGGGGCTACTGAGATTCCACCACTGACGTGGTTTAAAAAAGTTTAACGTCGACATTGCTTCATACCTCATACTTTATACCATGCTCCCCGCCCCATGCCCTCTGCCCCATACCCTAATACCTCTCTCCTCATATCTAATAGGACTTAGCCAATAGCCGTACATGCTCTTTAACCTTTTCCCAGGTAACAGGCTTCAACATTTCCGGATCATAATCCTTTTCCGCATCTTCAAAATAACCAATACTTTTCATTACAAGAAAGATAGAGCCATCAGCATATTTCATTTCGTAATAATCAAGCATTTCCCTGAAGGAATACTGCATCGATAAAAAATAGAGATCAATAAAATCTTTCTTCGAACCTCTTCCGCAAATCGCAGATAGTTTCATGGCGCAAATATCCTTGGGCTTAGCAAATCTAATTCCATCTGTTAAAAGAAGGTCGTCAATCCATGGGTAATTATAATTTACAAAATCAACCTTAATACCATTCACAATAAAAATATGAATATTGGCAGATTGCTTTATCACCTGAACCTGGCCAAGTTTTTTTAATTCATTTGCAATTTCAAAACTTTCCAGAGAAATTAAACCAAATAAATCAAGGTCAACTGATTTTCTGTGTCCATACTGCAAAGCCAGACTCGTACCACCTACCAGTCTCAACTGATTGAAGGCAGGAACAAGCATCAAACGCTTCAGAAGTTCCAGTGTTGCGGTGTCAACAGTCTCGTATGATAGCATCTGAATTGTTCCTCCGGGATTCCCGATTTAATAGAAATAAATGAATGGGCTTTGGGGTCAAGTTCTCTTAGTTGAGCAGCGATCTCACCTATTTCTTTGAGTTCCAATACCTCATTTAAACAAAGCCAATCATTATATAATCCATATTCCAAAACACGTTTAACAAAAAAAGATTTCCAGTTGCCAGAATCAGGCTTATTGATGTCTATATCCCAAAATAAATGTTTTGAAAATTTCGAAAAATCGGGTTGCATAATTAATTGTGGAATGTTTGTCAAATATAGCTTGATTTGTTTCAAAAACAAAAATCTGCATTAGTCTCGTTTCTCGCATCTCGCAATCTCGCTTCTAAAATGCCTGAGACATGTTTTTTATCAGGCCACAAATTTTGATGCCGCGCAACATTCACAAATCAATGTTTGGCGATAATACAAACACCATACAATAATTATTCGAACACAAATTATGCAGTATCGTAAATGGGTTCAAACCGCCATACGCTATAATTCTACGCATTGCGCGGTTTCAATTTTGCATTCACCCAAAACCCACCACCACCGCGCCGGAACGCATGTTGCGCACTAAACCATGGGTTGCCACCCATGGCTATTATTGTTAAACCCCATTCAGGGTTTTTCATTTACTAAATGCCGACATTGAAAATACCTCATAACTTAGTCTCGTATCCTGACACGCTTCTAAATTCTAAATTCTAAATTCATAATTCATAATTCATAATTCATAATTCATAATTCATAATTCATAACTCATTCATCAATTGTCTTAAGTTGTTTGATCAAATCTAAAAAATACGGTTCATTCCATATTTCTATTAATTCCGGGTTGGGAATAAAACGCATGATATCGGCTTTAACCTGATTAAAATTTACTTCAGCAATCTTATCTGCAAGCAACTTTAATAACGATTCTTTATTTATGCTTTCTTCTGAGTTCCAATCTCCACTCTGGCGAGCCCTTTGGGTTAAATGCCGGCAATTTACCGCAATTCCTATTTTAATATACCATTCCAGGTCAAACCAATCCCGGCCTTTTACTCTCGACTTCCATTTTCGATACAACAAGGCATGCATTTTTCCTGCAAATCATAATTCTTTAATGGCTTTAATAAGTTGTAATAAACTGTTTTTCTTGGGTGCTTTTTCTAACCATCTTTCAATAAGAGAAATGTTTAGACTTTTAATCCAATCTTCTTCTATTCGCAAATCTTCCAATAAAAATTCATGAACCTGGCTGCTGCTTCTAAACTGAATGCCCGAAGTAGTAACAATTTTATCGCATAATGCCTTTTCTTGTGTTGCCATTAAACCAAATTCACCATTTAAATTTTCCTGTATGATCCCATAACTGTAATAAGGCAATGGTAAATGTGTATAAGTAAATATACCGGCTAAATTTTCAATTTTTTTGGTTGGCTTAAGACTTACCGAAGTAACAATAAAAACTTTTTCAGGTATTGCGCCATAATACCTTAGTGCATATTCCATTGAAACATAACTGGGTCCTGAAAGATAATTTGCAATGAGTATATTATCTGGTTGTGTGCCTGCCATTTCTTTGTCTAACAAATAAATACCCTTTTTTAAAGGAATTAATATTTGTTTGTTTATGAGGTCATGTATTTTTTCATTTGGTCTTTTATAATCTGTTAAAGCAGCTACCAATACTTGATGAGTTATTGGGAGATTTCCAAAAGTTCTAAGTAAATTATACAGTTTCATTAAGCAAATGTATAAAATAAATAGCAAAATCGGTTAATTTCCGATTATGATACGATTATTTTACATAATAAAATGACGATGCGCTATAAATTTACGCATTGCGCGGCCATGAAATCTATTTCCAACAAACATTGTGAAGCCGCGCCGGGAAAATACATATTGCATCTAACCCTCCAGTTAAAACTGGGGGCTACTGAGATTCCACCACTGACGTGGTTTAAAAAAGTTTAAAGTCGACATTGGTTCACACCTCACCTCGTCACGCCTCGCAATCTCGCAATCTCGCTTCTAAATTGCCTGAACTGAGAGGCGAGATTTAGAGAATCGAGCATGCCTGCCGTAACGATAGTGAAGGTAGGGGACAAGAAAGCAAAATCTGCTTTTTAGATGATTGCCTTACAGTTTTTCAATTTCACTTTCAGAAAGTCCTGTTGTTTTTATAATAATATCAGTTGAAATACCGCTTTCTTTAAGTGCTTTTGCTACTTTTATAATTCCTTTAATTTCTCCTTTAATTTCTCCTTCAATTATTCCATCATCAAAAGCAGTGTCAATAACTCCCTTTAAATCGCGGTAAATCTTCAAACTGTTTTCATACCGGCCTAATTCGGCCGGATCAAATTTGGCAATTTCTGCTTTTTCAAAAGCCTGGGTAAATATTTCGTCTTTAAAGATTGCCGGAATTGCTTGAAAATCTTCTAAATGTTTGATGAAATACAACCACTGGTCTAAGCGAGTAATTAATTCTTCTTCCTTTTGATTGAAATTTGGCATTTCAAGATAAATATAGGTTAGTTTATCATAGAAAGTTTTACCGTTTTGGTTTTTCAATTTGATGGTATGAACTACCGCGCTTTTTTCGGGCTCATTTTCATAGTCATCAAATGTAAAATCTAAAATGCCTACACAATAAACTGATTTCAAATTATAGTTCCACTCTCCCTTTTCGGCCTGTTCTCTGATTGGAAAGGTTGAATAGTAAATGGTTCTTTCCTTGAAATAATTTTGTTTTGCTTTCTGTAGTTCAACGATAAATTTTTCACCATTCTCATTCTCACAATAAATATCATAAATGGCTTTTCGGTCTATTTCAGTTTGCCCAAGTTGTTCTGTATTTTTAAAGGAAAGGTCTTTTATTTTTGTTTGTTGAGGCAATAGCGCGTTCAGGAAATCCAGCAATAAAGGTTTGCTGGCCTCTTCACCAAAGATTTTCTTAAATCCGAAATCTGTAAAAGGGTCGATATATTTTGACTTCATTTTAAAGTTTTAAAATAGCTGCCAAATTTAAATAATTATTTTCAATGTATCACAACCCCGATCTGGG
>CAYHCF010000051.1:0-13901 GCA_964355075.1 uncultured Chitinophaga sp.
AAAAAGCCTTCACGAAAGTGAGGGCTTTTTTTTATGCAAATTGCGTCCCGAAATACCCAGGAATCCCGACCCATCGGGAGTCATTGCCAAGTCTTTCGGACAACTCGCGAGTTGTCCTTACAAAACATCCTTTTAAATTCTAAAGTGTAAGATCGAACCTGCCTTCGCGAGCATTTTTAGGCTCGGGGAAAAATCAGCACTATTTTGAAGCTTTTGCTTTCACCCGAATATTTCAAGAGTGAGTGTCAGTGCGAGAGTGAAGAAAAAATCAGAGTGATTGTGTCCGCTCTCGCTCCCACTCTCGCTCTGATTTTTGTAGCGGGGAGCAGACTTGAACTGCCTACCTCAGGGTTATGAATCCTGTGCTCTAACCAGATGAGCTACCCCGCCAAAATTTCGATTTTTATTAAGCAGAATCGAACTGCCGCCCCGAACGCTAACGATCCCGATAATTATCTGAAGGGATGCCACGCCTTTTTTTCTCACCCAGCATTAGCGAAGGTGATTTTTTGGGCATCGGACTCAATTTTCTTTCTCCTAAAAGGGCTGCGAAGATAAAAAAAATCAGCTTCATAAAAAATATTATTTGCATATACCCGTAGCTAGGGAATGAAAGCAGTTCGTTCCTTCATAAAAGTATACGAATAACGATTTACCCCTTTTATTTTAAAGAGACCAATCGGAAGCCCATGCGGCTGCTACGGAAGCCAGGAGTTGATTTATTTCGGTCGGCAGTGCGACAGTTAAAGGCAAGATTGAGCCAGCTGCCTCCCCGAAATACGCGGTCTGATCCGGTTAAAGGCCCTTTAGGATTTGTTTGTGCCGATAATGGATATGCTCCATAAAAATCGCTGCACCATTCCCAAACGTTACCATGCATATCAAACAAACCATAAGTATTGGCCGCAAAACTTCCAATAGCCAAAGTTCTTTGTCTGTCAATTCCTTTTGCATTGTTGTTATAGGCGTAATTGCCATTATAATTTGCCTGGGCAGTACTCAGGTTATTGCCTGTATTAAAAGCAGTGGTGGTTCCGGCTCTGCAGGCATATTCCCATTCAGCTTCCGTTGGTAGGCGACAACCCATCCAATCAGCAAAGGCTTTGGCATCATAGTAACTTACATTAATTACCGGACGTTTACCTCTTCCCCAACCTGCATCGTTTGGTTTGCTTCGGCTGGTAGATTCACAAAATAAATCATATTGCTCAAAGGTAACTTCGTACATGCCCATCCGAAAGGCACTCAAGGTAACCTGATGTTGGGTTTCATCAATACTCCGGTCAACTTCATCATTGGGACTGCCCATGGTAAAGGTACCGGCAGGGATGTCAACCCAGACAATAACAGGCTTAATCACATTAATTTCCTTTTCTTTCCAGATGCCATTGCTATATATTATGATGGTTTTGCCATTCTGAAGTTTCACTTCCTGAACCTTTTTTGGTTGTTTTTGAGCAGAAAGAGAAATTGAACAAATAACCCATATTAAGAGTATTATTGCTTTTTTCATATTGTTTTGAGTTAGAAAATATCAGTTAGAAGAATTTATGATTATACAAGCACCAATCTTACTCTCTTAACCAAGTGGCGAAGGTATATTTATTTCTATATTTCACCAATGTCAAAAATCATTTTATTTTAAAAAAATCAAATAGGGCGTATTACTTAATTGAGTAAGGGCTAAGGGACAAAAGTTGAACAATTTCAACTGAATATGAAATTAATATGCCGGATCAAAATTATGTGCTTAAATTTTCGAAGCGCTAGGTCATTTTCCGGTTATCATCAATCTGTCATTTTTATTTGAATATTCAATTTAAAGCAACAAAATCAAATGTATCTGCGTTTTTGAAATATAAATCTCAAACCAATTTGTCCTGATAAATCTACTACACACATAATTTTCAACATAAGTGTTGCACATATTATGAACATTTTTATAAAATTGCGCTAACTTTGTGAGGTTTAATATTAATTTAAATGAAAGCGAAAAAAGTTTTAGTAGGAGGAATAACAATAGCATTGGTAGCTTTGGCTACCTTGGTGCTAGTGGGCTATCCGCCTTCCAAGGCCGACAGCTTTTCTGTAAAAAAGTCTGTTAACCTCAGTTTCCCCGGTTTCGGAATTTGGCTTCCTCCCGATTATGAAGTTCATGGCATTGACATATCCAAACATCAGGGACGAATAAATTTTGAATCGGTTTGTGAGCAAACCTCAAATGATGTCGGTATCAGCTTTATTTTTATGAAAGCCACTGAAGGAATCTCAATTAAGGATAAAATGTTTCATGAAAACTGGAAACAGGCAGAGAAAGAAAATATGCTTCGTGGCGCTTACCACTTCTTTCGTTCACATTTAACTCCTGAACAACAATTTGCGCTATTTAAAAGTCAGGTAACCCTGGTAAGAGAAGATTTGCCGCCAGTGCTCGATGTTGAAATCAGGGGTAGTTGTTCTCCAGCCCGTCTGAAAAGAAATGTGAAACGATGGTTGGAATTGGCTGAAAGACATTATGGGGTTACTCCTATTCTTTATACAAGTTACTCGTTTTACAAACATTACTTTAGTGGAAGAGAATTTAACAGATATCCGTTGTGGATTGCGCATTATGCCACTGATGATTTAAACAGATTAACCACCAATTGGGATTTTTGGCAACACAGTGAGGCAGGAAGAGTTAATGGAATAAAAGGTGGTGTTGATTTTAATGTTTATAAAGGCAACTTTAACGAATTACTCAGATTATGTAAGAAATAACAAAAAAGCCTCTGTCCGGAGGCTTTTTTGTTTAATATCACCTGCAAAAAAAACTGAGTGCATACTTTACTAGCAACGCTAAATTCAAAATATATTCATACCAATCTGGCTATACGCCTGTTGGCTGAACTCAACAAGGATGAAAAAAAATTGAGTTGGGAAGAATTTACGATAAAAGAGCCAAAGGAGCAGGTCGCTCAAAAGTGTTCTCAATTCGATTTGGTTGCTTTTAGCTGTTATATCTGGAATATTACCCAAATCCTTGAAGTGTGCCGATTAATAAAAGTCATCAACCCCAAAATAATGATTTTATTGGGTGGGCCTGAAGTGAGTTATGAATATGAGCATGTAATTAATTTATCTGAAGTTGATTACATCATAATGGGAGAAGGGGAAACTCCATTTCGTGAATTTTTGAAATCCTATCCTGATGTCTCTAAAGTGCCAAGCCTGATTTGGAAAGAGAAAGGCAAAATCAGGTTGAATGCTCCAGCGCCTCTATTCGAGTTGGAGAACTTTAAATCGATAAATCCTTATAAAAATGAGGAAACTTCATCCTTAGTTAATAAAATATTATATATAGAAACCTCGCGCGGCTGTCCTTATAAATGTGAGTTCTGCTTAGCCAGTTTAGATAATAAGGTTCGGTATTTTCCCATGGAAACCATCAAAGAAAACCTTCTCTATTTAATGAAAAATGGCAAGGTGATTAAATTTTTAGACAGAACCTTTAACGTCAAAAAGGATTTTACCATTGAAATATTTAAATTTATTCTTGACCATCACCATCCACAAAATATTTTTCAGTTTGAGATTACGGCAGATATTGTACATCCGGATATTGTTCAGTTTATACAGGATCATGTTCCGAAAGGCCTGTTTCGATTTGAAATTGGAATTCAAACGGTAAACCAGAAGGCCAACCTGGAAGTTAGTAGAAAGCAGGATTTCGAAAAAACAAAAAGCATTATTCACCTGTTATCTGAGAAGGTTGATATTCATCTTGATTTAATTGTGGGTTTACCGTTTGATTATTTTGCCGATGTTAAATACAGCTTTGAAGAAGTATTTAAATTGTTCGCTCCCGAATTACAATTAGGATTTCTTAAGTTTTTAAAAGGTACTCCGCTCAGAGAAAAACATAATCAACATAATTTTGTGTTTGACTCAAATCCACCATATCAAATCCTGGAAAGCAAGTACTTAACGAAGGCTGAATTGGATCAGATAGTAATTTTGGAAAATGCTTTGGAAATTTATTGGAATAAAGGAATGGCAAAAAATACCCTTAAATATGTGACTAAAAAGTATGGAATTTTTGATTTTTTAATGTCACTTGGAGAGGATTTTGGATCAAAACGAGAATTTCACAAATATGAACTGGTTGATGTTTTTGAGATCCTTTACCAATTTGTTACATTAAATTATCCAAATGATATCATTGTAAAAGAATTAATCGCAATTGATTATTTCCTCCATTTTAAAATTAAACCTAAATCCCTTTTTATTACAGAAATGGATCGGATCAAAAAGTATCAGTTAATTAATGAATTGAAACTTAACCACCACCAATTTCGATTTATTATTTTCCCGATAAACTTCGATTTTGAGAATTTTACTGAAAATAATTCCATTGTAATTGAAAAACAAAACCTCATCATTCAGTACAATGGAATATCCAAACCAATATTTTATCAGCAATCGGTTCAGCTTAACAATTAGTGAGGTATTTCTTAAAGATTGTCTTTAAAGTACTGGGTGATTTTCTTCATTAGGTGTACCCGGTCCTGCCCCATAACATTGTGTGCATGGCCCGGATAAACAAAATAATCTACCAAAATACCTTCATCAATACATTTTTTTATGTATGTCAGGGTATGTTGCCATAAAACAGTATCATCATTTGTACCATGGATCAACAGTAATTTCCCTTTCAAGTTTTTAACATAATTGGTTAAGTCGGCTTCTTTATAACCTTCAGGATTTTCCTGCGGCATATCCATATACCGTTCGGTATACATTATTTCATACATCCGCCAGTCAATTACAGCTCCACCAGCAACACCCACCTTAAAAACATCTGGAGTCTTTGTCATGAGAGAAGTACTCATAAAACCGCCATAACTCCAACCAAAAACACCTAATCTGTTTGGGTCAACATATTTTAAGCTTTTTAAATACCCAACTCCGGCCAATTGATCTTCTACCTCCAATTTCCCAAGATGCCTAAAGATTGCATTTTCAAATTCGAAACCACGGTTCATGCTTCCGCGGTTATCCAGTGTAAAAGTAATATATCCCTGTTGTGCCATCATGTAAAGCCACATATCTGATCCTCCAAGCCAACTGTTTGTAACCATTTGAGCATGCGGACCCCCATAGACGTATACAACGACAGGATACTTTTTAGTAGAATCAAAATTAGCTGGCAAAATCAAGCGGCAATTTAATTTTACCTGTTTATCGGTGGAATTTATTTGAAACAATTTAATCGTGCAGGCTTTGTAATCACTCAGGGGATTGATTGCATTTAAAAGCAGGGATATTTCTTTCCCTTTGGTATCAAACAAACTTATTCGTCGGGGTATGCTTGTACTACTTATTTGGTCTAAGGCGTATATTCCAGTTTCGGAGATTAATGTATTATGTTGCCCTTCCAAACCATTAATTACTGACGATTTGAGCGTTTTTAGATCTAACCTATAGGCCATTTTACTCAAGCCATCTTCACTGGTAGCATTATAAAAAAGAACAGTTCCTTTGGGGTCGAACCCTAAAATATCAGTAATTGAGTTATTGCCCTTAGTAAGTTGTTTTATCAATTCACCTCTTCCATTATAGAGATAAAGATGGTTGAAACCGTCTCTTTTACTGAACCAAATGAATTTTGAAGGATCGTTTTTCAAAAAAAGCATAGGTTTTTCCGGTTCAACATATTTAGGGTGTGTTTCTGTAAAAAGGGTTTTAATAAATTCTCCGGTTAACCCATCATACATATTTAGGGTCATCTCATTTTGAGCCCTGTTTAAAATAGAAATATAAATATAGTCTTCATTTAAACTCCAGGCTATATTGGTGAGATACTCTTCTTTATCACCGGTGGTTCGAACCTCAATATTTCTTTTTTTCTCAAAATCATATAAATACAAACGGGCTTCATGACTTTTATTACCGGCCATTGGATATTTTATTGACTCAACCGAACTGGGTGTACTCAGTTTAATATGATTGGTATCATTGGCTTTAATATTCATTAACCGATAATCGGTAACCATCATCTCATACAATTTGTAGTAGGCTATTTTATTGCCTTTTGGGCTGAAAAAAGTTCCCTTTGTAATACCAAATTCGTTGCGATGTACAGCTTTACCATTCACGATGCCCGTAGTGCCATCGGTAGTTATCATATCTTTTTTGCTAATAAAATCTCCATTATCACTTGTAACGGATTCATCCAGAGGGGAGGCATTTTGTTTAACAAATAAGTTTTCTCTGATGTTATAGGCCAATTTATTAGTTATAGGTTCAAAATCAAGGTTTTCTGCATCTTTCGGGGCTTTTGCCAAAAGATTTATTTTTTTGCTGTTCAGGTTAAAGAAATAGTATCCATTATCATAAAAAAAACGAAATGCCAGTGGATTAATCCAGGTAATTGATGGAAACCAGGTAACACTTTTTTCATTTGGCAACAAATTTTTCAGGGCTACGGCAAAATCATCCATTCCAAGAATGGAATCGCGCTTTAATGACAATGCATCCTGAACAATCAAAATATCTTTTCCGTCTTTTTTCCCAACATAACTAAACAGGTTGCTTGTAGGAATCCATTGCAATTGTGATAGTCGTTCAGGCACTAAGGTGCTTCGTTGTTTTAATACGGCATCCTCCACACTTAACAATTTTTGTTGGGCTGAACCGACAAAATGATTCAGGATCAATAGAAAAAGAAACACGCGTTTTTTCATAAATATATTATTTAGCATAAGATGATTTTGGATCAACCTGAAACAATTTATACAAGAAACGGTGTAAATTTATACATTCCGATTAAGGTATTCAGTAATCGGTAGAAGAAAAGTAATCGGTATGGTTATTACCGATTACCGAATACCGAATACCGATTACCTTTTCAGGTAAATTGCAGAATTTATCCCGTTTTCAGTATAGTTGAATAATTGGTTCAATAATAAGCGTTTTAAGCAAAGGTTTTAACTGCATTTGATAAATGGTCAAGAAAAACCTTCAATGCCTTATAAACATTGAAGGTTTATATAATAAGAAAGCAATAATTACAATGATTTAGCTAATTCAACAGGCGTTTGTTTTACATCATCCGGAATATCAGCAGTTAAACTTTCCAAGAAGGTAACAATGCTGTTTATTTCTATTTCAGATAAATCTTTGTTCAATTGAGCTTTGCCCATAACTTTTACAGCCAATGGCAATGATTTTACACTTCCATCATGAAAATATGGAAAGGTTTTGGCCACATTTCTTAAGCCTGGAACTTTAAAAATGTCTTTATCCGTTTCTTTTTTGGTTTGATTCATTAAGCCATTGTCTCCGTTATTGCTACCGGTTAATGGATGATAATCATTCATCAAACCGAATTTCATCAACAGGGTTCCTCCAATAGCGGCTCCACTATGACAGGTTGTACAGCCATTATGGATAAAAGATTTCAAACCTTCTTTTTCTTCGTTAGTCAAGGCGGATTCTTCTCCGGCTATATATTTATCAAAACGCGAAGGAGTAAGTAATGTCCTTTCGAAAATGGCTATTGAACTGGCAATATTGGTATAGATTATAGGTTTTTTTTCGTTGGGAAATGCAACTTTAAACATATTTTGGTAAAGAGGAATACCCGCCAATCTTTTTTCCAAAAATGTCTGATCGGGTATTGCCATTTCCACCGGATTTAATACAGGCATACCTGCTTGTTCTTCTACATCTTTGGCTCGTCCATCCCAAAATTGTGAGGTGTGTAAGGCAGCATTAAAAGTGGTTGGGGAGTTGCGTCCACCTAATTTTCCAGCATCTCCTTTCGAGAACATTTCATTGTCAACCCCAAATGTATTCAGGTTGTGGCAGCTATTGCAACTGTTATTGCCCGTTTTTGATAAGCGGGTGTCGAAATATAATAACTTTCCTAAGGCTATTTTTTCAGGTGTAGCGAGGTTATTTGGATTGTTTGCGCTTGCAGGCAAAACTTTAAATACAGCTTGAGCTTCCGTCAATAATGTATTTGTGCTGTCTGATAAATTTCCTGTATCCTTATTTGTTTTATTCGAGTTTGAATCGCCCGAACAAGCATAAAGAAAGCCTGAAATGGCTGCTACGATTAAAATTTGCTTTTTCATGATTATATTATTTCTTCGGCGAAGTTATTTATTTTAATTATTCATTTCCTATTTATATGCTACATTTTTCATGGCTAATTTAATCCTTTAGATTAACCTGAACCTAAATTCCCTATTTTCGCAATCCCAAAATTGAAAGAAATATGTTTGAAAGTTTAAGTGGAAGAATTGAAAAGGCGTTTAAAACCCTTAAAGGACACGGAAAAATTTCGGAAATAAATGTCGCTGAAACGGTTAAGGAAATCAGAAAGGCACTCATTGATGCCGATGTAAACTATAAAATTGCCAAACAATTTACCGATACCATAAAGGAAAAAGCGCTGGGACAAAATGTATTAGCGAGTATTTCTCCGAGTCAATTAATGGTAAAAATTGTTAATGACGAATTAACTGAATTATTTGGAGGCAAAACAGAAGACTTAAACTTAAGTGGCAATCCCACAGTTATTCTGATGGCGGGTTTGCAGGGAAGTGGTAAAACTACACATTCCGCCAAATTAGCTTTTCATTTAAAGAAAAAGGGACGTTCGGTGATGTTGGCTGCCTGCGATGTTTATCGTCCGGCTGCAATTGAACAGTTAAAGGTTTTGGGACAGCAAATTGAAGTTCCTGTTTTTTGGGAAGAAAACAATTCCAATCCCGTAAAAATTGCCGAAAATGCATTAAAGGCTGCCAAAGAAGCAAATATTCGCGTTTTGATTATTGATACTGCGGGTCGGTTAAGCATCGATGAGTTTATGATGCAGGAGATTGGCAATATTAAAAACACTTTAAAGCCTCAGGAGATCTTGTTTGTAGTGGATGCCATGACGGGTCAGGATGCTGTAAATACTGCCAAAGCATTTAACGATGTGCTTAATTTTACCGGAGTAATTCTCACCAAATTAGATGGAGATACCCGGGGTGGAGCTGCTTTATCAATTAAATCGGTGGTAAACAAGCCCATCAAGTTTGTAGGAACCGGGGAAAAGATGGAAGCCTTGGATGTTTTTCACCCCGACAGGATGGCTCAGCGTATTTTAGGCATGGGTGATATTGTAAGTCTGGTTGAGCGTGCTCAGGAAGTTTTTGATGAAGAAGAGGCCAATAGAATACAAAAGAAATTGCTGAAAGATCAATTTACATTTGAGGATTTCTACACCCAAATTCAGCAAATCAAAAAGATGGGAAATCTCAAAGATCTGATGGGTATGATTCCGGGAATTGGGAAAGCAGTAAAAGACATCGATATTAGTGATGATGCGTTCAAAGGAATTGAAGCTATAATAAATTCTATGACTCCCCTAGAACGTAATACGCCGGATATCATTAACGGATCAAGAAGGAAAAGGATTGCAATGGGTAGTGGAACGGATATTCAGCAGGTAAACCAATTGTTGAAGCAATTTGAAGAAATGCGGAAAATGATGAAAAGTGTAGGCAAATTGCAAGGAGCAGGCAGAAGCTTAAAAGGTATGCCGTTTATGAAATAGGAAAATAGTTAGGATTCACGATTAAGCTAAATTGCTAATTACGGGTATTCAGATTACCGACCACCGATTACCACTTACCGTAGCTCGACAGGTTCACAATGACAGTAAAGTTTGTCATCCTGAGCTTGTCGAAGGGACCGACCACCGATTACCACTTACCGAATACAAATTCAGCATACCGATTACTGAATTTGAAAGTCATAACTCATCCGCATTTGCATTCCCTGATATTTCAAGGCCTTTTTTACTTGTAAATATTGAATATAGTTTGAACCTAATTCCCTTTTCATAAAATAGGTACTTGCACTTTGGTTCAACCGGGAAATGATTTCAGAAAAAGGGTCGTTCATTTCAGGCAAATTAACCCTACGGTATTCTTTCAGTTTCGCTTTTTTTGCTGCAATTTCAACTGCTTTATCCAAACCGCCAAACTTATCAATCAAACCAATTTGTTTGGCATCAAAACCGCTCCAAACTCTTCCCTGGGCAATAGAATCAACCTGTGCTTCGCTCATATGACGGCCTTCAGAAACACGTTTGACAAAATCTGTATAGATTCGGTCAATGCTATTTTGAATTACTTTTCTTTCCCCTTCATTCAAGGGTCTGTCAGGACTTCCTAAATCAGAATATTCGCCAAATTTCACTGTTTCTATTTTTATCCCTAATTTATCATTTAACAATTCCTTTGCATTTATCATCAACCCAAAAACTCCAATTGAACCCGTAATGGTATTGGGTTCCGCAACAATCACATCGGCGGGAGTTGCAATATAATAGCCACCACTGGCAGCCACATTCCCCATGGAAACAATAACAGGTTTTTTCTCTTTACAGAGAACTACTTCCCGCCAGATAATATCACTTGCCATTGCGCTTCCACCCGGGGAGTTAATCCTAAGAACAACTGCTTTGTATGAATCATCTTCTCTCAATTTTCTAAGGGTTTCGGCAATCTTTTCGGAACCCATTGTTTCATCATCGCCTTTGCCACTCACAATGTCGCCAACACAATACAGGATGGCAATTTTATTATCAGAAACAGAGGTATTTCCACTAACATTTTTATATTTTGACATAGAAACCAATTCCAATTTATCTTTTTCTCCTAAACCCATTTTCGCTTTTAATATACCACTCACCTCATCCTGATATTTTACTGAATCAATCATTCCTAAACGCACTGCATCGGAAGGGTTTTGAACCATGAGTTTATTAACGATTTCTGTTATATCTTTTAAATCTTTATGAAGTGAAATGGCAATGTTTTTGAGAAAGTGATTGTACAAACTTCCCATATACGATTCGATTTGTTTACGGTTGTCATCACTCATCTTATCTGCAATCAAGGGTTCTCCGGCGGCTTTATACTTACCATGTCTGATCAGTTCGGGTTGCAACCCGATTTTATCTAACATTCCTTTTATATAAAACACTTGTTGGGAAAAACCATTTAATAGAATTTCGCCACTTGGATTCAGATAAATTTTATCGGCAACAGAGGCTACGTAATAACTATGTTCATCCATAATTTCAGCATATGAAATGATAAATTTACCGGTTTTTTTGAAAGCAATTAACGCATTCCGAATCTCCTCTAAACTGGCATAACTATTGGGTGAAATATCAGCTCCTAAATAAATTCCTTTAATATGATCATCATCAGCAGCTTTATGAATATTCGCCAAAACATCATTCAATCCCAAAGACTTTCCTCCTTCCAACCCCGGAATATCAAACAATTCAAAAGGGCTTCTACTCGTTCTTTCCGGTATTATATAATTCAATTTAAGCTGTAAAATACTATTATCTTTTATAGTTGATGATTTTTCATCAGCGCCTCCGGAGGCAATACTTCCGGCTATTCCGACTAAAATTAAGATAAGGAGAAACCCTCCTAAAATAAAGCCAAATAAACTGGCGAACATAATTTTAAAAAATTGTTTCATTCTGTATTAGTGTTTTAATGAAGGGTGTAAATATAAACCAAATTCGGAATCAAGTACTTTTTTGTTAAATCATCCTGACCGATATTCGGAATTTTTGAATATTATTCTTTAAGTTCGTGCCGTGCGCAATCCAAATTTAGATCCGGAAGAATCCAATTTAAGTAGTACCGATAAGGATATTGAGCGGGTTCTTCGTCCAAAATCTTTTGATGATTTTACAGGGCAGGAAAAAATTATTGAAAATTTAAGAGTATTTGTACAGGCAGCTAAGCAAAGAGGGGAGTCATTGGACCATGTTTTGTTACATGGGCCTCCCGGATTGGGCAAAACCACATTGGCCATTATCATTGCTAATGAGTTGGGAGCAGGTATTAAAACCACTTCGGGTCCTGTTTTGGAGAAGCCGGGTGACTTGGCTGGTTTACTAACTAATCTAGAAGACGGCGATGTGCTGTTTATTGATGAGATTCATCGCTTAAGTCCGGTAGTGGAAGAGTTTTTATATTCGGCCATGGAGGATTTTAAAATTGACATCATGATTGATAGTGGTCCAAATGCCAGAAGCATTCAAATAGAAGTTTCGCCATTTACCCTTATTGGGGCCACAACGCGTAGTGGATTGTTAACCGCTCCGTTACGTGCCAGGTTTGGTATCAATGCCCGACTACAGTATTATGATAAGGCCCTGATGAAAACAATTATCGGAAGGTCGGCAGATATCCTTAAGTCGCTTATTGATGAAGAAGCTGCCTTCGAAATTGCCCGAAGAAGTAGAGGAACTCCCCGAATAGGCAATGCCTTGTTACGTCGCACAAGAGATTTTGCCCAGATAAAAGGAGATGGAACCATTAGCTTTGATATTGCGCAATACGCGTTAAAAGCTTTAAATGTAGATGAAGAGGGATTGGATGAAATGGATTCACGCATTTTAAAGACAATGATTGATAAATTTAAAGGTGGACCAGTAGGTTTAACCACTATTGCCACGGCCATTGGCGAAGATCCGGGAACTATAGAAGAAGTTTATGAACCTTATTTAATTCAGGAAGGTTTTATGATGCGAACGCCAAGAGGGAGAGAAGTGACCGAAAAAGCATACCGACATTTGGGTTTGGGTCCAAGTTACAAAAACTCATTGTTTTAATAAGGAGTTTTATTCGATCTACTGGGATAAAAATCAGTATTTGAAAGAATTACTGACTCTGTAACAAATAATTAGGGAAGAAATTGGGAGAAGGATGGATTAAAAAGGTGGGAAAGGTATAAAAAAGGACTACTTTTGCGCCCCCTGATAGAGAAGAAAGGAACTCGAGAAGAAAAAGGAGGAAAGAGCGGGAATGTGAATAAATACTAAAAATAAACTTGTGAGAGTAAAAAAGAGTATTACCTTTGCACTCCCTTAAAAGCGGGGAAACGGATAGAAATTTCAACTGCTGTGAGGCAGAAATCGGAAATATAAGTTCTTTGAAGATTTGGAATAGCAAGCACTTTAAAATAAAAATTAAAGGTCAAAAAAGAATCCTAAAGAGAAAACACAGAATCAAAAATCTTTTACTATGAAGAGTTTGATCCTGGCTCAGGATTAACGCTAGCGGCAGGCATAATACATGCAAGTTGAACGGGATTAGGTTTAGCAATAGACTTATGAGAGTAGCGCACGGGTGCGTAACACGTATGCAACCTGCCCCTGACAGGAGGATAGCCTCTCGAAAGAGAGATTAATATTCCATAACATATTGATAGAGCATTCTATTAATATCAAAGCTCCGGCGGTCAGGGATGGGCATGCGGTTGATTAGCTAGTTGGTGAGGTAACGGCTCACCAAGGCGACGATCAATAGGGGGTCTGAGAGGATGTCCCCCCACACTGGTACTGAGACACGGACCAGACTCCTACGGGAGGCAGCAGTAGGGAATATTGGTCAATGGGGGCAACCCTGAACCAGCCATGCCGCGTGCAGGATGACTGCCCTATGGGTTGTAAACTGCTTTTGTACGGGAAGAAATATTTCTATGCGTAGAGATTTGACGGTACCGTAAGAATAAGGATCGGCTAACTTCGTGCCAGCAGCCGCGGTAATACGAAGGATCCAAGCGTTGTCCGGATTTACTGGGTTTAAAGGGTGCGTAGGCGGAGATTTAAGTCAGTGGTGAAAGCCTATAGCTCAACTATAGAACAGCCATTGAAACTGAATTTCTCGAGTATTGTTGAGGTTACTGGAATGTTGCATGTAGCGGTGAAATGCTTAGATATGCAACAGAACACCAATTGCGAAGGCAGGTAACTAAGCGATAACTGACGCTGAGGCACGAAAGCGTGGGGAGCAAACAGGATTAGATACCCTGGTAGTCCACGCCCT
>CAYHCF010000052.1:0-12142 GCA_964355075.1 uncultured Chitinophaga sp.
AGTAATAGCGCCTATGAGAATACGTAGAGGCCATTTAATTATAAACCAACCATGTGTTGTATGATTTATATAATAGTCGAAATAAAGGTCAAAAAAGAATAGTCCAAGGCAAAAAAGGACAACTGTCCCCAGCGTAAAAAATGTCCATTTAATGAGTGTCATATATACAAAATTTAATTTGTCGGTCTGTCACATTGCATATAACTTGTTTATACCCTTCAAATTAATTTTGGATATGATACCGCAAATCTGACCCCCGAAACTGCATTAACAAAAGTAGATAATTTACCGGGAACCACAATAACCAAAATAACTTATACCTTAGCTATTACCTACTGTGCTGTTCAGAGCTAAAGGTGTCGGGACTGCTCATTCTCAAGGATAATTTTGCCTGTTTATTAGTTTGTCCCTAAAGTTGAGATCGACTGCGCCGTTTTTCTTTAACCAGTTTTTAATACTTTTAGTTAGTTCTTCTGTAGTTTCAAATAGCTTATCTAAAGTTAAATAATATTGAGAAATTTCTTGCCGATAAATGTGTCCAGCATAATTGCTGTCATCAGAAATATAAACTTGATTTTGGGCTGGATTATACGGAAATTGATTTCCCCCTCTTGGATATATATTTATTAATTTCAAGGCTATTGTCTGAGGTAAAAAAGGATTTTTGACAAACTTGAAAATGGGGTTTTCATAGAGAAATTTTTCGGCCACAAATATTGTCTCATTTGAGTTTACAAATGCTTGTATACTTTGAAACTTTTCCTTTGTCATGTCGAAAAATGGATAGTAAGTATTTCCATAGTTAGTGGACACAATATTCCCGTTGTCCAATTGGTCAAGTCTAAATGAAAAAAAAAGTTGCAAGTCTTGAAGGTGTCCAACTAAATCAAAAACAGTATCCAATTGCTTTTTCCTTAAGTCCCTTTTAAAGGAAATATTTAGGGCAATAACGATTGCCGTAACAACTGCCCCAATTGTTCCTAATGCTGTGATTCCGTTTAAAATCAGATTCCAGTCAGTTTTGTTAGTATGATGTATGCACAGGTTTATCATTTTTTTGCATTGCAGGTAACTCAACATTACATTAGAGCAAACTTAATGCTTCTGATGAATTTTTCTAGTCTTTTACGGAACGTTTCTTCTGTATTCATCATTTGATCAGGCAGACTGCTTATTTTCTATACTGCCACCGATTTAGTGTGGCATAAATGGCTGAGGTTTTTATACTGCTGTGCCTAGGCAATTAATTCTTTTATATAAAGCAAATCAGTACCAGATTCAAATATATGGTTGGCACCCTTACGCCGGAATAGTCAACTAATAAGTTGATTACTTAATAGTATATATTAATTTTCATCAATAATTATACCTTCTTTTTTGTATTCTTCCTTTAGTAAATATTTAGCATTTTTTATGAATTCTCCCTTGTATTCTTCATAATAACCTTTTGGAAAAGAACTCAAAGTTGTGGAATCAAATTTTTGTTCAAATGAAATTCTTATTGATTCCAATTTTTCTTTATACTCTATTTGCGCCTTTTTATGTTTATCAGTTTCATAAATATTATAAAAGGCATATAGGAAAAGGGCTGCAATGATAATTAGAAAAACATTTTTCAATTGTTTCATATTTAATTGTTTTATTATACAATACTTATCCAAAAATAAGATTATTTTAGCGATTATTTGTTTGATTTAATAGAATACTTTAATGATTTTATCCTAATTCAATAAAATGAAAAAAATATTATTTGCTGCTTTTTTCGTTTTTACGATAAATTGCTCCTATGGTCAAAATGCAATTATTTTTTTCGAAAGGGGGAATAATAACCTCAATGATAAGAAATATGTAAATGCAATTTTAGATTTTGATAAAGCAATTGAATTAAACCCTAAATATAATGAAGCTTATTGTAATAGAGGCATTTGTAAATACAAAATAAAAGACTTTTCTGGGGCATATTTGGATTATAATAAAGCTATTGAAATTAAGCCAACTTTGGGGTATGCATATTTCAACAGAGCAATTCTGAATGCTGAACTTAATAATTCATTAGAAGCTATTGCGGATTATAGCAAGGCAATTTTATTGAATCCAATTTATAATGAAGCCTATTTTAACAGGGGACTTTTAAAATTTTATCAAAAAAATTACAACGGGGCAATTGAAGATTATGATAAAGCTATTGAATTAAATCCCAAAATTGCATTTTATTACTATAATAGGGCTATTGCATGGGATGAACAAAGAAAATTCTCACGTGCAATTACTGACTACAGTAAGGCAATTAAAATTGACTCAACATCTGAAAATTCTTATTGCAATAGAGGTCTATCTTATTGTAAAACAGGACTGTATGCTATTGCGTTAGTAGATTACAATAAAGCTATTGAATTAAATCCAAATTATAGTGATGCATATTTAAATAGAGGTTTAACTTATTTTTTTCTAAATAATAAAAACAAGGGATGTTTAGACTTGAAAAAAGCTGGTGAATTAGGGAGTGAAAAAGCTAAAGAAATGATAAAAAAATATTGCAATTAGTAAGTTTCCCAAAGGCTTTTTTGTTACTATTGTTATGACAATTTAATCATGAAACATAATTTTTTATCTGCTCTACATCGGGTAAAACTCCAATTTATTACTCTTTTTTCTAAATTGTTTGTATTACACAATGCCGTAACTTCCCTTTCAAGTTCTGGCTTATTACCAATATTCGCCGAATGAAGAAGTTTGGGTAATAGGAAGCTGACAATAGGTATAATAATTGGGATCAACTCCAACTAATTCCTCATTTTCAATTTTCAATTCTCAATTTTCAATTATTAATTCTACACCTCCTTGCTCTGTGCATCAACTACGGCAATGGTTACCATGTTAACAATTTCACGAATGCTGCTTCCTAATTGTAAAATATGAGCCGATTTTTTCAAACCCAATAATACAGGACCCACCGCCTCAATTGAACCCAATTCCTGAATCATTTTGTAGGCAATATTACCGGCTGATAAGGAAGGGAAAATGAAAGTATTTACCGGATCGCCAATTAAATTACTGAAGGGGAAATTCTCTTTCAGCAATTTTTGATTTAACGCCACATCGGCCTGAATCTCTCCATCTACAATCATAAACGGATATTCTTCATTTAGACGTACCCTTACTTCCGCCATTTTTTTGGGATTTTCTCCTCTTGCTGAACCAAAGTTACTATAACTTAATAAGGCAATACGTGGCTGAATATTGAATTGTTTTACCGCTTTATGTGTGAGATGCGCAATATCAATCAGGTTAGAAATAGTAGGATCAGGATTAACCGTACAATCGGCGAAAAACAAAGTGCCCTTTTTGCTAAGCATGATATACATACCTGCAACAATCTGAGTTCCTTCCTCTTTTCCAAGAATTTGTAAAGCCGGTCGGATGGTGCTCGGGTAGTTTTTTGTAAGTCCGCTAATCATCGCATCCGCTTCACCCATTTCAACCATCATTGGCGCATAATAGAGCCGGTCGCCCATGCGTTTTTTTGCCTGGTGCAAGGACATTCCATTGCGCTGGCGTTTCCTGAAATACACATCGGCAAAGGCATGCTGTTTACTTGTATCTTCCAATGGATCAATAATGGTTACATCTCCTAATTTTATTTTCTGATCCTTAATAATATGTTCAATTTTTTTGCGATTACCCAGCAAAATTGGAATTGCAATCCCATCGTCTTTTACAATTTGAGCGGCCCTAAGAATTTTATAATTATCCGCCTCTGCAAATACTACCCGTTTTGGATTCGATTTTGCTTTATCGCTGATTGCACGTATAAAATTACTTTCCTTGCCCAATCGGTTCAACAATTGTACATTGTATTTTTCCCAATCATGTATAGGCTTTTTTGCAACACCGCATTCCATCGCCGCTTTTGCAACAGCAGGTGAAACGGTAGTAATTAACCTTGGGTCGATGGGTTTTGGTATAATATAGGTTCGGCCAAAAGTTACATTTTTTTCATTATAGGCCAGGTTCACAATTTCGGGTACCGGTTCTTTGGTAAGATTAGCTAAAGCATAAACGGCTGCCAATTTCATTTCTTCTGTTATTTTGCTGGCCCGAACATCTAAAGCTCCCCTGAATATATAGGGGAAACCTAAAACATTATTCACTTGATTTGGATAATCACTCCGGCCGGTGGCCAGAATAATATCAGGTCTCGAAGCAATAGCAAGTTCATAGGTTATTTCCGGATTCGGGTTAGCCAAAGCAAAAACGATGCAATCCTTGGCCATACTTCTCAGCATATCCTGCGTAACGATATCTGCCTTCGACAAACCCACAAACACGTCAGCATCCACCATCGCTTCCGTTAAATGATGGATATTGCGATGGGTGGCAAACTGAATCTTGGTTTTATCCAAATTAGGGCTATCGGTTCTAATCACCCCTTTACTGTCGCACATCACCAGGTTTTCCATTTTTACTCCGAGGGAAACCATTATTTTAGCACAACTGATGGCGCTCGCTCCGGCACCATTGTAAACAACTTTTGCATCGCTTATTTTTTTGCCTACCAGTTCCAAAGCATTTATCAAAGCGGCACCGGTAATGATTGCAGTTCCGTGCTGGTCGTCGTGCATAATGGGAATATCCAATTCATCTTTTAAGCGCTGTTCAATTTCAAAGCATTCGGGAGCTTTAATATCTTCCAGGTTAATTCCCCCAAAAGTACAGGCAATATTTTTTACTGTTTTAATGAACTCTTCGGTATCTTTTGTACTGATCTCAATATCGAAAACATCAATATCGGCAAAAATTTTAAAGAGCACACCTTTACCTTCCATTACCGGCTTTGAGGCCTCCGGACCAATATCTCCCAAACCCAAAACGGCAGTTCCATTACTGATAACTGCAACCAAATTCCCTTTAGCGGTATATTTATAAACGTCGTCGGGATTCGCAGCAATTTCGAGACAAGGTTCGGCAACCCCCGGAGAGTAGGCTAAACTTAAATCGCGTTTGGTATTGGTTGGTTTAGTAGGAACCACGGCAATCTTACCCGGTCTCCCTTTGCTATGATACTTTAAAGCGTCTTCTTTTAATGTGCTCATGATAACTTGAATTTGCGCAATGTCAGACAAACATTGACTTTATATAAAATCAGAACTACTGAATTCAACCGCAAGATAAAACAAAGGCTGAAACCTGTATGAAATTTTTTAATGATTAATATTAGACAATTCTCCTAAGAATGCGCAACAAAATAGTATTCACTGTTGGAATTGAAGCAGTCTTTAAATTCTTCAACACTAAGAGGATCCTTTTTTTTGACAAAAGACTTCAAAATGAATATTTTATATCCTATTTCAGCCGACAAGTATTCAAACAAAACTTCAGGCTTTGTTCCATAAAAATCGCTTGCCCCCAAACCGCTTTCGAAAATAACAAGCGGTTTGTTTTTTATTAGAAGTTGTTTTGCTCCCTTTAAGACCCCAAATTCTCCTCCTTCCACATCAATCTTGATAAAATCAACCTGCAAGTCGTCAGGAATTATTTGATCTAATGTTCTCATTTCCACATTAATCTCTTCAATGTCGGGTTGCTCGATATCGTATCTCCTCTTATTTATTCCACTGTAAGCAGGCGCATTTTTTACGAATTGAAAAGTTGATTCGCCGGTAGTATCCGAAAGCGCATATGGATAAATGACTGCTCTATTTTGATACTTTACCATTAACTGATTAAATAAAATCGGGATGGGTTCAAAACCAAAATGTTTACCCGAAGGTGAAAACCTAAGCATCGAATCTAAAATCTCTCCTTTATGACAACCTACATCAATGCAGTTTGAATTTTCATGAAGGACACGCTTCATAATTAGTTTTGTCAATCGGTCGTATTCCAAATTTTTGGTTAAATCTAAATGCAGAAAGTTTAGGGATAGCCGTATTAAATTTTTTATATCCATGTAAGTTTTTGTTGCTGCTTCTGTTAACTTTAAAAATTCGGACGAATGCTCATTTCGGCATAGTAATCCAAAATATAATTTACGGCATCATCAGCCGTATCCACCAGTTTAAAGAGAAGCATATCATCGGGTTTGATATTCGTTTCCTTTTCACACATGGTCTCTTTTATCCAGTTTATCAAACCGCCCCAATATTCACTTCCTACCAATACGACCGGAAATCTTGCAACTTTTCGGGTTTGGATCAAAGTTAAAGCTTCGAATAATTCATCGAGCGTACCAAAGCCTCCGGGCAAAACAACAAAGCCCTGAGCGTACTTAACAAACATTACTTTTCGCACAAAAAAGTAATCGAAATTGATATTTTTATCCCGATCAATGTATCGGTTAAAAAACTGCTCAAAAGGCAAATCAATTCCAAGACCAACCGATTTGCCACTTGCTTCAAATGCTCCTTTATTTCCCGCTTCCATAATACCGGGTCCACCGCCTGTTATAACCCCAAATCCGACCTTGACTAATTTCTTTGCTATTTCTTCGGCGAGCACGTAATATTTATTGTCAGCTTTTGTACGGGCTGAACCAAAAATAGAAACACAGGGTCCTATTTTGCTCATTTTCTCGAAGCCCCCGACAAACTCGGCCATTATTTTAAAAGTTGCCCAGCTATCACTCACTTTTATTTCGGGCCAGTCTTTCTTTTGAAAGGCTTTTTTGATTCTTTCTTCTTCTTTTAGATCAGTCATTTTCTTTTAAAGTAATGCCACTAGGGCGCTAAGACGCTAAGTTTTTGCGCCTTCGCGTCTTTGTGGCAAATAGTTAATTTGGGTTTAACCCAGTATCTGTTTAAGTATCGCCGATATTATTTTTCCATCAGCTTTTCCGGCCATCGCTTTCATGGCTAAAGGCATCACTTTACCAAAATCGGCAGCAGAACCTGCACCGGCTTCTGAAACAACCTGCTGCAGGATAGCCTTGATTTCACTTTCATCCATTTGTTTGGGCAAATAGCTTTCAATTACGGTCAGCTCTTCCTGTTCAACCTTTGCTAAATCGTTTCGATTATTTTGTAAATAAATATCTAATGATTCTTTACGTTGCTTGGCGAGTTTCTGAAATATTTTCAACGCGTTTTCATCCGAAACCATACCATTCGCGCCCGGTTCACTTGCGGCTAAAAGTAATGCCGATTTGATGCCCCTCAATGCGCGTAAACTTGCTTCATCTTTTGTCTTCATGGCAGAAATAACAGCTGCATTTATTTTTTCCTGTAAGGTCATATCTATTAAATTATTTCTTTTTCTTATTCAGGTATTTTGTTCCTTTTTTCATAAACAGGCCAAAGGTATCACTTCGTAATCCCAAGCGTAAAGTTTCTAAAGGAATAATATCATTAGGTGCAATATTTCCCATGTTTACGTTAGCTCCCACCAATTTAATAAAATACGTTTGTTGTGCTTTTAGGGGTGCTTCCCAGATAATTTTTTCTTCGGGTATTTTGGTTAAAATCTCCTGTACCAGGCCTTCACGGACCTCTCCCGTACTTCTGTAAACCCCTACATTACCGGCCTCACGCGATTCGGCGATAACTTTCCAGGCTCCGGCAGCCAGTTCACTTTCCATCAATTCAATCCACTGATAAGGCGGTAGAATTTTTTCTACATCCTTACTTCCTACCTCACTCAGTACGGTAACATATTTGCTTAGCCGATCAATATAATCCAATTTTTGATCATGCGGCAATTCAATGGAACCATCAGAAATCTCTGCATGTTTCATTCCGTATCGATCCAGTACCCGAATATATTCTTCAAACTGATTACGAACCAGAAAGGCTTCAAATAAGGTTCCACCAAAATAGCAAATGATCCCATTGCTTTGGTATAGCTTAATTTTTTCTTCCAAACGGGGAGTAACATAGGAGGTACCAAATCCTAATTTTACGATATCGGTATATTCACCACTTACCGAAATCATATCCTCAGCTTCCCTGATACTTAATCCCTTATCCATTACCATGGTTATTCCATCTTCACGTGGCTTTTCGGGTCTTTCGGGAATATGCTTTAATTTAAAATTTTTCATCTTTAGTTCTTTTTGTATTTATTAATTTCTACAGGTTGCATAGCTTTGGCCTAAACACGAAGTAAGAAGAGTTATCCGTTTAACTCTTTTGCTCACCAGCGTGGTAATACCGAAACGAGGACAAATGTAAGGGATTAGGTAAAATGTAAAAATAATAAGAATCAGTTTATCAAAACGAATCAAAATCAGACCCGGTATTAAAGGTCCTGTTTAGCGCGATAGACATCTATTAGCATCAAAATTTCATCCACTTTAGCCAATTTAGGAGCGATTTCAAAAATGAGTAAATGATCAACAAAATGTAGGTTTAACGCTATTTCCAGGTGCTTTAATGCTTCCTGAATTTTGCCCAATTCATAAAGATAAACTACTATGCGATAATGATATTGGTGACAATTGGCATCGTATTTTATCGCTTCCAATAATAATTCTACTGCTTCCGTAAACCGGCCTTCCGAATATTTAACAAAGCTCCAATCAAGCCAGGCTTCCATCATACCCGGATCCATTTCGGTAAGGCGGCTATAAATATCTTCTGATTCTTTAATAAAGTCCAAACGATATTCGCATTCAGCCAAAACCAACAAATATTCAGGATTTTCAGGCTCGAGCAGCACAGCACGTTTAAAATGCTGTAGCGCATCCTTGTGAGACAGCTCCTTTTCGTAGGTTAGGCCAATTCCAAACCAGGCTTCGGCTAAATTTGGATTCATTTGAGCCGCTTTTTTATATTGTTCCCGTGCCTCAGCAATCTTGTTCAGACGCTCATAACATCCCCCCAGATTGCAGTATGAAATGCTGTCTCCCCCTTCAATTTTTATCACCGCCAGGTATTCTTCCACTGCGTTTTCAAACTGATCGAGTTCAACCAGAGCATTCGCTTTATTAAAACGGGCTACCGAGTATTCTTCATCTATCGCCAAACAATAATCGAAAGCGTCAATGGCTTTTTCGTGCTCTTCCATTTTGCTGTAAGTTACACCCAGGTTATACCAGGCACCGGTGTTGTATGGATCAATATCTATTAACTTATTCAGATAGAAAAGTGACTCATTAAATTTACCTAAAAAATCATAACAATGAGCCAGCTCATAGTAACTTTGTTCGAGCTCGGGCTCCTCCTCCAGAATCAGTTTAAAATAATGAGCCGCTTTTTCATAGGCATCACAATCCTCGAAAACGTAAGCTATTTCAAAAAGCATATCTAAGCGTTCATCGGTGTGCATCAGTGCTTTTTCGAAATATTCACTGGCTTCTTCCAGATTATCCTGATTCAAACATACTTCACCTTTTAGTAAAAAAAGTTCAGGGTTAAAGGGTTCATATAACTCCGCCTTGTCTAATTCGGCCTGAGCCTCCTCATACTTTTCCATCTGCACGTATATTTCGGCCAGTTTGATCCAAAAACCGGCATTTAAGGGATACATTTCCTGCCCAAATCGGATGGCTTCAATCGCTTTTTTTAATTTGTCGGCATGAATATAGAAATCAATGATCCCTTCGATGGCATCCGCATCAAAATAATCTTTGGATTTATTCCGAAGCATTTTTTCGTAACGTTGCACATTACTGGTAACCTCTTCCCCTAAATAATCGTTTGAATCCATACTTCTTATATTACCCGAATCAAATTTAATTAAAGACTTTTATGTAAGAAATACAAAAAGGTCATTTTTTTTCTAAATCTTTGAACACACGTTTAAAACAAATTTAGCAAAATGAGATTTTTTTACCTACTCATTGCAGTAACTCTATTTTACGGCGAGTTATTGTCACAAAACTTGCCAAAAATCCTTAATCAGGCAAAGTGGCAGCAACGGGTTTCTTATCAAATTTCGGTGCGATTAAACGATCGTAACCAACATTTAACAGGTTTCGAATCCATCCAATACACCAATAATTCTCCTGATACCCTTACAGTTATCTATATGCATGTATGGCCAAATGCTTATAAAACCAGAAATACGGCTTTTGCAAAACAGCTAATTGAAAACGGGAAAAGCGATTTTTATTTTGCAGATGAGGAAAAAAGGGGTTGGATGGATAGTTTAAATTTTACGGTAAACAAACAATTTGTAAAATGGCAACTCACTGCCGATATTGACATTGCTATCCTAACACTGAACCAGGCTATTTATCCTGGTCAAACGATTGAAATTGAAACGCCTTTTGAGATAAAAATCCCTGAAATATTTAGCAGAATGGGGGTGGAAGACAGTTTGTATTGCATTTCTCAATGGTATCCGAAACCGGCAGTATATGATGTAAATGGATGGAATCCAATGCCTTATTTGGATCAGGGCGAATTTTACAGTGAATTCGGAAGTTTTGATGTAAGTATTTCGGTACCCAAGAACTATGTAGTGGCGGCAACAGGCTCGGTTCAGGATGAAAATGAAAAAAAATGGTGGCTGCAAAGGGATACAAACTCAACTTTGGAACATCCTTCAACTGAACCCTACAAAACTTTGAGATTTTTGCAAGATTCCGTACATGATTTTGCCTGGTTTTGCAGTAAATCCTTTGAAGTTGTTCATGGATCGGTAGCACTTTCAAATGGCAAAGAGGTGGATACCTGGTTATTTACCAAACCGGCCAAAAAAGAAGATAAATACAAGGGCATCAGCTATATAAATGAAGCCATAAAATTCTATTCAGAAAAAGTTGGAAATTATCCCTATGCATTGGCTCAGGTAGTTATTACTCCTTTAAAAGCCGGAGGAGGCATGGAATATCCAACGATCACCAATTGCCAGAGTATTAACAAATCAACTATTATTCATGAGGTGGGACATAACTGGTTTTATGGTATTCTGGCAAATAATGAAAGAGACTTCCCCTGGATGGATGAAAGTTTTGATTCTTATTATGAAGAAAGGAATAAGAGTGAATACAAGGAATGCGCCACGGTAAGTGCAGAACTAAAACTGAATAAAGGATTTTTGTTTAAAATTTCTAATTTTAGTTTTACCCCTTTGCGCTTTGGATCAAGCTGCAGAAGAAACTTAGATCAAGCCGGAAACCTGCATTCCATGGCTTATACCGATAATAATTACGGTGCCATTATTTATGCCAAAAATCCTATGGCGTTTGGCTATTTACAAGCCTATTTGGGAGATTCGGTTTTTGACGGGATGATGAAATCTTACTATGAAAAATGGAAATTTAAACATCCTTTACCCAATGATTTCAGACAACATGCAGAAAATTTTACGGGAAAAAATCTGGGTTGGTTTTTTGATGATGTTTTGGGTTCAACAAAAAAGCAGGATTATAAATTTTGTGCGGTAAAAGATTCGTATTTTGAAGTTAAAAATAAGGGTAGTCTTGCCGCCCCTTTAGGTATAACCCGCATCGTAAATGATTCGCAAAAAGTTACCTTTTGGGTGGATGGTTTTAACGGAAAACATAAAATTGAATCCTCAAAATTTCCTTTTACGGGTATTCCGGCAAAAAATCACATTCTTTACCGGATTGATGGAGAAGAAAAATCTCTTGATTTATACAGGCAAAATAATACCTACAAATTAAAGGGATTGTGTAAAACCTGCGTTCCGCTTAAGTTCCAAGCCTTTGGCAATATGGAAGACCCTGATGCCTCACAAGTGTTTTTTTCGCCGGTATATGCCATAAATATTTATAACCAAAGCATGTTGGGAATGGCTTTTTACAATAGTTTGTTTCCGCAAAAAAAGAACGAGTTTATACTAATGCCGGTTTATAGTTTTAAGACAAAAGATATCAATGGATATGCACAATATTGGCATAATTTCTATTCATCAGGCAGGATTAGAAATATTCAGGTAGGGTTTAAATCTGCAAGGTTTGCTTATAAAGATTATTATTTCAATTACGAAAGCCCCTCATATATTCTTGCCGACTCCTCGCATGCTGACCCCATTTACCCGGGAACAAAGACAAATATTTCTTATGAAAAATTTGCTCCTTTTATCAGAGTGACATTGAAACCAAATAACCCAAGAAGTTTCATTGAGAATGAATTTCAATTGCGGTATGTAATGGTAAATGAAAATCAAACTAGTGATGGTTATTTACATAATTTCATTAAAAATCATTATGGGATTTTGGATTTTAGATACAATTTAA
>CAYHCF010000052.1:12242-13216 GCA_964355075.1 uncultured Chitinophaga sp.
AATACCCTTTATCCAAATAGCCTCACGTTTAATTTTCAAAAAGGATTACACAACTTACATAATTTCATTAAAAATCATTATGGGATTTTGGATTTTAGATACAATTTAACCAACAGAAATACCCTTTATCCAAATAGCCTCACGTTTAATTTTCAAAAAGGATTACACAACTCAAATTTGAATAAAATTGCGGTTGAAATGAAGCAAGGCATTCTATATAAAGATGGGAAAAAGACCTTAGATCTTCGTTTATTTATTGGAGGATTTGCGTTTGAAAAAACCTCGAACACTTATTCCATTGAGGGAGCACTTGCCGGCAGGGCTCTCTTGCAAAGTGGCGCAAAAACCGGTAGAAATGATTACCTGTATGATGAAACCTTGTTTGGAAGAACGGAACAACTGGGTCCGGGAACCAATGTAAATCCGCTGAACCCACCCAATACAATAAATCAAAAAATATATGGCAGGCAAATTTTAAATTCTGATGCAGGTTTTCGAAATTTTGCCACTCTGGGTTCTACCAACTCATTCTTAAGTGCCTTAAATATTACTATCCCAGCTCCTATTCCGGTAAACATTGGATTATACGGCGATGTCGTTTACTGGCAATCTCCTTCGGGATATACATGGGTAAGTGGCGTTGCCGGAACTACTTATGAATATTACCCTTCGGCCATGAATTTTACCTATAATGGTGGTATTTACCTCACGATTGTTAAAGATGTATTCTCAATCTATTTACCTGTAATTGCCAGCCAGGATGTAAAAGATAGCTGGAAAATTAATGGTTTAGAGAATCCATTTAGCCGAATGAGTTTTGTATTAAATTTGAACAAAATGAATCCAATTGAATTTATAAGGAATATAAAGCTATAAATTTGCATTCAAACTCTTTGTTTCTTCGTTCCTTTGTAGCTATAAAAATAAAGCTACTAAGAAACTAAGAAACAAAAAAATAATTCTAAAATAATCGA
>CAYHCF010000053.1:0-12631 GCA_964355075.1 uncultured Chitinophaga sp.
TTTCCTCTGAACCCGCTAAAGATTATATAAATTATTATACCACCGGAACCCATGTTTCGGATGTACCGGTTGAACAGGCAGGGGTTACCAATGTACACCATTACCAAAAGGTACTGTACCAAAATATTTACCCCAACATTGATGTTGAATTTTTGTTAAACCTGCCTACCGGACAGGCAGGTGACAAAAAACAAAAAGGAGCTTTCAAATACAATTTCATCATTCATCCCGGAGGAAATATGAATGATATTCAGCTCAAATTTGAAGGTGCAAATACTTCATTGAGTAATGAAGGAAATATCATTATTGAAACTGCTTTTGGCAATATTGAAGAGAGCATTCCTTTAAGTTATCAAATTGGGGAGGATGGAAGCCAACAAAATATTACTGCCAATTTTGTGAAATTGACTACAAGTACTTTTGGGTTGAAGGCAAAGAATTTTGATCCAAAGGCTATACTTGTTATTGATCCAACTCCTTGGGCAACCTATTATGGCGGTAGTGGTGCAGATTATGGTAATGGGATAGCTTCTGATTCAATTGGGAATATAGTTGTAATTGGATATACATCTTCCTCTTCGGCTATTGCGACCTCGGGTTCTTATCAGTCTATTTTTGGGGGTAGTTCATATGACGCTTATATTGTCAAATTCAATCCTTCGGGTATCCGTCAATGGGCGACTTATTATGGAGGAACCAGTATTGATAAAGGGATGGATGTAGATATAAGTACAAATTCTGAAATTTTTGTTGTTGGAATAACAGGATCTTTGGGTTTGGCAACAACTGGAGCATACCTTACATCTGGTGGAAATTCATTTATTTTAAATTTAAATGCTTCTGGAATTCGTCAATGGTGTACTTATTATGCTGGAGAATTTCCAGCATCAATTGAAGTTGATTATTTGGGGAATGTTATTATTGTAGGATCTACTGCAATATCTTCAGGAATTGCTACCATAGGTGCTCATCAAGCTACCTTATCCCTTTGCGGTGCTTGTTTGACGTCAGATGGTTTTATCGCTAAAATTAATTCTTTAGGTACTACTTTATTGTGGGGCACGTATTATGGATCAACCTTAGAAGATTATTTATTCGGTCTTGCAATTGATAATACAGGAAATATCTTTGTAACGGGAAACACTATTTCAGTAAATTCAATATCAACAACCGGATCGCATCAATTTTCTAATGCCGGATATACAGATGGATTCCTGGTAAAATTCAATTCTTCTGGAGTAAGGCAATGGGGAACCTATTATGGAGGTGGTGGAGATGATTATGGATATGATATTGTTGTTGATTCCGGTGGTAATTGCATCATTACAGGTGTGACATATTCAACCTCAGGAATATCAAGTTCAGGAACTTTTCAACCTTCCAATGGTGGAGGAGCTGATGCTTTTGTTGCTAAATTTAATTCTTCTGGAGTAAGGCAATGGGGAACTTATTATGGTGGGAATAATTTCGACAGCGGTGCCGGAATATGTCTCGACAGTACAGGAAATATATTAATTACAGGCTATACAACAACTACTTCAGGAATTTCATCAGTTGGTGCATTTCAAATGACAAATGCAGGAGGTAATGATGCATATTTAACTAAATTTAATTCAGCAGGAGGAAGGATTTGGAGTACATATTATGGCGGAAGTGGATCAGATAAAGGAAACAAATGTGCATGCAATTTGGAAGGGAATATTTATTTAACAGGGATAACAACTTCTTTATCTGGAATAGCCACAAGTGGATCATATCAATCAACATATGGAGGGGGCACAGATGCAATGATTGCCAGTATTACTTTCGGAGGAGCATTACCAATAAAACTTATATCCTTCGACGCCACTCCACTTAAAGAAAACGAAATCCAAAAAGTGGATTGCCGTTGGAGTACAGCATCAGAACTTAACAATAATTATTTTACTATAGAACGCAGCCAGGATTTGGAAAACTTTGAAGGTATTGGGAATGTTAAAGGTGCAGGTAATAGTAGTAAATTACTTCATTATCAATACCGGGATGAAGATCCTTTTGCGAAAGCAGCCAATTCTTCAAACCTAGCGGATAAACTTTATTACCGCCTGCGCCAAACCGATTTTGATGGAAGCAGTACTTTGAGTGAAATAAAAGCGGTTGAGTTTAATAATACATCTCATGAAAACATCAAATTAGTTTATGATAAGGAGCATTCGCTTTTACAAATTAATTCAATTGCAACCCAAAAAGTTTCATTGCAATTATTTGATTTGAATGGCCAACAGCTTTGGTCGGTTACCGAAAATACCGGAGAAGGATTGAACACCATTCCGGTTCAGGCAAATGTTGCACAAGGATTTTACTTATTAAAAGTTGAGCTTGGAGATCAGGTTCAGAATTTTAAAGTTTGGATGAAGTAGAATCAAAATTTGTTTCTTAGTTTCTTAGTAGCAAAAAAGAGGCTACAAAGGAACAAAGAAACGAAGGGGACTAAACTTCCGGATTATCTCATCAGCAAATCGAAAGCTACAAATCCTGCCCGTTATGCAGCGTATCGTTTTGCTTTAACAGGCGACATTTTTCGCCATCATATTCAACAAGATACAAACACAAATTACGGTGTTCGAATTTTTCCATTTCACTTAAAGGCATATCCAGTAAAGTGCATAATAAGCTTTTCATGGCGCGGCCATGCATACAAATTAATATACAATCCTCGTTGAATTGCTTCAGCATATTATGGATAAATAGTTTTTGCCTGCTTTGTAGTTCAATGGCGGATTCTCCGTCCTTAATTTTTGAGGTATAAGATCCGCTCTTCCATGAATTTACAACCTCCCAATAAATAGCACGTTCTTCATCCGTTTGGGGTTTGCCCTCAAAAACACCCCAACCAATTTCGTTTAATTCGGCATGGGTTGAATACTTAAAACCGGCCTGAATAAATGGTAAAACAGATTGTTGGGTTCTAATTAAAGCAGAGGTATAAATTTTTTTAAAACGTATGCCTTTATAAAACGAATAAAAATTTTCAGCCTGTTGCCTTCCTCTTTCATTAAGGGGCATATCAACCCCGCTTCCCTGAACGATGCCGAGGCGATTATATTCCGTCTCACCGTGCCTGATAATATAAATTAGTTTGCTTGCCATGTCTGGGTTTCAATATAAGCAAAAATTAATAAATGAATAAATAAGATTGAAAATAATCTATTATCTTGCTGCCTTAACTTTTTTGTAATGAAAATATTTCAGTTGAAATATACCCCGGAAAAAAATTGGCAGAAGATTTCTGATGAGCCTGAAAATTATAACCCTGATTTGATTCTGGTTTTTGGATCAACCCAATTAATTAAAGACCGTACAGCGCTTACTGAGCTGAAAAACAAGTTTCCAAAGGCGATTTTATTTGGAGGAACTACCGCAGGCGAAATATGTGAAACCAATGTATTTGATCATACCATTATTGCAACTTGTGTTCAGTTTAATCATACCCGGGTGGCCTATTATTGTGCACCTGTAAATAAGGTTGATGATAGTTATGATATTGGAAAAAGGCTTGTTGAAAAAATGCCGGTTCCTGACCTGCAGCATGTTTTGGTAATAAGCGAAGGTTTGAATATTAACGGATCACAGCTGGTTAAAGGCCTTCGGGAAGCAATACCCCCGGGAGTAAGCATAACTGGAGGTTTGGCGGGTGATGGAGACTTATTTAAGGAAACATTTGTTTTAGACGAAACAGGAAAGCCTCAAAATAATTTGGTTTCTGCAGTCGGATTTTATGGCAAACATTTAAACATTTCATATGGTAGTTTGGGTGGGTGGGATAGTTTTGGAGTAGAACGACTCGTTACCAAATCCATAAATAATATATTATTTGAACTGGATGGAAAACCGGCTCTCGAATTATATAAAGAATTTCTGGGAGAGAAAGCAAAAGACTTGCCCGCCTCGGGTTTGTTTTTTCCATTAAACCTGAGAATAGAAAAAGACAGTGAGCCAGTTGTAAGAACCATATTAGCCGTTGATGAATCCAATCAATCTTTGACATTTGCCGGGAATATCCCGGAAGGGGCTTATGTGCGGTTAATGAAAGCCAATTTTGACAACTTAATAGAAGGAGCCGTGGGAGCAGCAAAAAAAACAATGAGAATCAACGAGAATGAGAATCCTCAACTGGCACTGCTCATCAGTTGTGTGGGTAGAAAGTTAGTCCTGAAACAAATAATTGAAGAGGAAGTTGAAGGTGTTAGAGAAGTTTTGGGAAATGACACGATTTTATGTGGATTTTATTCATATGGCGAAATTTCTCCATTTAGCTTCGAGGCTAAATGTGAATTGCACAATCAAACCATGACCATTACCACTTTTAACGAAAAATAATACAAAATGACGGTAAAATTAAATTCCCGCATCCTGATAAATGTTCGATTATAAAGTAGTCCTTTTAAACGAATAGAATATGCACAGGTTATTAAAACGCCAGCTTAAAAAACTTTATGGAGAGGAATCTCCCGTGTTAGGGGAATTTCAGGGTTTTGTTAATCTCGTTAATGACAGCTATAAACAATTTCAGGATGATTATAACAAATTAGAAAGAATACTCGAACTCAGCGCCACAGAATCATTTAAAGAATTAAACAATTTTAAAAATGCCATTAACTCGGCAGCAATTGTTTCATTGGCAAATGCAAAAGGTGATATAATATATGCAAACGAAAATTTTTGCCAGATCTCTAAATACAAGCTGAATGAATTAGTGGGTAGAAACCACAACATTCTCAATTCAGGTCATCACCCTAAATCCTTCTGGAAGAACATGTGGACCTGTATCAGCAAGGGCGAAATATGGAAAGCTGAAATTTGTAACCTGGATAAAGCCAGGAACCTGTATTGGGTGGATTCTACCGTGATTCCTTTTCTGAACGAAAATGGAAAGGCTTATCAATACCTTTCTATTCGGTTTGATATTACGTCAAGGAAGAAAATTGAAGAAGAAATTAATACCCTTGCACTGGTTGCACAAAAAACACAAAATGCGGTTATCATTACCGATTATGATGGTTTAGCTATATGGGCAAACGAAGGATTTGAAAGAATTACAGAGTATTCGGTTGAAGACATTTTAGGGAAAAAACCGGGCACACTCTTGCAGGGAAAAGATTCAAGTCCTGAAACAATAAAAGAAATTTCGAAGGCCTTAAAAAGTAAAATCCCTTATAATGGAGAAATTTACAATTACAGCAAATCGGGCCGGGGTTACTGGATTTCTCTCTCCATCACTCCCATGCTGGATAAAGACCAGCACAAGGGATTTATTGCCATAGAGGCCGACATTACGGAAAGAAAACTGTATGAAAAGAAATTTAAGGACAATGAACGCTTATTACAAGCTTTAAATGCTGCTGCTGCTGAACTGTTATCCAATAAAAATTTTAATTTGGCTATTGGTGAGGCCATTCAAATTGTTGGAAAGGCCCTTGATATAGATCAGGTTCAGGTTTTTGAAAACAGAGCGGAAACATCGGCTAAGGGAAGCCTCTTTTTTGATGAGCGTTTTGAGTGGAAGAAAGTTGACAACGTTAGCATTGTAAACAATCCAAATATGGCGGGTCTGGATTTTAGCTCCCTTGGATTGGAAAGATGGCAAAAGGAGTTTGGTTTAAACAGAATATTAAAAGGGTTTGTAAAAGATTTTCCGGAAGAGGAACAAAAAATATTGTTGAGCAGCAATATCAATTCCATTATGGCTGTGCCTATATTTATCCTTGATAAATTCTGGGGATTTATTTCATTTGATGATTGTTCAAAAGGTCTTGTTTGGACAAAAACTGAAGAACAGATCCTGCGCAATTTTGCAAATAATATCGGTTCAGCATTTGAACGCCATTATTCTGAATTAAAAATAAAAGAAAATGAGGAGAAATTCCGTCTGCTTATTGAATCGGCAACGGATATTTTTTACTATACCGACTACAAAGGAAATTTTACCTATGTAAATGATATTGCCACTCCCATAACAGGTTTTTCTACAGCAGAACTCTTACAAATGAATTATCTTGATCTGGTCGAACCCGATCAGAGAAGTCGGGTTGAAAAGTTCTATAGAAAGCAATCTCTTTCAGGGAAAAAAGTCACGTACTATGAATTTCCGATTAAAACAAAAAGCGGTAAAACAGCCTGGATAGGGCAAAATGTTCA
Source organism: uncultured Chitinophaga sp. (assembly GCA_964355075.1). GTDB lineage: Bacteria > Bacteroidota > Bacteroidia > UKL13-3 > UKL13-3 > B1. The sequence goes on from CAYHCF010000053.1 coordinate 6,178, forward strand.
GCTGATCCAAAATCAGGATCAAACGAAAGGAATTCAAGCGATTGCAAGAGACATTACTTCTCTCAAAAACGCACAATTTGAAATTGAAAATTCGCGAAATTTTTTAAATGAAATTATTGATGCCATACCAAGTCCGGTATTTGTCAAAAATCGCCAGCACAAATGGGTATTGGTAAATAATGCCTATTCGGCGTTAACGAACATTCCAAAAAATGAGATATTAGGTAAAACAGATCTTGACTTTTTACCTTTAACCGAGGCTGAACGGTTTATTGAACTGGATGAAAAACAATTTATCGCAAAAGGAGAAACCAATCGGGAGGTAAACTTTATTAATAAAGACAAAGAAAATCAGACCCTGCTCGTAAAAAAATCTGTTTTCGAAAATTATGAAAAGGAGTATATCATTTGCGTAATTACCGATATTTCTGAACTACTAAAAGCCGAAGAGGCAAACCGAAAAGTAAAGGAATTCTATGAAAGGGTTTTGAACAAAATTCCTTCCGATGTAGTGGTGTTCGATAAAGACCACCGATACTTATTTGTTAATGAAATAGCTATTAGAGATCCCGAAAAAAGAGCCTGGATGATTGGTCATAATGATTATGAATATTGTGCGCATTTCAACCGGCCGATCTCCATTGCGGATAACAGGCGCAAAATATTTGAACAGGTTGCCAAAGAAAGAAAACAATATGAATTTGAAGAGGAACTTATAAAACCCGATGGAACGTGCTTCTGGATGCTGAGAAGGTTTTATCCCGTGATAGACGAACATGGAAATATAAATAATATTATTGGTTTTGGGATAGACATTACCATTCGTAAAGAAACCGAGCAAAAAATATTAAAACAGCAAAATGATCTGGAAGAAGCGCAGCATATTGCTAAAGTTGGCGGATGGGAATTGGAGCTAAGCTCCAAAACAATAAAATGGTCGAAAGAATTGTTTCATATTTGCGAGTTCGATACGGAGATGAATCCAACCCTGGAGGAATACTATTCAATGTACACGCCCGAAACGCGCAAAGATATTCAGCAAGCTTATTTTGAGGCTTTAGAAAAAAGAATTCCGTTTGAACTCGAAGCGCAAATCATTACTAAAAAAAATAATGTAATTGATGTGAGAACCAAAGGGGTTCCGCTTATTGAAAATGGAATTGTAACATCTATAAGAGGAATTTTGCAGGATATTACTGTAGAAAAATACGCCAAAAGACAACTGGAGATTTATACCGAGATTCTGGAGAAGAAGAACCGGGAACTTGATCAGTTTGCCTATGTGGTATCACACGATTTAAAGGCACCCTTGCGGGGTATCGAGAACCTGAGTTTGTGGATTGAAGAGGATTTAGGAGACGATATTTCTACGGATACGCAAACGAATCTAACCTTGATGCGGAAGCGGATAAAACGTATGGAAGGCCTGATTGATGGTATCCTGCAATATTCCCGTGCGGGAAGAATCAAGCACGAAGTAAGTACCTATCATTTAAAAGAAGTGATTGAGGATTTGATTAGCCACATGAGCCCTGAGGAGAAATTCAGGTTTGAAATTCAGGACGATCTGCCGGAAATGGTCGGTGAGAAAATTGTTATTGAACAAATATTTGCTAATTATATCAGTAACGCAATAAAGTATAATAACAATGCTAATCCTGTAATACAAATTAGCTATAAGATTCATGATCATTTTTATGAGTTTTGTGTTGCAGATAACGGGCCCGGAATTGAAAAAGAGTTTCATGAAAAAGTTTTTGTAATTTTTCAAACCCTGCAATCACGTGATTCTTTTGAAAGTACCGGGGTTGGTTTGGCCATCGTGAAGAAAATGGTTGAAGAAAAAGGAGGAAAAGTATGGATAGAATCGGAAATGGGCGTAGGAACCCAATTTTTCTTCTCCTGGCCAATAAATGAATCCGAATAATGAATCAAATTATTTTTTATTTTTTCGTTTTTTTTTGTTTGAACTTGTGTGGGTTTCAGCAAAAAACATACGCTCAATGTATTGACCTGCTGGGCGTCAACCCAACTGCCCCTTGCCCAATTGATTTTGTACCGGTTTGTGGTTGCGATCAGAATACTTACCGGAACGATTGCGTGGCCAGATACCGTGCAGGTAATCTTACCTGGTCAGAAGGTCCTTGTAGTGGTTTTGAATTTGATATATACCCAACTTTTGTATCCCAAAACGATGTATTGAGGGTAACTTTTGTTCAAAACACAGGTATACAGGCCAATTTTTTTATTATTGACTATTTTGGAAAAGTACTGATCCAAAGAACCCTGCCTCCGAGATCACAATTTAATGATCCCTTTATTTTTGATTTGCCCGAAATCATTGATTTTCGTCAGGGAACTTATATTGTAATGATTTACAACGCAAGCGGAACTTACCGCTTTAAAAAGTTTGTACGGTTTTAGAAAGCCAAAAAATCTGCAATAATATACCTACGCTATAGCTACGAAATACAAGTCTTCCTAAATCTGCGAGAGCGGGTTAAGTTTTATGATAAGCAATCTTTGCTTAACGGATTTTGATAATCTTATGATTTCCATTTAACAGTCCATTCGTATAAACTTGAAGAAAATACAAGCCCGGAATCAAGCCTTCCATTTCTTCTAACTGAAGAACGGTTTTACCGGTAGCAAAAGGCAGTACTTTTTCAAGAACCATTTTTCCGCTCAAATCACTTACTTGTATTTGAAGGCTGCCCGGAGTGGAGTTATTGTCAATCCATAACGATGGAACCCTTTCAAACGGGTTGCTTACTTTAATATCCGCCCCCGGTTTAACAGGATCAGCCGATAGACTTATCACATTACTATAGCTAAACTTGCCGTCCAGATCTACCTGTTTAATTCGGTAGTAAAGGGTATGTTCAAAAGCCAGCGGAAGTTTATCCCTAAACGAATAGAATTGTTTTTGCGAGCTATTGCTTTCCGCCTTTAGCTTTCCAGCTTCTTCAAATTTCTCTGAATCAACGGAACGTTCAACCACAAAATAGTTATTATTCACCTCCGATGCTGTAACCCAATCCAATTGATTGTAGTAAACATCTATTTTTTTGGCGGTGAACGAGAACCATTTAACCGGTAAGGAATTTACGGAAGAAACACTACCTATTGTGAAATCGGAAAATCCGGTGAGAAAGCCTGTATAAAGGGTATTTCCTGATACACTGGTAGTTATGGGAACCCACGAGGCATTAAAATCAGAACGCCTAAGGATATAAAGACTGTCTTTTGAAAATATGCCGGGTACGGATGCAATGTCGACGGTAATGCTATATTGAACCGATGGGGCATAATTTCCCGTGCCAATTCCCGAATAGGCGATTGAGTACCAATGCGTCAGACTAACATTATTGGGTGTAAAAATGCTGTAATTATTGGTGTTTGCAACGGTGTTGGTAGCAAATACCGGTGATGCCGAAGAATATGGGGCTGAACTATACCGGCTAAAAGCAAGCTCTCCGTTTGTATTTCCGATTGAACTAAAGTTGACAGATACAATGCCACTGGAATAGGTGCCGGTGGAACTTATGCTTTGAAAACTATTATTGGTGGCATTTGTAATGGAAACATTTCCAATATAAATTCCATTGCCGGATACAGGCTGATCGCGAAAGGCTATCACAACATATGGTCTTCCGGCAAAGGCTCCAAGATTCACACTTTCATGGCGCCAATCTATATTATATGCCGGGGTATAGGAGGTGGTTGTTGGTGTATCCGTTCCCAGAGTTGGAGACGAAAATTGACTTGATTTAGTGTATAAGGGTGTAAAATTTAAACCGCCATCGGTACTCAATAAAACCTGTAAGGTATCATCCAAGCCCGTCATCGTATTTGGAGCATGAGCCACATTGAAATGAAGAACCGGATTTGTACTTCCAATTAAGCTTAATGGAGGCGATAATACCAATGCTTCCTTCTGGTTAGTTAGGGCGGTGATATTATCAGCCCACAAAACATTTGCGTTTGAAAGCCCATTCGATTGTACAGCGACTTTTTGTTTCCAGAGTGCCGGAAGATTTCCTTTGGTTGTCCAGCTGCCTAAAATATTGTTCGCTATTCTATAGGGCAGGTTATTGATGGGTGCTGCAACATATAATACCGTTAACGTATCGTTACCTATAATTCCATCTCCTGCCAAACTGGTGTAAATTTTTACCGTATAAGTTCCTGCACTGCTAACATTCAACACATTGGCTCCACTAAACAATACTGATGTTGTGTCGCCTACAGCAATGCCTGAGGTAGTTGAAACAGGTCCAATTACGGCACCCCCGTTTACCCTGTATCTTACCTGAATTCCATTTGGGCGGAACTGACTTCCATAATTTTTTACAACAGCCCGCAAAGGTATATTGGTATTAATAGGAATAATAACTTCTGCGATGGGTCCGGAGGCCGAAACGCCTACATCAATTGGAGGCAATGGCTCAACGGTACATTCCATCATCAATCTGGTGGTGGTCCAGGCAAGAGGAGACGCATAAGTTATACCCACATTAGCACCGGATATGCCTCCAACAGCAGTTTGAGACATAAAGTAAAAGGCAGTATTAGGTCGGAGGGGTACCTCCGTTTGGGAGGTACCTAAAAAATAATTCAGAGAGTTTATGGTTTGCCCACCGGCTATTCCAACAATTACCGATTGATTGGTAACTACCGCCGGGAGGGTCATGTTGAAAAGAAGTGTAGTGCCAAGGTCGCTGGTTTGTACAATATAAGCCGGAGACCGTGCCAGAATTTTCCCTAAAGAATCCATCACAAGTCCGCAAACGGTATCACCAACCGCATCAGAGTTGGCTGCCAAGGGAGAACGTACCTGGCTCACCAGACCGGTTCCACTCACAAAATATTTTGCACCCCAAAACTGGGGAATGGTAGTTCCGTTTCCGCCACTGGCAAGCACTAAAGTATCGGTATAGGCATTGCGGGTATTGCTAACCGACATGCCGTATAATTTATTATTGTTGGCATTATTGTCATCCGTTGGAACCGAAACGGTTACCAGGCTATTGCCCAAATTGCTTGGATAAAAGGGAGCAAACGACACATTGGTATTGGCATTAGCGGCCAGAGATGGAATGGTTGCGGTTGTAGTATAGGTATTGGCACCCGAAATAGTTAAGGTTACAACCAAAGTAGTAAGTGCGTTAACGCCTGAATTTAAAATATTTGCCCGAATGCTATCCGGTTGATAATAAGGCATAGCAATTCTTCCCTGGGAATATACCGCTCTAACCGCAGCATCATTCATGGTGAGCGGAGTGAAGGTGTAGGTTCTTCCAATTTCAGGAGCCGGGCCGGCAGGCGTGCTGGTAGGATTTCGATAATTAACAGCGTTGTTTAAATAAAAACCGGTATTTGCAACAGCTCCCGACCAACCCACCGTTGAGCCTTTAACTAAATGCATATTCTGGTTGGCGGTTACCATATTGTTCCCAACAATGCCAACGGCTGAGAATCTGGCAGCAGATACGCTAACTGTGCTGGTCCATTTACCATAAATATACTCTATTACATTCGTGGTTTCATATAGTTTGATTTGGAAATTTATGGTATCCCATAAACCGGCCACAGAAGCCTGGGTTTTGTCTTTCACGTTTTTCCACTCAATGGTGCAAATCTGAGAGCCCGGAGATCCTGTTGTTTGATAACGAAATACGGAGGCCAGTGTGCCATTGTACAGATCCTGGCCAAAAGCAAACAACAGATTGGTATCTCTGCTGGTAGGAGTTGGAGAGGTTGCTGCGGTAAATGGGCCATTTGCCGGAGGTTGGGCATGTGAAGTAAACAGAAAATGCCTGGAAGGCGTGTCTTTACCCAGTTTGATGAAACCGTTGGTAGAGAAGATAAAGGAATCGTTGGGAGCCCCATTGAAGTTGAAGGTGAAACCAATCGGGAGCGGTGCCGAAAAAGCGTCATCATTATTGGAAACAGTAATTGCACTCCCACTGCTTCCAAGGCTGGTGTAAGTTCCAATAGCCGTGGTGAAACCCCCGGGCATATAATTTAATTGCGCATAGGTTTGATCCCCAAAAAAGAAAAGCAATGTCAGAAGACAGATTGATGTAATGTGTTTTTTCATAATTTCTTTATTTAGATTAATAATTTGCCGGATTCATCTCAATAATAAATTTGCCTTGCCAGTTAATAGGGTAATATTAAATCAACTGTAATTCAATGGTAACTCAATGGTAATTCAATGGTAACTCAATAGTAATTCAATGGTAATTCAGTGGTAATTCAATGGTAATTCAATGGTAATTCAATGGTAATTCAGTGGTAATTCAATGGTAATTCAATAGTAACTCAGTGGTAATTCAATGGTAATTCAATGGTAATTCAATGGTAATTCAATGGTAATTCAATAGTAATTCAATAGTAATTCAATGGTAATTCAATGGTAATTCAATGGTAATTCAATAGTAATTCAATA
>CAYHCF010000054.1:0-4633 GCA_964355075.1 uncultured Chitinophaga sp.
GGTAATCGGTAATTGGTAATTGGTAATCGGTAATTGGTAATCGGTAATTGGTAATTGGTAATCGGTAATTGGTAATCGGTAATTGGTAATCGGTAATTGGTAATCGGTAATTGGTATTCGGTAATTGGTAATTGGTCATAAGTAATCCAAATCAGTTTGAATGATTATGGAACGCGGATCACACGGATGATAAATCAACGCGGATTGAAACGGATTAAATCAGTGATTATCAGCGGTTAAAAATCAGCGTCATCAGCGTTCCATATCCATGCATTGGTGAATATTAATTTTCAATGTGTAATCTGTAATGAGCATTTCAACTATTTTCCTTTGTGAACGTTGTGGTTTTCCTTTGTGATCTTTGTGGTTAAAGGGGATTGCTATTTTAACACAAAGCCCACAAAGAAAGCACGAAGGTCACGAGGTAATTGGTAATTGGTAATTGGTATTCGGTAGTAACAAATTACCTGATTACCTTTCTTAAACTGGTTACCGATAACCCTTATACTGACTACCTTCTTCAACCGATTACTGATTACCTTTATTCTACCGATTACCAGCTTCAGTACCCAGACTGGCCAATGCTGCATTTAATGCAACAAAATCAGGCATATCACCCGGTGTTGGAGTGACCTCAGCATACTGGATTATTCCATTTCCGTCAATTAAAAATACGGCTCTTTTGCTTACGTTTTTCATTCCACAGGCAAAGTTTTCTAAGGTTACACCAAAACTGGCGATCGCTTCTTTATTAAAATCGGAGAGTAAGGTAAAGTTTAGGTTCTGTAATTCCTTGAATTTTGCTAAGGTGAATACGCCATCAACCGAAATGGCTACTACATCACACTGATCGTTGTGATACATACTGATAGCATCACGCACTGTGCATAATTGAGTGGTACAAACACCGGTAAAAGCGGCAGGAAAGAAGTGTACAATCAGGTTTTTACCTGCGAAATCTGAGAGGGATACTTCTTTTTTATCGGTATCAAATAATTTGAATGAGGGGGCTTTGTCGCCTTTTTGTAATGACATGGTTAATTAATTGAAAATTGAAAATTAATAAATTGTAAATCGTAAATCGTAATTCGTAAAATCGCAAATCGTAAATCTTAAATTCGTAAATCGTAAAATCGCAAATCGTAAATCTTAATTCTGTTGCAAATGTAGGCAATTATTGATTATCCCAAAAATCGTTTCATGAGTCTTAGTTTATGGGTATGCTTGCATAGGGTAGAATTGTAAATTCCGTAACTATCTAAAATGTCTCTTCTTACCTTACCGGATGCATGCAAAATATCGCCCGGACCCAACATGAACCCAACATGTGTAATTTTTCCGTCCTCATTCTCGAAAAATGCCAGATCTCCCAATTTTGCTTCGTTAATAAAGGTCAGTAATTCACCCCCCTCTGCTTGTTGCCAGGCATCTCGGGGAAGTTGGATCCCCATTAACTTGTATAACAATTGAGTAAATCCGGAACAATCAATGCCCCACATGCTTTTTCCTCCCCACATATACGGGCTGTTCAAAAATTGAATTGCATAATTTTCAATTTCAGGTACAGAAAGTATGGTGATATCTTTTGATCCAATGGGCGCAAAAAACTTATTCTGGTTAATATAAAAACAGGCTCCGGAATCAACTGCCTCAAATTTATGCAGGATGCTGCCCGGTAAAAGATAATATTCCTTTTTATTTTCTATATGAGTTGCGATAGTATACGGAAATCGGTTCAAAGTATTCAATTGAATTGGGCGATCCGACCATTCGCAAAATTGGCCCAGACTCAGCCAGCCTGAATAATTTTCACTATAGGTTTCAATTTTTATCCAATCTCCTTCTTGTTCAAGAAAGTGATAAGTTTCTCCAAATAACAGTTGTGAAACCAACTCACTTTTGCTGCTTGGTTCAGCCCTTACAGGTATAATACTTAAATTACAAACCCCCTGGTGCATAAAATTTTCAATTGGAGCATGCAATAAACATTTTTTTTTAGTAAAGTTGTACCCAAATAAATATTAATTTTATGGCTAACATTATCGACTTAAGTTATTTGAATGAAATTTCGGGAGGTGACAAGGCTTTTGTAAAAGAAATGCTTGAGCTATACATTAATACAACAGCGCTTGAAGCCGGTTTATACAATGATTTACTGGTCCAAAAAAACTATGAGGGTATCGGTCATCTTGCGCATAAAATGAAAGCTCCTATTCAAATGTTAGGTGCGAATACCTTATTTAACCTAACAAGAAGCCTTGAAAAATATGCTCAGGAAGAAAGCAATCTCGATCAAATTCCAGGCATTATTATCGAATTGCAAAAGCAAGTTGACCTTTCGATTGAAGAAATCAGAGAGATTCTGACAACGCTATAACTTTTTAATAAAAAAAACGCCGTCTCGAATTTAAACGGGACGGCGTTTTTTTTTCATTTATACCTTACAGTTTAAACGGATAAACGGATTGTAGGTTAATTCCAAGTCCAAAGTTTATCGTACTCACCTTGGCTAAATTATATTCACAATTAATGGTAAGAATTGCTAATTTTATTCTTACTCCGGCTGTAAACCGCATATAGTTCAGTTTGCTCTCAATATTAATAGGATCGCTTATGTTTATAATCATTTTCTTACCCAGATTAGGTCCAATATTCGTTTCGATGAAAGAAACCGGATATTGTCCTTCCATTTTTAAGTTAATTTTAGAGGTATTATAATTACCCCCTAAATAAACAGTAAGTAGGGATAATTTCTTAGATACAACGGCACCTATCATAAATCCACTACCCGTAAAACTCATTTTTTGAGATTCTTTGTAATCATTATCAGGCAAAGCTCCATAAAAAGGATAAGCACTATCCGGCTTTAAATAGCTATCATTAAAAGCTAAAGAAGCAAACAAACTGGTATAACCAAAAATAGCTGAAATATCAACGGGCGGTTTGTCCTTTTTATCTTTCCATATCCATTGCGATACACCGTGTTTAATACCAAAACCAAACATTCCAGCTTTAAAATCGCCGGCAGTAAGTTTTGGAGTTATTCTAAGCATAACTTCAGTTCCGAATCCCACTCCTATTGCTGCCTGAAGTGTAGGCAATCCAATACCAAAATTGGTACCCAGGCCCGGAGGAAATTTGAAACTTGTTATGATTGAATCGGATAATGGATCCGATTGATTTAGGCGTTGAATGATTCTTACCTGAGTGGAATCTGTGCTGCTACCAAATAGTGTTGAAACCGACGATCCATTTGAACCCAGCAAAACCATCCTGGGTAATTTAGGATCCGAGTTAAGATTAAGGCTATTGGCGTCAAAAGTTTTTTGGGCAGCGGAAACCGATGGTAGCGAGTAAGTAAAACTCACATCAAAACCGGCAATTCCATGCGGTTTAGCGGTATTATACCAGCCATTGTTTAAGGATGCCCCAAAGCCATCAAATAAGGGCCCCAGATAAGCGTTCATTAATTTGTTGCCATCGTCCTTGCCTGCCCTCAATAATTGAACAGCATCAACCTGTGCATTTACTTGCTGTAAATTAAAAACACAAAACGCAATAATGGCCAAAGAGTAAATTTTACTTTTCATAGTAGTGAATTAAAGGGTGAATTGAAAAACAATGTTAAACATAATATTTCGAAAAATCGCTTTCTTATTGAAAATATTTTTAATATCCGTGGCAAAGCAGATAAAGAAAAAAAGCTACCTTTGCCCCCTATTTCAAATTCAATAGGCATTGAGTAACCCAAAATATAATATCATCATTAAATCTCCCGAACAGATTGAAGGGATAAAGAAAAGCAGTATAATAGCAGCTCAAACCCTAAAAGTTGTTGCCCCTTACGTTAAAGCCGGAGTCAGTACCGATTTTTTGAATCGAATCTGTGCAGAATACATTCGGGATCAGCATGCGATTCCTGCTACATTGGGTTATTACGATTTCCCCAAGGAGAGCTGCATTTCGGTGAATGATGTGATCTGCCATGGAATTCCCGGAAAATATGAACTCCGTGACGGTGATATTGTGAACATTGATATTACCACCATATTTAACGGTTATTTCGGAGATACTTCTACCATGTTCACCATTGGCGAAATTACGGAGCATGCAAAAAAATTGATCCGTGTTACCAAAGAATGTCTTTCCATAGGTATCCAGCAAAGTTTTTCCGGCAATTATTTAGGAAATATCGGGTTTGAAATAGATAAATATGCCAGGTCAAATGGCTTTAGTGTGGTATATGAATTTTGCGGACATGGAGTTGGATTAAAATTTCATGAGGAACCCGAAGTGAGCCATGTGGCTGATAAAAATAGTGGCCCGAAGCTCGCCCCAGGAATGATTTTTACAATTGAACCGATGATAAATGCCGGAAAGGCCAGAAGTAAAATTGACAAAAAAGATGGATGGACCGCCAGAACAATCGATGGGAAATTATCCGCCCAGTTTGAACATACAGTATGCGTAACTAAAGGTCTTCCACTGGTTTTAACCGACATTGATCATGAGTTCAAAATTCCTGCTCAGATTTTTTAATCTTGTAATCGATAATTGGTAACTGGTAATCGGTAACTGGTAATCGGTAATTAGTAATCGGTAATTAGTAATCGGTAATTAGTAATCGGTAATT
>CAYHCF010000054.1:4733-12120 GCA_964355075.1 uncultured Chitinophaga sp.
GTAATCGGTAATTAGTAATCGGTAATTAGTAATCGGTAATTAGTAATCGGTAATTTTAATCTGTAATTTGTAATCTGTTATTTGTAATCTTGTAATCTCCTATATGAAACACCTGAATTATAAAAAGAATTTTCTGGCAATTGAAGAAAGTGAATTTTGTTCTTATGAATTGTCAAAATATGTGATTCAATCAGCCCCGTACGAATACACTTCTTCCTATTTAGCAGGCTCCTGTAAAGGTCCGGAAGCCATTATCAAGGCCTCTCATTATGTTGAACTCTACGATGAAGAATTGGATCAGGAAAGCTATAAAAAAGGAGGAATTTGCACCCTTGAACCCATGAATTTTGAGGGATTGGTAGATTTAAAAGCCATTAAGCACATTGAAAAGAAAACCACGCGTTTACTTAGCGATCGGAAATTTCCGGTTACATTAGGTGCTGAGCATACCATTACTTATGGAACCCTCCGTGCGGTAAAACAATTTGTGCCGGATGTACATGTTCTGCAATTGGATGCACACAGCGATTTACGATCCGAATATCATGGAAACCCTTTCTCACACGCCTCGGTTATGGCTCGTATTCATGATTCAGGCGTTCCCATTACTCAAATCGGAATTCGTGCACAGTGTAAAGAAGAATCGGATCTGATAAAACGAAGCCCGGATATTCATACATTTTATGCGCACCAAATACGCCGGAATTCCAGGTGGGCACAAGATGCGTTGAAAACGCTTGGGAAAAATGTTTACATCAGTATTGACGCTGATGGATTTGATCCGGGCATCGTTCCGGCAGTAGGCACTGCTGAACCCAATGGACTATTTTGGAATGAAACACTTGAGTTTTTAAAATTGGTTTTTGCCAAAAGAAATGTGGTTGGATTTGATGTGGTTGAAATTGCTCCGGTAAAAAATAATATCTTATCAGAATATACCATGGCGAAATTGGTTTATAAATTAATTGGCTATCATACTTTAAAACAAAAATAATTGAAGGTTTACTTTGACAATGCGGCTACTACTCCCATTTATAAGGAGGTAATTGAGTTAATGACTCTGGTGATGGAAGAAGACTTTGGCAATCCTTCATCAGCGCATGCACATGGACGAAAAGCCAGAACTTTGATAGAAGATGCGCGCAAAAAAGTAGCTCACTATTTTAACTGTTCACCTGGAGAAATTTTCTTTACCAGCGGAGGTACCGAGGCCGATAACATGGCCATTCGGAAAGCGGTGGAAGATTTAGGAATTAAAAATATAATCCTTTCTCGCATTGAACACCATGCGGTTTTACATACGGCCGAAGAGCTTGCCAAAGCGGGTAAGATTAAGCTTCATTTTGTTCAACTGCTAAGCGATGCCCACATTGACCTAAACCACCTTGAAACCTTATTAAAGCAAAACCCAAATTCAATGGTTTGTCTGATGCATGCCAATAATGAAATAGGCAATATCCTTGATATTGAAAAAGTGGGAAATCTATGTGCCGAAAACAATGCCCTTTTTCAATGCGATACTGTGCAAACCATCGGGCATTTTCCCGTAGATCTGCAAAAATTAAAAATAAACTTCCTGGCATGCGGTGCCCATAAGTTTCATGGCCCCAAAGGAGTGGGTTTTATTTACATAAATCATCAGACCAAAATACATCCTCTTTTTACCGGTGGCGGGCAGGAAAGAAATATGCGTGGAGGAACCGAAAATATTTATGGTATTATTGGGCTGGCAAAAGCATTAGAACTTGCTCACCTTAATATGGAAACTAACAGAATACATATTGAAGGCCTTAAAAAATATATGATTGAGCAATTGAAAAAAAACATTTTCAATATATCGTTTAATGGAGATGCGGAAGGGAATTCCTTATTCACCATATTAAACGTAAAATTTCCTCCTACATCCATTGCTGAAATGATTTTATTTAAATTGGATATTGAAGGCATTTCGGCCTCCGGGGGTAGCGCCTGCTCGTCGGGCTCAACAATAGGTTCCCATGTTTTAGCCGCATTAAATGTACCGGATGACCAACCCTCTGTCAGATTTTCATTTGGCTTTCAGAATACCCGGGAGGAGGTAGATTTTGTGGTGAACAAATTAGTTGAAATGTTTAATGCTAAAAATTAAGTTAACCAATGACACAATATTTAAATTAATATCATCACTATGAAAAAAAAATACCTCTTCATTCTCCTATGTGCAATCTCTCAGGGATTACAAGCCCAAACAGATTCCCTATCCAGATTACTTCCAAAATGGGAACATAAATTACAAACCGGAATAAACCTGAATCAATCCAGTTTCAGCGATAACTGGAAAGGAGGAGGTGTAAGCAGCTATGCCTATGCCTGGTTTTTTAATTATCTCGCTAAAAAACATAGCGAAAAGTGGGATGTTAACAGTGATCTTCAAATGCAATTAGGCTTTCTTCAAAATCAGGGTAAAAGCGAACATAAAAGTATGGACAGGATTTTTTACGATTTTAAAATCGGACGAAAATTATCAGATAAATGGAACTTATTTGTGTCCCTCAACTTTTTAACTCAGTTTAAGGAAGGGTTTGATTATAATGTAAAGAGCCGTTTGGAACCCACCAATGATTCTCTTATTTCTAATTTCCTGGCACCAGGCTATTTAACCAGCTCTTTTGGGCTGGAATACAAGCCTGTAAATTATTTATGGATGCGTTTTGGTATGGGTACCCTAAGACAAACTTTTGTTACGGATAAAAGAATATCGGATGCACAACTATATGGGTTGGTACATAAAGGCGATCATTTAAGAAATCAGGCCGTTTTGCAGTATATTCTCAGCTTCGATAAAGAATTGGTAAAAAATGTGAATTTCAGATGGCGATACATGCTGAATTTTGATTATTTTAACGCTGGTAAACCGAATGCTTTTGTACATATTTTCAATGCTAATCTTACCCTAAAAGCAACCAAATACCTGAGCACTAATTTGTCGGTTAATATAATTAGGGATTACGATCAGGATAAGGACATTCAACTATCGCAATCCCTTTCATTAGGAATTATTTATAGTTTATCGAGATAAAATTGAACCTTAATTTATAGAAAGGAATCACTAATTATGGCAACGAAGATTTATACAAAAACAGGAGATCTCGGTGAGACTTCTTTAATTGGAGGCACTCGCGTTCCAAAATATCACCTCCGAATTGAAAGCTATGGTACCGTGGATGAACTCAACGCATACATTGGCTTATTAATTGACCAACTGATTGATAAACAAACAAAAAAGATTTTGTTAGAAATTCAGGACCGCTTATTTACCATCGGTTCCTTATTGGCAAGCGATCCGGATAAATCAAAAATAAAAGTTCCGGATTTAAAAGAAGAAGATATTGTTTTATTGGAAACAGAAATGGATAAAATGGATAAAATTCTTCCCCTTTTGAAAAGTTTTATTTTACCCGGCGGACATTCAGTTGCCTCTCATTGCCATATCGCAAGGTGCATATGCCGGAGAGCAGAAAGATTGGTGGTGCAATTAAGCCATCAAAATGAGGTTCCACCCATCATAAGTGTTTATCTGAACCGATTGAGCGATTATCTTTTTATGTTATCAAGAAAAATTGTTTTTGATGCAGGAGCTGATGAAATTGTGTGGAGACCAAGAATATAAATTACAGATTACAAATTACAGATTATAAGATTTTATAAAAGACTATAAAAAGTCGAAATTCATTCTGTCGCCATACCCTGTGCTCCTCTCTGCCCCTGTGCTCCTATGCCTCTCTGCCCCATTGCCTCTTTGCCCCATTGCCTCTTTGCCCCTTTGCCCCATTACCTCTCTGCCCCATTGCTTTATAGCTCCGCAATCTTAACATGCTCCCCCATTCTGATTCCCTTCTCCGTTTTTTGAACGGTACAGGCTTCATGAAATGGATCATGTTCAAAAAACAGGATATAATTTTCATCGCTCGCAGTTTGTAATATGCTTTGTTTTTCTTTCATCGTTTCCAGCGGACGCACATCATAACCCATCACATAGGCAGTGGGAATATGCGCCATGGTTGGAATTACATCCGCAAGGTAAATCACTTTTCTCCCTTTAAAAGGTACCACAGGATGTATCATATGCCTTGTATGTCCTGTTGAATATAGGATATCAATATCCGGATGAAATCGCTCTCCCTGCTTGAACAATTTTAATTGTCCGCTTTCCTGAATAGGTATGATGTTTTCTTTTAAAAAACTTGCTTTCTCGCGGGGGTTTGGCGCCTGACTTTCATTCCATTGTTCTTCGGCAATCCAATAGTTCGCATTTTTAAAGGCAGTTTCGTAATGGGTTCGGTCGCTGTTAAACTGAATACTGCCACCGCAATGGTCGAAATGCAAATGTGAGAGTACCATATCGGTAATATCACCTGATGTAAAACCATACCCGTTCAATGATTTTTCCAGGGTATCCTCACCATGTAAATAATAATATCCGAAAAACTTTTCATCCTGTTTGCTTCCCATTCCGTTATCAATTAGCATAAGCCGGTTTCCATCCTGAACCAAAAGGCATCGCATACCCAGGCTGATCATATTGTTATTGTCGGCTGGATTTAACTTATGCCAGATACTTTTAGGTACTACCCCAAACATGGCACCCCCATCTAATTTGAAATAACCGGCTTGTATTGAGTATAAATTCATTGCGGCAAATTAAGATTAAAATAAGAGAAATTTCAGGACGTATTATTAATTTGTTGTTGACTATATGGAAAATAATAAACAAAATCAACTTTGTTCCTTTGTTACTTTGTAGCCCCCATGAATAATTGAACAAAAATAATACAGGATTTTATTTTCAGATAAAATTCTTTAACCTTGTTTCATGAAAAAACAAATCCCTCAACTTATCCTGTCCTTTCTTTTTCTGTTTTCCTTGAACATTGGGTTTTCTCAAAATCAAAGAAATATTGAAAAAGATACTACTGTATTAACATTTGCTGAACAAATGCCTGAGTTTCCGGGTGGAAATGATTCAATGTACAGGTTCCTGAGCAGGAATATCCATTATCCGGCTTTGGCCCGCGAAAATGGCATTGAAGGAAGATGTATCCTCACCTTTGTGGTATGTGATAATGGTACAATTTGTAATATTGAATCGGTTGGCCGAAGGGCGGGCTGGGGACTTGATGAAGAAGCCATCAGGGTAATAAAAGCGATGCCTGCCTGGACCCCCGGAAAACAAAATGGTAAACCCGTATTTGTTAAATTTACTTTGCCCATCAGGTATGAGTTACCCCCTGACAGCACAAATATTCAAAATACCCAGAAAATTCCCGGCAAGTAAATCCTGAGAGGAGGATTAATAACCATGCGAATACACTTCATATCAATAGGCGGTGCCGTGATGCACAATATGGCCATTGCCCTGCATAAAAAAGGGTTCAAGGTAACGGGTACAGATGATGAGATTTATGAACCGGCCTGTTCACGTTTGGCGAAATACGGTTTGCTTCCCGAACAAATGGGATGGCAACCCTCACTGATCACAAAGGACATAGATGCAATCATATTGGGTATGCATGCCCGGAAGGATAACCCCGAGATGTTAAGGGCTCAGGAATTAGGCTTGAAAATATATTCTTTTCCGGAATACATGTATGAACAAACCAAAGATAAGCTTCGAATTGTGGTGGGCGGTTCACACGGAAAAACAACCACTACCGCTATGATCCTGCATGTATTGCATTACCACAAAATGGAATTTGATTTTCTGGTAGGTTCACAACTTGAAGGTTTTGAAACCATGGTTGGGTTCAGCAATACGTCTAAAATTGCGGTATTTGAAGGGGATGAATATTTAACATCGGCGCTCGATTTACGACCTAAATTTCATGTGTACCAAGCCAATATAGGCATCATTACCGGCATAGCCTGGGATCATATCAATGTGTTTCCTACCTTTGAAAACTATGTATGGCAGTTCGAAAAATTTATCAAAGACATCCCTTCTGATGGATCCATTATTTATTGTGAATCAGATCCGGAAGTAAAAAAATTATTGGATCAAACCGAAACAAAATGTGAACGAATCCCATACACAACCCCAGCATTCACAGTAACCGAAGGCAAATTCGTAATCTCTCCCCCTCCCATTACCCATCTCTCTTGTCATCCTGAGCTTGTCGAAGGGTCTCATCTCCCATCTCCCATCTCCCTCTCCTTCTTCGGTACCCATAACCTCCAAAACATGATGGCCGCCAAACACGCCTGTATAAAGGCCGGATTGAGTGAAATCCAATTCTATGAAGCCATACAAAGTTTTAAAGGAACAGCCAAAAGATTAGAGACCCTTCATGAGGATGAAAACTGCATGATTATTCGTGATTTTGCCCATGCACCCTCCAAATTAAGGGCAACGGTAAATGCGGTTCGTGAATTATATCCTAAACGAAAACTGATTGCCATCTACGAATTGCATACCTATAGCAGTCTCAATAAAGATTTTCTGCCTTATTATAAGGAGACATTAAGTAAAGCTGATGTACGCGCAGTCTTATTCAGCAAACATGCATTGGAAGTGAAGAAAATGCCTATGCTTGACCCCATAGAAGTGGAAGAAGGATTTGGTGAAGGTGTGCAGGTATTCACCGATAAAAATGAGCTCAGAAAATTCATCGAATCGCACTATACAGGCAATGAAAATCTGTTACTCATGAGCAGCGGAACTTTTGATGGCATGAGTCTGGAATTTTAGTTTTTGATTAACCAGGTGTTTGGCCCCTTGATGGGAATCTAAAAATGAGGGCAGCTGATAGTAAAATTTAAAAAAAAGAATTATTTTTGAAAAATAATAAGTTAACTTTGATTTAAGTCATTGTTTCCCTTTTAAAGAAATTTAATATTATTGGATATTTTTCGATTTAGCTTTGGTGAGTCACTTATAACACCCATGATTTGGAAAAGTTAAAAAAATTATTGGACGAAACCCTGTTATTCATCGCTCAAAAGGGATGGTCAATAAATGAGTATACCTTTTTTGATTCCTTAACCTTGTTTCTGGCAGATAAATTAAATGCAGACTTCGTTTTTATAAGTAGGCTTTCCTCCATAGATAATTATGCAGAAACTTTGTCATTTGTTGCCCATGGTAAAATTAAAGAGAATATCAAATATTCACTAAAAAATACCCATGTGAAGAAGTAAAAAAGGGCAGCTTATGCTTATTCACTGAAAGGATTCAGAAATTTTTCCCTTTAGACACCATGCTGACAGATATGGAGGCTGAAAGTTATGTTGGCATTCCCCTTTGGAGTACAAAAGGGGAGGCTATTGGTTTAATTGCTATTTCAAATACGAAACCAATAGAGAATGCCACTGAAATTGAAACCATTCTGCAAATAGTTTCCGGAAGGATCTC
>CAYHCF010000055.1:0-6337 GCA_964355075.1 uncultured Chitinophaga sp.
ATTGCATCTTTATCGTATTTATATAGGTGAATAATATATGGTCCAATATTCGAACCCAATTCATTTTTCAAATTCAATACCCAAAAATTTGAAACTTTCTAAAACCCCTACACAACAAACAAATTTGTTATGGCAATAATACAAACTTCAATCCATGATATGAGGAACACAATCACTCCTAACGCTCTGGATATTTATTACAATACAGATATTGGACAAGAAGGTGAATGGTACTATGATCCGACCGACACAACCTCTCCTGACAATACCGGAACCATTCTTGTTGGACAATCCACTTATAGATTCAAAAGAATATACATAGGATATGCAAACTTGAAATGGTTGAGACCGAAAAGAGATAGTGATACACCTAATGACGATACAATTGCGATTCAAAGCGTAATTAATTTCATTTCATGGAGTTCCATACCCTTTATATTATGGTTAATTTACTTACGTTGAGGTTTCAGGCTAGTTTGCAGTTATTACTGTAATTCCGGGTTATTTCTCTGTGATTTTCAAGTTTTGCAGATAATTTTATTGTTTTTAAGCGGTAAAATTAGGCTAAAACACTTACCAAAGTATATATTCGCGGCTCAAACTATAAAAATGGATATTTTAGCATATCGGGTTAATAATATAGATGAACCGCAAACCATTGCCATGTCGAAATTGGCGAGAGAGTTAACTGCAACGGGTATAGACATTGTAAATTTAAGTCTGGGAGAGCCTGATTTTGAAACTCCGGCTCATATCAAACAGGCCGCCAAAGATGCCATCGACCAAAACTATTCCTATTATTCACCGGTGGCAGGATTTTTAGATTTGAGAGAGGCCGTTTGTAATAAATTACTGAGAGACAATAAACTCAAATACAATCCCAACCAAATTGTGGTTTCAACCGGGGCAAAACAAGCCATTATGAACGTGATCATGGCCATCATCAATCCGCTGGATGAGGTTTTGCTACCTACTCCATATTGGGTAAGCTATTCGGATATGGTGAAATTAATGGATGGTGTACCCGTTTTTATTCCCGGTACCTTAGCCAATCATTATAAAATTACTGCCGACCAGCTCGAGAAAGCAATCACGCCTAAAACCAAAGCATTTATTTACTCTTCTCCCTGCAATCCCACGGGTTCAGTTTATAGCCGCGATGAATTGGCCGCTTTGGTTAAGGTGTTTGAAAAATATCCCAACATTTATATTATCAGCGATGAGATCTATGAATACATAAATTTTGTAGGTAAGCATGTGAGCATTGGCTCATTTGATAGCATCAAAGAACGGGTAATTACCATTAATGGTTTATCAAAAGGTTATGCCATGACCGGCTGGCGCCTGGGTTATCTTGCTGGCCCAAAAATAATAGCCGAAGCCTGTGAAAAAATTCAGGGGCAAAGTACCAGCGGAACAAGTGCCATTACGCAAAGGGCTGCTATTGTTGCATTAAACGGGAGTCTTGAACCCACATATGCCATGGTAGAAGCCTATAAACGCAGAAGAGCATTGGTGATGGAAGGCCTTAAAAGCATCCCGGGTTTGATTTGTAATGACCCCGAAGGCGCGTATTATTTCTTCCCCGATGTGACTGCCTATTTTGGAAAAAGTTTCGAAGGCAAGATCATGAATAATGCCACCGATTTGTGTTTATACTTATTGAACCATGGCCACGTTTCTATGGTAACCGGAGATGCTTTTGGTGAACCCAAATGTATCCGCCTCAGTTACGCCACCAGCGATGAGCAATTAATCATAGCAATTAGCCGGATTAAGAAGGCTTTGGCAGAACTGAATTAATCCCCTCCTTGGAGGGGCAGGAGGCAGGAAGCAGGGAAAATGAGATTTGAATAGTTCAACCTTGTGGCCTTTGTGCTTCCTTAGTGTACTTTGTGTTAAAATACTATTTCCTTTAAACACAAAGCCCACAAAGAAAAACACAAAGTTCACTATAAAACCAATCTATGCTCTCTGCCATTATTGCAAAACGAATTATAATTTTTGAATGAAAAATAGTATTGAAAAATTTGCAGGAATTAAAGTGCTCGTGATAGGTGATGTGATGATCGACGCCTACCTGATGGGTCATGTTGAACGCATTTCGCCTGAAGCACCTGTTCCGGTGGTGGCAGTAAACCATAAAGATTATCGTTTAGGAGGAGCAGGAAATGTAGCTTTGAATCTGGTAGCTCTGGGTGCAATTCCTATTTTGTGTTCGGTTATCGGTGATGATCCCGAAGCGGATGATCTGATAAAATTATTAGAAAAAGCCGGTGTTCAAAGCTCAGGAATTATCAAATCGAAAGAGCGGGTTACAACCGTTAAGACACGTGTAATTGCGCAGAATCATCAAATGTTACGAATTGATACCGAAATAACTAAACCCCTGTCTGAAGCAGATTCGAACTTATTGATTGATCGAATAACAACTGATCTATTGCCGGGTTCAGATGTGATCCTTTTCGAAGATTATGATAAAGGTGTAATTACCGAACGTTTGGTGGAGAAAATTGTAAATCAGGCTAAACATCTGGGGAAAAAAGTTGCGGTTGATCCTAAGAAAAGAAATTTCTTAAGTTATAAAGGAGTGGATCTCTTCAAACCGAATCTTAAAGAACTCCGTGAAGGATTTAAGTGTGAAGCCGACCCATCTGATCCGGCAGAATTTGAGGCTGCAATAAGTGATTTAATGAAGGAAATGAACCTCAAAAATGTGATGGTTACCTTGAGTGAAAGGGGTGTGATGATCAGCGATGGAACCCATTTTGATTATATCCCTGCGCATATCCGTAAGATAGCCGATGTGAGTGGAGCCGGCGATACGGTAATAAGTGTGGCTGCCCTTTGTTTAGCACTGGGTTTACCAAATAAAGAAATTGCTGCCCTATCCAATTTAGCCGGCGGTTTGGTATGCGAAGAAGTAGGTGCAGTACCCATCAATAAATTACAATTAATAGAAGAATCAGGACGACTTTAAAACGTGCACGAACTCTTACTCAGGCGATAACTGCAAACCACACCAAGACCACTCGTTACGTTTGAATATTGCTGGAAGGGTTCACTGAATGGATCATCCCCACTATAAACAACACGTCTGCTATGGTATTCGTAATAATGAATATCTGTATTGAGCAAATATAAATTCACACGCTGCTCAGTACCCGGGTCAAAATAACCATCATATTCATATTGTCCTGAAATAAGATTCCCATCCCTGTTTATATCTTTAAAAAATTCATCTCCAATTGGAGTGCCAGAGGAATCCACTCCATTAAAACGTATATTATCTTCAAAACTTATCCGGTAATAATTTTTTATAGCTGCTTCATCCTGCCAACTATAATTGAGCACCACCATTGGATCACCTTGAGAACTGTTTGAACCTAATTTGCCGGATACTTTATCGAAATTAATAATACTTTTAGGAACCGAAGTAGTGCCCATGGCCAATAATCCTTTAGACGAAGCCGTAATGGTATAGGTTTGAGAAGGCACAATGGTAAAGGCCGACTGGCTGATCCTGTATTTACCCAAATCAGAATTGAATGGAATTTGAATAATTTGTCCGGAACTGTTTGATATGGTAACATAGGCATCATTTACAATATTACTCTGGTAATAATAAGTTGTTCCAAAAACAGGATTTGAAATAGTAAGCACTACTTCAATAACGGTATCTTCAGGAGACAAAAAACTAAATAGAACCAACTGCGGATCCGTTTTTGGAACCTTCACATCTGTTACAATTTTTGGCCGGCAAGTACTTAGCATGATACATACAAAAAGAGCTATAAAAGAGAATTTATACTTTTTCATTTCTGTTTATTTTAAAATTTGATATTATAGGAAATAGATGGGATCACGGTAAAAAGAGATACTTGTTTTAAAGTTCGGGTAGTTGATCCATTGTCATTATATTCACTTTCAATATAATAAAAATAGGGGTTAGCCCGGTTATAAGCATTATAAACACTCAGCTCCCAGGTTCTTACAAAAAATTTCTTCTTTCTGATAAATTGTAATCCAATATCCATGCGGTGATAAGCCCCCATTCTGAAATCGTTTTTTGCCGTATATTGTGATACCGTTCCACCTCCATAATATCCCCATTTCGAATAGCCTAAAGTATGAACAGGGGCACTATACTCTGCAATAGGCAAAGAGATGGCATTGCCTGTTCCATAGACCCAGGTGCCGGATAATTTTATACCATTGTGTTCATCGGTTTCTTCTCTTATTTTATAGATGCCTACTATTGAAATATCATGTCTCCGGTCGTATTTAGCCCAGAACTTTTGTCCGAAATTTATCTCATCAAATTGCATTTGAGTCCAGGACAAAGTATAACCAATCCAGCCGGTAAGCTTGCCTGCTTTCTTTTGCAATAAAAACTCAGTACCATAACTCCAGCCTTTACCCGAAACAATATTTTCTTCCCACGAATAATTGCTGGTTGGCCCCGCACTTCCTAATGAACTTAACCCCAAAAAACTTGCACCTTCCTTATAAGAAATAATATTTTTTGATTCTTTATAATAACCTTCAAGACTAACTGAAAATTCTTTTTCAATAAAATCTTTTGCCACGCCGGCTGCAATTTGCCAGCTTTGTTTGGGTTTTAGATTCGTAGATGAAGGAACCCATAAATCGGTTGGCAAACCCATACCTGTATTCGATAATAAATGAACATATTGATTCATCATGGCATAGGAAGCTTTTATGGCTAAATCACTTTTAATTTTACAAGACAAACTCAGGCGGGGTTCAGGAAAAAAATAATTGGTATTTTGTGAATTAAAATGTGAGACACGCAATCCAGGATTCATTCTTAAGCGAGGGCCTATTTTTATTTCATCTTCAATATAAATTGCATTTTCAAAGGAGCCTACTACCGTTTTTATATTCTGATTTAAACCTGAACTATTATCCTTAATAACCAATGCTGAGGGCACAAAATCATGGTGAATGAAATGAATTCCGCCTCTGATGGTATGATTGGTATTGGGTCGGTAATCCAGATCGTGTTTAAAGGAAAAGTCGGTAATGCCTGAACTGTAATTCAGAGAAAAGGTACTGCCCTGGTATTTTTCTTCGGCGTAAACCTCAAATAAAAAATTACTGAAAATTACGGAAGTGTTGGCAAACAAACGGTTATTGTACAGATGATTCCAACGAATGGTAGCGGTGGAATTTCCCCAACCCAAACCGCTTTTGCTCTCATTATTAGAATAAGTACTGTTTAAATAAAATTTATCTCTCCCGAAATATCCGCTTAAATATAATCGGTCTTTTCGGCTGAGCTCATAATTGGCTTTGGCATTCAAATCATAAAAATAATAACCCACCTTTTCTTCCTTAGGTAGAAATGGAGCAATGATCACGTCTAAATAGGTTCGGCGAGCGGAGATCAAAAAAGAGGATTTCCCTTTTATAATAGGGCCTTCCAATAATAAGCGCGAAGCAATTAAACCAAAACCCGCTTCTCCATGCACTTTCTCTTTATTGCCCTCTTTCATATTCATTTCAATAACCGAAGAAAGCCGACCACCAAACCTTGCCGGGAAGCCACCCTTTGTGAGCTCAACACTTTTGAGGGCATCTCCGTTAAAGATACTAAAGAAACCAAAAAGGTGATTGGCGTTATATACAATCGCATCATCCAAAATAATCAGGTTTTGATCCGGACCTCCTCCTCTAACATAAATACCAGAACTCCCTTCACTTCCTTTTTGTACCCCCGGCAATAACTGAATCACCTTTAAAACGTCTTTTTCACCTAAAAAAGCCGGGATATCTTTTATTTGCTGAATGGGTATTTCAATCACACTCATTCGGGTTTCATCTGCCAGTCGCTGCGTTTGTTTTGAACCTGAAATCACCAGCTCCTTAAGCGCTTTAGCTGTTTCTATCACCAGATCCATCTCAATATTATGAATAAGGTTTACTGAAAATGCTTTGGGTTCATAGCCTACATAAGACACCAAAACCACGTACATTCCCTCCTTTA
Source organism: uncultured Chitinophaga sp. (assembly GCA_964355075.1). Lineage (GTDB taxonomy): Bacteria > Bacteroidota > Bacteroidia > UKL13-3 > UKL13-3 > B1. The sequence continues at coordinate 6,011 of CAYHCF010000055.1, forward strand.
AAGTGAGCGAATAAAATCCATAGGTATTTGATTGGGTACCTGTTTTTAGAGAAGGAATGGAAACGCTTGCGCCCGGCAACATTTCACCACTTCCATTTTCTTTCACATATCCACTTATGACATAGCGCCTTTCCTGCCCATTAACTGCAAAAAAGGAACAAATAAAGAGTAATAGTATGCTGTATTTCATGGTTTAAAAAAATTCAACCGCAAGATAGCAAATGGCGTGATATTTTTTTTTGTAAAAACCTATTTTAGGATTGTCAATTTTTGATTGACGATTTTGGATTGACGATTTTGGATTGACGATTTTAGATTGACGATTTT
>CAYHCF010000055.1:6437-11849 GCA_964355075.1 uncultured Chitinophaga sp.
TTGACGATTTTGGATTGACGATTTTGGATTGACGATTTTAGATTGACGATTTTGGTAAAGTGATGCCTACCTGCAAACGAATTTTGCAAATGTTTTAGGCAAATAAGAGGAACTCAAATGGAATTGATCAAATTTCCTTTACAGTCATTAATAAAGTGTCGTTACTCTATTACAATTTTTTGGGTAAGAATTGTCCGCTCGTCAAAAATCTTTAGAAAATATACCCACTTTTGCCAAGCCCATGAAATAGGCTGGTTTCCTTGACGTGTCAAGTTTGCACCAATCCAATTATCGGAATTTAGTAAAAGTTTTAAACTTCTTTCTTTCCCATGCCCATTATAAGTCCAATCACGCCACCACCAATAACCGAAAGTACAGTGCCAATAATAATGTCAATAAACACTGCACCGGTATTCATATACATTGTGCTCAAAAAATGCCAAGTAGCATCACAGTAAACAGCCATCATTAGACCTATGAACCCTCCAATTTTTGCACCGGATAGAATATCTTTAGTGTTCGTCCAACTGAATATAATTGCCATTAGGTATCCAATGCTAAGATAAGATAAAAGCATAGCCCATAAAGGTTGGTTATCCTCAGGTCTCATAAAACTATGATTGTAATTAGCTGCGATATAATCCTTGAGCAAAATTACATAAGTTAAATAGCTGAGCACCATAATGGTGACTGTTCCTGCCAATCCTCCAAGTAAAATTTTGTTAGTTTTCATTTTTTTATTTTTTAATTTTCCTACTCATTTGGCTTTTCGGTGTCGCCCCGTTTTTTAAAGTGGGTTCTGGACTCCACTTTCTTGTAATTGATATTTCTTGTCAGTCATAATAACTGTTAAGAGTCAAAAGTCGGTAGTTCTCTTGTCTGTGTCTGTCCGCTGTGTCGCTTTTTAAACTTGCCCATAACGTCAGAGTGTGAAAAAACTATCCACAATCCAATATGTAAATCTTGCGATAATAAATGAGAAAAGCAAATTATTACTGATTTAATTTTGCATTTCAAAACGGGCAGGCAGGAGTTTAGGAAATGATGAACGCCGAACGCCGAATGATGAACGCCGAAGTAAGGGAAATAGGAAATGATGAATGATGATTCCGATCAATCGGAAGAAGTTTGGGAATTTGGAAGCTGAATACCGGAATAAAATTGGAATTAACTTCGTCGTCACTTTGTCCAGTTAACAATTTCAAGGCCTTTTATTCTCTTAAAATGGTCTGTATTATTCGTCACGAGTTGAAGTTCACTTGTTATGGCAATACCTGCAATCAAGGTGTCAGTGTGTCCTATTTCATTTCCCATTTTTCTAAGGTCTGCTTGTATTATTGCAGATGCCTTTGCCATACGCAATGTCAACGGAATTACTTTGTTTAACTCTATAAATTCTTCAAATTTTATTAACTGTTTTCTAGCGTCCTTGTATAAAAGTCCGTTGAGGATTTCATAATATGTGATGATGCTTAAACTTACAAAGCCATACTCTTTTAAGTGTTCGTCAACTTTTGCGATCACTTTCTGATTGCCTCGTAAAAATTCCGATAAAATATCAGTGTCTAGCATTGATGGTTTCATAAGTCATTATTTCGGTCAAAAAGTTTTGTTCTTACTTTTTTTGTGTGATTAAGAAAATCAGAATAATCCTTGTCACTCATGTCGCTAAAAGCTCCACCGAACGATAGAATTTTCTTCCGGATATTCTCGGACTGTTTGGTCTTCGGCGTCAGCGAATGAACAAATTGATAAAGTTCTTCCAGTCTGTCAACCGGAACCTCTTTCAATTCTTTTAGAATGGCGTTTAATGTTAACATTGTTGTCGTATTTTCAGGTCAAATGTAATGAAAAAAAAGTGTCCAATTTAAGTTAATGTTTCATTTTGTACTGTTGTGCCTGTTCTCCTTTAACGCCAAACACAGGCACGTGAAAAACCCATCCACAATCCAAGATGTAAAACTTGTGATTATTATTGAGAAAAGCAAATTGTTACAGATGTATTTTTGTAGTACTAAAAAGAATAGATGGAATACATATCTGCCGCAAACCGATACCAACTTGAGAGGATTGGAAAAAGTAAATGGGGCAACCGGCGGTTCATGAACGCAATTAATAATCAAATTATGGGTTCATCATTTGCATGGATCATGACGGTTTGCGTACATGAGTTGTTTTGGATTTGATACCACAAATCTATCAACCAGTACTGCATAACGAAAGTAGAAAATACATCCCTAAACTCAATACCAAAATAACTTATGTACACTAGTTGTTATAGGATAGTGCGCTTTCTTCGACCTTTTATGTTTCTTGCTGCGTGATGAACCCGGATTATAAAAACATCTTCTTTGCCAAGTTTATAAAATATTCTATAATTGCCTTCAATTACCTCCCTTATTTCCTTTCTCATGTATTCTGGAACTTGTCTCCCCGCTTCAGGAAATGAGGTTAAAAATTCAACACGACTTATTAACCCCTCAACTGTTTTCTGAGCGTAAAAAGGAGACTCTTTTGCAATATAATCATAAATAGCATCCAAGTCTGCGAAGGCAAGTTTTGTCCAGATTACTTGAGCCATTTTTTCTTGAAGTGTGCTACAACCTTTTCATGAGAAATTGTCTGGCCATTTTCAATTTGAAGTAACCCTTTTTCTATTTTCTCCTTAACGATAAGCTGTTCGAAGAGATCGTTTAAATTAACCTCTTTAGGAAATTCATTTATAGTCTCAATTACATTTTGCTTTTTCATAACTCAAATATAGCACTTTTTATTAATTTGCACTCAGCATATCCTATAATCGGGTCACACAAGGGAATTTCACCCTCACGTTCCCACGGTCTCCCTTCACACAGCTTGCCTCGTCCTCAGACGAGGGCTCTTCTTGTTCAATCACAAATGTATAAATACATGATGAATATACCAATTTGTCATTAGCCGATCAATCGGAAGAGGTTTGGGAATTTGGAGCCTGAATACCGGAATAAAATAGGAATTAACCCCAACGGGGTTCAATAATAATAGCCCCGTCTCGTCCTTAAAGACGAGGCGGGGTTATTGGATACACAATGATTCCGCGCGGCGGGCAGAAGTTTATTTTGGAATGGAATTTGTTAGCCGCGCTTTCTGCAAGGATGGGGATGCTCCATATTTGCATGGCACCGGAAGAATGATGACCTTTTTTGTATTACCACCGTAGTTCATCTTCCATAAAATATTTGCGGTTCCATTCATAATTTGTGTCTTTTTTGCTTGCCCAAAAAAGGCACCAAAAAAGGGCACCATCTCGTCCTTAAAGACGAGACCAACTACTAAACTTTTTTGTCGCACAGGCCAACGTCTCGTCCTTAGACGAGACCAAAAGTTTAGTAGTTCACTCCTCCGTTGGATCCCAGCCGCACTTATGTTTGTGTTGAGTAATGAATCCAAATAAAGCAGGTATTTTTTAGGCAATGGGAACCTTTATACCGGAATAAAATAGGAATTAACCCCAAAGGGGTTTAATAATAATAGCCCCGTCTCGTCCTTAAAGACGAGGCGGGGTTAATGGATGCACTATGATTCAGCGCGGCGAGCAGAAATTTATTTAGAATTGAGATTTATTAGCCGCGCTTTCTGCAAAGTATAGGAATGCAAGTATTTTAAGCAGTACCTCAAAAACAAAAGCCATTGCAAAAATCAGAAAGCAATTACCGGCAAAGAAAGCAATTGTGGTCAAAACCATGGCGGTGCCATACAATCCATTGGTTTGCCCTTGTTGTAAAAAGGAAACTATGGTTCGCCTGTTAAACTTTGACCAACGTGGGCCACCAGATAATTACAAAGAAATTCTGAATCACAGAATGCAATTAATAAAGGGAAATTAAAATTTACTGAATGTCGGTATGGCCGCGCATTGCCCTTGGTTCAAGGGAATGCAAAAATGATGTTTGTTTGTAAACGAATTTTGCAAATAATTCATCCAAATAAGAGGGATTCAAATGGAGTTAATCAATTCCGGACCTCACAAATTTTGTTAAGCGTTAACAATAATTCAACGCAAACCCCATAGAATTTAAAATCGGCTGAAAAGCCCCACACGAGCGCGGGGTTCCCTCGTCTGAGGACGAGGCAAGCTGTTCAACACAGGGTTCATGGCTTGTCCTTCGGACACCACGGAACCCTATCTGTTAGCGGTTGGCTTTTAATTCCCTCGTTTGTCCTGTATGCTTTTTTGTAAGTCAAGCTCGTCAATGATGTCAACCGTAATACTATTGTCAAGCTGATGCAAAAGAGATATTTCTTTTTCATTTAAGTTTTTAAACTGTATCATGTCCTCGTGATTAATGAAAACTCCTATTAGTCTGGCAGCGGAGAAGAAATATAATTCGTCAAACTCATAGTAATAGTGGTCTGCATCATACTCTCGATAATCTCTTGGCGGAACCATGCCTGTCTCGTGTACCGCGAAGTCTTGATTTAGTAATTTATGTTTACAGTTGTCGTTTAGTTTAAATTTACAAACAATATTACCATCAAGGTCGATTAAGTCCGTGCTTTCTAGTTCCCAGTTTTCAAAGAATGTCAGACCCTTCGGAAATAAATCTTTCTTCTCTAGAACGTCCATGAAGGCGAAACTGTCAGAAAATTCAAAAAAGAAGTCTTTAAGAATTGCCTGCCAAGTTTGATTAGGAATACTTGTCCATGAAGGAGTCTGTTTGCCTTCAAGTTTAAAAGAATTAAGATATACTTTGTCACTCATTGTATGTCGTCTTAAGCTTACCGCTAACGTCAGAGTGTGAAAAAACCTATCCACAATCTGATTGGTAAAACTTGCGATAATAATTGGTAAAAGCAAATTGTTGTTGATGTATTTTTGTATCATAAACAAAAGGAGATGGAATATATATCTACTGCTAACCGCACCCAGCTTGAGTTTAATTGCCTTGAAGACCTTATTGAAAAAGAAAATCCGGTAAGATTTATCGATGTCTTTGTTGAAAAATTGGAATTAACCAAATTACACTTTGTTATACAGGAAATCAAAAGCGAAGGTCGTCCATCTTTTAACCCAAAAGTGTTTTTGAAACTTTATTTTTATGGCTACCTGAATGGCATTAGAAGTAGTCGGAGACTGGAGAAAGAGTGCAAGCGCAATATTGAATTACATTGGCTCATGGGTAAGCTCATCCCTAATTACCACAGTATAGCTGATTTTAGGAAAGAAAATTCATTAGCCCTACGAAACACCTTTAAACTGTTTGTTTCTTTTTTGAAAGATGCAGATTTAATAACCGGATTTAAGGCAAATAAAACCGTTTTAATGGACTTATTGAATGATATTACACTTGCTATTTTACTCGCTCTCAGAATGGTTAGTAGGATATACTACCCATATACTTTGCATTTCAAAATGGGCAGGTAGGATATACT
>CAYHCF010000056.1:0-11471 GCA_964355075.1 uncultured Chitinophaga sp.
TAGTGAGCCTGTCGAGTAGTGAGCCTGTCGAGTAGTGAGCCTGTCGAGTAGTGAGCCTGTCGAACTATTTTAATTTGTAATCTGTAATTTGTAATCTGTAATCTGTAATTTACCCATGAACCAATTATTTGTTGAAAATCTGAACCAATATAAACGCCGAAAAACCCATACTGTTTCGGTGGGCGACTTGAAAATGGGCGGCGAATTTCCTATTCGCATTCAAAGCATGACTACCACGAATACCCTGGATACCCAAAAATCGGTAGCACAAATTATTAGAATGGTTGATGCCGGATGTGAATTGGTTAGGTTAACCGCTCCGAGTATGAAAGAGGCTCAGAATTTGGCTGAAATCAAAAAGGTTTTGGCTGCAAAAGGAATCAGGGTTCCGCTCATTGCTGATATTCATTTTACCCCCAATGCCGCCGAATTAGCCGCCCGCATTGTAGAAAAAGTAAGGATAAACCCCGGAAATTATGCCGATAAGAAGCGGTTTCAGGTTTTAGATTATTCCGAAATAGAATACCGGGAGGAAATTGACCGTATCCGTGAGAAATTTATGCCGCTCCTTAAAATTTGCAAGGAATACGGCACAGCCATGCGAATAGGCACCAACCACGGAAGTTTAAGCGACCGGATCTTAAGCAAATACGGCGATACACCGCTTGGAATGGTGGAAAGCGCCATGGAATTTCTTCGCATTGCTGAAGATGTAGGCTATTACAATATTGTATTGTCTATGAAGGCCAGTAATCCGCAGGTGATGGTTCAGGCTTACCGGCTATTGGTTCAAACCATGAACCGGAACAATATGTTATATCCTTTGCATTTGGGCGTAACTGAAGCGGGCGATGGAGATGATGGGCGCATAAAATCTGCCCTGGGAATTGGGGCTTTGCTTGAAGATGGACTCGGCGATACCATCCGGGTTTCTTTAACGGAAGAACCGGAATTTGAAGTGCCGGTAGCAATAAATTTAGTAAACCGGTATCAGGGTAGAAAAAATCACCAAAAAATTGAACCCGAATTTGCAGAAAATCATATTGAACCGGATCGTTTTTACCAATTTCAAAAGCGGAAAACAATTGAAATTTATAATATGGGTGGCACCCAGTTACCTCGTGTAATAGTAGATTTGAGCCATCAGCATTCCTTAACTGAGGCTGACTTTAAACCAATGGGTTACCATTTTGATCCGATTAGCGACAAATGGATGATGAATGAGTTGGGTGCTGATTTTGTTTTCTTAGGTTCAAATCCCGTTCCTTTTATGTTGCCGCTTGGTTTAAAAGCTATTTATCATCAGGCTACCTGGATAAACATGCATGATAAAACCAATGCTTTCCCATATTTTGAGGTGGATGAATTCCTGAATATGAACACATTTTCACAAACCCTAAATTTTTTGAATCTGAATACCCTTGATTTCAAAAACGCTGAACTTCTCCACAAAATTGGATCAAGCCCAAAACTGGTTTTGATCTTAAACAGTCAAAATGAGGCGCTTATGCCCGATATGCGGAATTCATTTTTACATTTAATTAACCGGAAAATAATGAATCCGGTGATTCTGAGGATCCATCATACATTTAAAGGCTTGAATGACAGCGAGTTATTGGATTCATGGATGCTATATAGCAGTACCGATACCGGAAGTTTGTTTATTGACGGTTTTGGTGATGGCCTGTTTTATGCTCCTTTAAACCTGAATGCAACCCGGCTAAATGAAATTGCTTTCGGGATTCTGCAGGCAGCCAGGGTGAGAATCAGCAAAACCGAATATATTAGCTGTCCGAGCTGCGGACGAACACTTTTCGATTTGCAGGAAACCACGGCCTTGATCAGAAAACGAACGGATCATTTAAAAGGAATAAAAATTGCCATTATGGGATGTATCGTAAATGGCCCCGGTGAAATGGCCGATGCAGATTATGGATATGTTGGATCCGGACCCGGAAAAATTACACTTTACAGGGGTAAAGATATCGTAAAAAAATCAGTGAAATCGGAGGATGCGGTTGATGAATTGATTGAATTGATCAGAGGTGATGGCAAATGGGCGAATAATTAACCCGAAAGCAACTATTTCATATTTGTTATTGTCTTGATTTGTATATTATTAAATAATCTCTAAATTCGTCGCTTTAATACAAATAACCATTAAACCAATATAAAAATGAAAAAAGTGTTACTAACTGCATTAGCCGCTCTTACAATTGGAACAGCTGCTTTTGCCCAAAAAATCGACAACAGTAATGATCGCCGTCATCAATCATTTGGTGACTTAACCAATCCATTTAGCCACAAATCATTAAACAAAGGTGGGGATATGATTTCTGATTGGTATTCAAACATGGATTTTGCCACTAAAAGCCCTGTTGGACCCAATCTGAAAACCTATGTAAGCTTCCTGGTTCATGATTCCTTAAACAAATATGTTGCCGACGACGGAAAGATTACGTATGGTTGGTGGAGTAGTGTAGGACAAATTCTTGATCCTAAGGATGATGTAATTCAATTAACGGATCTTCCTCAGAATCAATTATCACGTTTCAACTCCTATAAGTGCGATTCCATTGCTTTCCGCTATTTATATGTTCGTAATGTGGATTCAATTCCTAATGGATCGGGTGGTAAAATGAAAGTGGTTGACACTTTATTTCTTGCCTATTTTGCCGGAGCTCAGATTAGAAAATTACAGATAACTTCCAACGGCGACAAATTGGGTATGGTTGATTGGGATTTGGTAAAACGCCTGCCCAAAAATTATGTTTCCATGCAAACCATATTGCTTGCCTCAGGAGATAACGGAGAATGTGATACCACCAGAGCATTGAATATAGCAGGATTTGAAAATTCATGGACGCATAAAATTGCTCAATTCCCTGCACCGGCCGGTATGGCAATTACTGCAAGTGGAAATGGCTCTACTGTAAATAATCTAACCGGATTCACCTTTACCTTTAAATCAGGTGTCCCTGCAATTGTGGGCACTGATACTGCCATATTTATTTATTCTAAAGACCCACTAACCCTACCTGCAACTGCACGTAGAACCAATTATTTTGGTTGCCGCTTTGCCTCAAATGAAGGTACCGCTCCATGGGATAACAAAACCTTCTTTAATACTTCTTTGGTTGGCATAAGGAGCGTTGCTTATGCCACTGTAAACTCCTGGTCAGGTTATATTTCAGGTAATGCATTTGTTAACGATATATTCATGGATACTTACATGCATTTAACCGTAACCGGAAGCATTGGTGCCGGTGTTGAAGAAGCAAATAATGTTTCTATCAATCGTATTTATCCTAACCCGGCCAGCAGTATGGCTTCAGTTGCCTTTGGCGTTAAAAACAATTCAACTGTAAAAATTAACGTTTACAACTTAATTGGACAATCGGTAAAATCAATGGATTTTGGTAAGGTAAATGCCGGGACTTATGAATTCCCGATTGAAGTTAGCAGCTTAAAACCTGGTGTTTATATGGTAAGTGTGACTGCCGGAACCAGCACCCAAACTCAAAAATTAGTAGTTTCTGAATAAGAAATTCAATTACAAAAAAGCCCGTCTCGATTGCTAAACGAGACGGGCTTTTTTTTGTGCAATAATTTATTTGGTTATCCTTATGTTTTTTTTTATTACACTGAGTTACACGGAGAATTCACTGAGGTTCACAGAGTTTCAACGCTGCATAATTTATCTCTGTGGTTCTCTGTGGGGCCTCCGTGGTTCTCTGTGAAAATTAATACAGTGAGAATTGGAAAAATTAATATATTATTAAACAAATAAGCGCTATTTGCTTCAAACTTACCCACTATATTCCACATAGCGCCTCTTATTTTACCATAAATCTATTGCTCTGATTTATCCCGTTTCCTTTAATTGAATAGAAATACACACCCGGTTTTAATTGGCTTATATCGATTGGCAATGGGTTCAGGCCTGAACCAAAATTAACCTCAATAGCCGGTAAAACTGAATTTCCCAAAATATCATACACTGTAATTTGGGCAGAGGTATTTTGTTTAACCTGCGTTTCGATGGTTAACATATCCGAAGCCGGATTTGGATAAGCCTTTGTTTCAATCGCAACTTTGTGTTCAGCAAATCCGCTTGAAAGCCCTCTGCTGGAGGACAGGATGAAATCCATGCTTATAATATTTCCTAATGTATCCTCACTTGCTCTTAATAGTGGCTCTCCAATATTGGCTCCCAACCAATTGTACATTACCATTGTTTCATTCATGTTATCTACAGTTCCTGAGGGTAAATCACCATAAGTACCTGTTATTTTATTTCTGATTTTAAATGATATCTGCACATTATTTGTTAGTTTCTGGCGGATCACATCAAAATTTCCGGCATAGGTTTTCAATTTCCCAAAACCATCAATCAAAGAAGAAACCCGAATCGAAAAATATATTCTTACAGAATCAAACAAAGGGTTTGCTGGAATGCCCAAATCAGTTGCCAGCATTGTTTCATAACTGGACATAGAATCTTTAAAGTTAGTTCCCATGGTTGAAGGAAACTGAACTACTTTTAACTGCCCTTGAGTAGGACCTAAATCACCTGGTGAGAAGATGACTTTTACGGCAGAATTTGAAACAATCATAAAATCCGGGGTTGAATCTTTGGTTATTGGATCGCGGGTGAAACTCACAATGTTACAACCGGCAGGAGCCCCAGGATAGGTGGCACCATTGGCGTAAAATATAGTGTCTTTGGTGTGTTGATGAACCCATCCGGTAATATCCCAGTTTTTGTTTGAGCCTCCCGTTTTTAGCAGGGCTGAATTCGTTGCAGTCGGCAGGGTATCTGTGGCTGTTCTGAACCAATCTCCTGCATATGCAAAATCGGAACGGTTAATGGTAATCTGTGCAAATCCCCATGTTATGTTGAGGATGGCAGCCGATAAAAGTAGTAGTTTTTTCATGTTTTTAGGTTTTTAATGTTAAATATTTAATAACTGGCTCTATATGGAAAATATTGGATAAATTTCTGTTTTCTTTACATAAGTAGCTATATTATTAAAATTGTTCCCGTTCTCGCAGATTTTGGAGATTAAAAGCAGATTTATCAGATAAAATACTTAAACAATCTGCTAAATCTGCTGAGATCAGCGTAATCAGCGAGAATGGGTCAAAATTATTATGCTCTATCTATTTAAAATTGTAAAACCAAATTATTTCACCCACAAATTATCACATAGATCCTTATTACTTTATTCCACACAAAGATGCTGCCAAATTTTTAATTCTTTTCAAAAAAAATTCTCACAATTATTGAAAAGGGATTAGGGTTAATCCTGCAGAAAAGACGCGAATATCCGGACTGCCACCTGATTGTTTGAAATAGGGGGTTAAGCTGTAATTGGCAAATGCCCTGAACCAACCATATCCAACTCTTACTGTTGCTGCCAACCGGAATGGATTGATATTAAAATCGTCTTCAATTTTCGTTTTCGTTTCAAACCCTCTTGAAGAATTTTCCATTGTTAAATGGGAATGCGCCTTGTAAGTTCCAATCACACCCACCGCAAAATGAAAACCATTTCGTGATTTTTGATTCCTGGGTGCAAATTTCAATAAGAGTGGAACATTCAGGTTGAAATTGTATAACAAATTTTTGGTAAAGGGAACCAGGCTTGAATCGAATTGTACTCCGGTAGCATTTGGTTTTAATGAGTAAAGACCACCCATCTCAAAATTCTGAAATTCAAATCCCAAACCGGTTGTGAGAGCCAGTTTGTTTTTGATTAACTGAGCGTCTCCTTCCAATATATTGATACCGGCAAAAATCGATTTTTCAGGTTTACAAGTCAGGTTTGAATAGGGTGCCGGAATATCCAGGTTCAGGTCTTTGGAGGCAAAACTATTTAATCCCAATTCAAACCCACTATATACATGTTTCATTTCTAAACGCTTTGTCTTTTTCCCCTTGCCTTTCTCCACATCTTTTGAATTGTCATTATCGGTATTTTCATCTGCATCTTTACTTTCATCAATGATCATATATTTCTTTTTCCCCAAAGAAATTCGGGTGGTATCTTTATCAGCGTTTCGGCTATCCGTCATTTGGTCACCGGTGGTAGCATCGGTAATTTTAGCAACTCCATTCACCTGAATTTTACGATTAATTGGACTACCCGAATATACACCCTTTGAGGCACCTGATGCATCAACTTCCAGACTATTTGCAACATTTATGGTATAATAGGAGGCACCATTGCTTTCAAGATCAAAATCCATGGTTTTTAAATCACCTGCTATCAATTTTGCCGCCCCATCTATTCCACATTTAACCTGATCAGCTTTGCCACTTAAAGTTAATTTGGCAGCTCCTGTTGCCTGAATATCCAATTTCTTCACCGCTAAAGCTAATTTTATCCTGCTTGCCCCATTACTTTCAATTTTAAATTGTTCGGCTGAAACCGTAGTATGCGCACCTGTTTCTATTTGGCCTGCACCATTAATGGCGATTGATTTCAAATCAACAAAATAAACCTTGATTGCTTGATCCCTATCCGCCACTTTGCCTTCCATTTCAATATATAAAATGTCATTTTTTACGGTGAAAGAAACTTTATCATTTGCATCGTTTAATATGGCCTTAGCGGCAGTGTCGTGCACTAATTGAATGCTTAGGGGCGCATCTAATCCGATGCCGTTAAATGCCGGAAGTGTAATTTCCTTTTGTGCCCATACTGAACCCGAAAGGGTAAGCAGTGCAATCAAATTTCTGATTTTCATATTCATTTTTCTTTGTTATTTAATTTCCTAATGTCCTTTCGAATGCGAAATATTTTGAAACGATGGCATATCTGGCAGGATCACCATTTTCATTTTTAGTTTGTGTATAAGAGATTCCTGTGGTTTTATTTAATAAATTAATTGCTATGGCCTCCACCCCTTTGGTTCCTCCATTAATCAGCGTATCTGCAATGGAAACACTTTCAGCTGGAAATGCCTGTCTGATTTTATTGAGTACCCAATCCTTTGGGGTTAAATAAACAATTGCCCCGGCATCCTGATCTGTCGGCACCTTATATGGATTCAATTTCACCGGAACAGGATTTCTCCATTCACGATTTAGCTCGGCAATTTCAAGCTTGTTCACTCCCCTGCTATTTATTTCAGTAAGGATCGTTTTTGTATCCGATTTTACAGAAAGTGAATTGGGTTTTCTAAATTGGCTTAACATTATTTCATCATTTTTACCTACTCCTTTTTCATTCTTTCCGTTTTGAACCAACATCGGATTCTTTGCTTTTAATTCAGGTTCAGGATTTGTGTATTCACGATTACTCAGAGCGGTCTTTGCATTGTAATTTTTATTTTGAATCTTGTACAGCATCAAGCCGCCAATTCCAATAAACAAAGCAATTGCAGCTATACGCATCCAGTTATAATAAAGCGGGATCACCGTGGCTGCCACAGCTTTTTTCAATTGCTTTTTGTTTTCAAAAACTAGCTGAACATCCGGAATTAATTTAGTTTGCCGGTAGTAATCAAGTTCTTTATTCAACTCCGGATAAAGCACCTTGTTTTTATCCAATTCTTTAATCTCTTCCTGATTCAAATCCTTTTCAACATAAGCAATCAGGACTTGCTGAAAATCGTCCTTTACTTCTGCAAATGCCGGCTTTTTTAAGTGGCTGAAATCACATTTTTCAATAGGACTGTCTTCCGTAAACTTACTCTCTTTTAGCAGCTCAAGTTCAAGTTTCAGCTCAGGATTCCGGCTCATGAAAGCAAGCAAATCTTTCTCTACCGACGGATCCAATTTTCCATCGAGATAATCAATTAACAAAGCTTCATAATTTTCTAAATTTACCTTCATCCTGTTCTAAACTAAATTATCTATACGCACCAAATAAGATTTTAAAGCCAATCGTGCCCGGTAAATATATACCTTCACCTGACTCTCATTCAAACCGGTTATCTCCCCAATCTCCTCATAACTGTAACCCTCATAATCGCGCAGCAATACCACAGAACGCTGAATTTCGGAAAGGGTGTTGAGGGCTTTATCCAATACCTTTCTTACATCGCTGAACCTATTATGACTATGCATCTTTTCTTCATGATAATCTTCCAATGGAATCACCTGTTTTTCCTTTCTTATTTTATCAATCAGGGTATGATAACCGGTAGTAAACAAATACGACTTAGCCTTTTCAAACTCAACCTTATCCACCTTAAGCCAGACTTTTTCAAAAGTATCCTGCACAATATCGCGTGCACTGTCTCTATCCTTTATGTTTTTGAGAACAAAACGGAACAGAGAATCAGCATATTTATCAACACATACATTGTACTCGGCAGCTGTCATGCGATAGGCGTAAGTGGTTAATTTTATATTTAGAGCGAAGTTCTTTAAAATAAGTTACATAGGGGGAAAAATATTTTAGGTGCTTAGGCTGTAGGCTGTTAGGCTATAGGTGTTTAGGCTGTAGGCTGTTAGGCTATAGGTTGTAAGGTGGTTAGGCTGTAGGCTGTTAGGTTTTAGGGAGTTTGGGGGGTTTGATTTTTCTTATAATACAAACGGGGTTTAATAATAATATCCCCGGTGCGGTTCAGCCTGAAGGCAAAAAAAATAACCATTAAGGCCAATCATCCATTGCAGGCGCATATGGATGGCGAATATATGGAAAGTAATAGCTTTGAAATTGAGGTGTTGCCGAAGGCGTATCGGGTGAAATCGGTATTGGATTAATTGCCACCTTCTTTTGCCGCCAAGACGCGAAGGCGCTAAGTTTATTTCCTTTTGTTTCTTTGTTCCTTTGTAGCCTCTTTTTGCTACTAAGAAACTAAGAAACAACTTTTGCCGCCAAGACGCAAAGGCGCGAAGTTTATTCCCCTTCGTTTCTTTGTTCCTTTGTAGCCTCTTTTTTGCTACTAAGAAACTAAGAAACAAATTTTGATTCTACTTCATCCAAACTTTAAAATTCTGAACCTGATCTCCCAACTGAACTTTCAGCAAATAAAACCCGCTTGCAACATTTGCCTGAACCGGAATGGTGTTCAATCCTTCTCTGGTATTTTCTGTGCCCGACCAAAGCTGTTTGCCATTCAAATCAAATAATTGCAACGAAACTTTTTGGGTTGCTATTGAATTTATTTGTAAGAGCGATTGCTCCTTATCATAAACTAATTTGATATTTTCATTGGCGGTATTATTAAATTCAACGGCTTTTATTTCACTCAGAGTACTTGTACCATCAAAATCAGTTTGGCGAAGGCGGTAGTATAGTTTATCGGGCTGGCTTGAAGAATTGGCTGCTTTCGTAAAAGGATCTTCATCTCGGTATTGATAATGAAGCAATTTGCTACTATTCCCTGCGCCTTTAACATTTCCAATACCTTCAAAGTTTTCCAAATCCTGGCTGCGTTCTATGGTAAAATAATTATTATTTATTTCCGAAGCTGTGCTCCATCGGCAATCCACTTTTTGGGTTTCGTTTTCTTTTAGTGGAGTGGCATCGAAGGATACAAGTTTTACAGGTAGTCCACCTCCAAAAGTAAAAGCGGCTAAATATGCATCAAAATATCCTCCACCATAAGTAGTTTGATAAGCCCCGCTTGTTGCGATTCCTGAAGTTGAAGCAGTTTGACCGCTAATAAAGATGTTTCCGATTACCGTTGTTGCTACCGCCATCCCTTCATCTTCTCCGCTTCCCCCAAAATAAGTTCCCCAATAACGGGTAGTGCCACTTGAATTAAACTTTGCCAGAAAGGCATCATAAGTTCCTCCTCCAAATACCGTTTGGTAGGCGCCGGTTGTTGCCATTCCGGTTGAATTATAATAATTGGCATCGCCTACAATCAAAATATTACCACTATTATCAAGTGCAATTCCATTTCCAGATTCGCTTCCATTGCCTCCATAATAGGTACCCCATTGCCGTATTCCTGATCCACTAAACTTTGTAATAAAAGCATCTTCACTACCGCTTAAGGTGGTTTTAAAAGCGCCTGTTGTAGCAAATCCTGTGGTTGAAGCTGTTTTTCCAGTTACAAAAATATTTCCAGAGATATCCGAGGTAATACTAATACCAAAGTCACCCCCAGCGCCCCCAATATAAGTACCCCATTGTCTGACTCCCGTAGAATTAAACTTGACAATAAATGCATCGTAACTTCCTGCCTGAACAGTTTGGTGGGCGCCCGTACTTGCAATTCCGGAAGTAGATAAGGTGTTTCCTGTAATCAAAATGTTTCCTGAAGTATCTGTGGCAACACCATATCCAGCATCACTAGCAACACCTCCATAATATGTACCCCAAATCCTGTTGCCCATTGGACCAAACTTCACAATGAAAGCATCATAACTTCCACCCCCATAACCTGATTGGTGGGCACCGCTTGTGGATATATTATTTGATGAATAGGTAAATCCAGTAAAGATAACATTTAAACTCCTGTCGGTTGCAATTCCCCTTCCCTCATCATTATTTGTTCCTCCATAAAAAGTTGCCCATTGTATTGCGCCCGAATTGCTAAATTTGGCTAAGAATGCATCTCTACCTCCGCCACTTGTAGTTTGAAATGCCCCTATTGTAGTAATACCCGTAGTTGACATCGTGGTCCCTATAATATAAACATTTAAGTTTGAATCTAATGCAATGCCATTTGCTGTCGCACCTGCTGCTGAACCATTAATATAAGTACCCCATACGAGAAATCCCCACGGATTAAAAACCATTATGACTGAGGCTCCAACAGAATAAGTAGTTTGATAAGCCCCAGTTGTAGCTACCCCAGAGGTTGATGACGTCTGTCCCGTCATATAAACATACCCATTAATATCTGTTGCTAATGCGCTTCCTACGTCGCGTCCATATATGCTTCCTCCGCTGCCACAATAGGTTGCCCAGGTTGATGGATCAATTACGAGTGTGGCTTTTGCGTCAAAATTGGTTACGTTAAAACCATAAATATCGGTTGCCATTTGAACAAAATTGGCAGTAATATTTTGTTGGCTTCCATTTTCAGAAATTTGATAACTCAATGGAATGCTCTCCTCAATATTGCCAAAAGCAGTTTCAATGATTATATTTCCTTCATTACTCAATGAAGTATTTGCACCTTCAAATTTGAGCTGAATATCATTTATATTTCCTCCGGGATGGATGATGAAATTGTACTTGAAAGCTCCTTTTTGTTTTTTGTCATTCAACAAAAATTCAACATCAATGTTGGGATAAATATTCTGGTAAAGGATCTTTTGGTAATGGTGAACATTGGTAACCCCAGCCTGTTCAACCGGCACGTCAGATACATGGGTTCCGGTGGTATAATAATTTATATAATCTTTAGCGGGTTCAGAGGAAATTAGGCTTGCTTGTTTGTTGCCGTTTAGGAATGAAATATCTATTCTGTGAACCTGCACAGAATCGTATATAGGTATTTCTGGCTGTTGGCTGTTGGCTGTTGGCTGTTGGCTGTTGGCTGTTGGCTGTTGGCTG
>CAYHCF010000057.1:0-9316 GCA_964355075.1 uncultured Chitinophaga sp.
TGGTCAGGATTGCCAGCAGGATGCCTATATTTACCAGGTGAACGCCATCAGCTTTAACAGTAAAAAATATACCTATAGTGGTTCAATAACCTTATTAAGGTAAATAACCATAACAATAAAAGAGCCACGGTTTGAAAACTCAGGCCGTGGCTTTTTTGTGGGATAAAAAAACGATGTTAAAAGCCACTAAACTTCTTAGGGATGGTTCCCACAAAATCTTTCAGATAGTAAGGTTCAAAATAGGCAGTATTTTCAAAGTTCTTATTTTCAAAGGCAATTTCAGCCAAACTGCATAAGCCTTCTGCACCGCTTTTTGTTTCATGGATAAATGTTGCATGAGGATCTTGTAAAAAAGGGATGCATTTTTCGGATCCGTTTCCAAAAAAAAGCAGGGATTGTTGTTTTAGCAAATGGGCATATGAATGCTCATTAATTATTTTAGCCTCAATAGGTTCGACAATACTTAATTTTTGATCCAATATGCATGTATAAACTTCCATCCTACGTGCATCAATCATGGGAACCAGAAGTGTATTGGGTTCAACCTGATGCGTTTTAAGGAAACGATTTGTCAGGCTTGTTAAACTATCAATGGCAATAAGTGGTATAGCTAACGCGTAACAATAACCTTTAGCTGCTGAAACACCGACTCTGAGCCCGGTGTAACTTCCGGGTCCTTTCGACACCGCAATTGCATCCATTTGATTAAGTACATAGCCGCTTTTTTGCAAGCAATGCTGAACCAGAATATGCAATTGTGAGGCATGAGAATTGCCTTTTTCAATACATGCTGACGAAATGGATAGACCATTTTGTGATAAGGCCACCGAACAAACTTCGGTTGCGGTTTCTATACACAAGATTAAACTCATAAAGCTGCAAAGTTAGGGTAATAGTTAAGGAAAAATATTGCAGAATTACTTATTTAGCCTGTTCATTTGTTTTGGAGATTGACGGAAAGTCTAAATAAATCGTGAAAATGCAGCATAAAAGTTAGTACATTGCCACTCCAAACAAAAAATGACAAAACGCTGGGCACAAAAATCTGAACCTGATAAGGATATTGTTGAGGAGCTTTCGAAAGCGATAAACCTCAATAAAGTTCTTACTGGAATTTTAGTTCAGCGAGGCATAAAGACTTTTGAAGAAGCAAAGAAATTTTTTCGTCCTCAATTAACTGATCTACACGATCCTTTTTTAATGAAGGGAATGGATTTAGCGATTGCACGGATAGATGAAGCGATTGCCAAAGGACAAAAAATTCTGGTTTATGGTGATTATGATGTAGATGGAACAACATCGGTTGCAATTGTTTACATGTTCATCAAGAGTCGTTTTTCTAATATTGATTATTATATACCCGATCGCTATACCGAAGGTTATGGAATTAGCTTTATGAGTATTGATTGGGCGAATAATAATGGCTTTAGTTTAATTATAGCCCTCGATTGTGGCATAAAATCGATTGATAAAGTGGCTTATGCGAAGCAGCGTGGCATTGATTTTATTATTTGCGATCACCATTTACCCGGAGAAGAAGTACCGGATGCGGTAGCTGTTTTGAATCCAAAGCAAAAAGACTGTATCTATCCTTTTAAAGAACTATCCGGTTGTGGTATTGGTTATAAACTGATTGAGGCGTATGCAAAAAAACATCAACTGGATACAAAGGAAGTAGAACTTCACCTGGATTTAACGGCGGTGAGCATTGCCAGTGATCTGGTTCCAATTTTAGATGAAAACCGCGTACTGGCGTTTTATGGCTTGAAAAAACTAAAAACAAACCCAAATAGTGGGTTGAAAGCTTTGCTTGAAGCGTATCCCGAAAAGCCCGAGTTTGGTGTAAGTGATATTGTGTTTTTTATCGGCCCGCGAATCAATGCTGCGGGAAGAATTGCTGATGCCAAAGACTCTGTGTTGCTCATGATTGCTGATTGTGCCGAAGATGCCAAACGAATAGCTTTTCAGGTAAACCAGCATAATATCGACCGAAGAGGTTTCGACCAGAGTATAACCGAACATGCCTTCGAATTGATTGAGAAAGATCCGGATTTTATTAATCGGAAAAGCACGGTACTGTTCCATAGTGAGTGGCATAAAGGAGTAATAGGAATTGTTGCTTCCAGATTGATCGAAAAATACTACAGGCCTACCATAATTTTAACTGAATCAAATGGGATGGTTACCGGTAGTGCCAGATCGGTGGAAGGATTTGATTTATATGGCGCCATTGAACAATGTTCCGATTTATTGGATCAATATGGCGGACATACACACGCAGCAGGCTTAACGCTGAAATTGGAGAACCTTAACAAATTTATTGATAAGTTTGAGTCGGTGGTTGCAAGAGATATTATTGAGCTCAGTCGGACTCCGCAAATTGAGATCGACATGGAAATACCCTTGCGTGCTATTACACCCAAATTTTATAGTGTTTTAAAGCAATTTTCTCCGTTTGGCCCCGGCAATTTAAATCCGATTTTTGTATCTAAAAACGTTTGGGATGTGGGCGATGCAACCATAGTGGGAAACAATCATTTAAAGTTAAGTATTACTCAGGAAGAGGGTGGCAGAATATTTAAAGCCATTGGTTTTGGTTTGGGTGAACACTACGATAAAGTTTCGGAAGGGAGAAGTTTTGATATCTGCTTTACCATTGAAGAGAACCATTTCAATGGGCATATCAACCTGCAACTGAATATTAAGGATATTTCTTTTAGGTAATTATTTTTGCTACAAAGAAACCAAGAAACAAATTTTTAATTTCTTCTTATTCGGGAAATTCCATCTTTTATGGAAACTACATTGAAGTTAATAAGAAATCCTAAATTCAGTTTTGTTAATTTAAGTTGGCTTATTACCTGCGCTTTCCATACCGGGTTTACAATTTCTATAGCTTTGGTTTCTAAAACAACCAAATCTTCAACTAACAAATCTAGTCTTAACCCTTCCTCAAATTTTAATCCATCATAGACAATTGGAATGTCAACCTGCCTTTTAACAAAAAATCCGGCTTTTTTTAGCTCGTGAGCTACGCAAACCTCATAGATTTTTTCCAAAAGACCCGGGCCAAGTTCCTTATGAACTTTATAGGCAGCATTAACTATTGCTTTTCCAATGGTTTCTTCTCTTTCTGAAGTTGAAGTAAATTGATTCATAATCCCAAAGATGAATTCAATTAAGATAATAAAAAAGCAGTAAGCAACCTGATCGTAAGTAAAAATCTGAATTTCCCCGTTATTTACGCAAAAGAAAAATCACAATTCCAGTAAAATCTTTTCGTTTCTTGGTTTCTTTGTAGCCCAAAAAACTAACTCAACAGGTGTTTCCAGGAGATTTCCTCGGCAAGGATCTCGCGGATTTTGGTGATGGGGATTCGTTCCTGTAACATGGTATCGCGGTAACGGATAGTTACTGCCTTATCCACCAGCGTTTCATGGTCAATCGTTAAACAGAAAGGGGTTCCCAGCATATCCTGTCTTCTGTATCTTTTACCTATGGCGTCCTTTTCCTCATAAAAACAACTGTAATCCGTTTTCAGGTCATTCATTATTTCACGGGCAACCTCAGGCAAACCATCTTTTTTTAATAAAGGCAAAATAGCCACTTTGAAGGGAGCCAAAATTGCAGGCAATTGCAAAACCACACGTGTATCTTTTTTATCTTCAGATACTATATCTTCTTCTTTATAAGCAGCGCATAAAGTAGCTAAAAACAAACGATCTAATCCAATGGAGGTTTCAATTACATAAGGAATATAATTGCCATAAGCTTTTCCGTTTTCATCCAGCTCGGCATCAAAATATTGCAATTTTTTACCTGATAATTCCTGATGATTGCGAAGGTCGAAATCGGTACGCGAATGAATGCCTTCCATTTCTTTAAATCCAAAAGGATAATCAAACTCAATATCCACAGCAGCATCGGCATAATGTGCTAATTTCACATGATCATGGAAGCGATATTTCTCTGAACCAAATCCCAGTTTTTCATGCCATTTCATTCGGGTTTCTTTCCAATGTTCATACCACATTTTTTGTGTTCCCGGCCGGATGAAAAACTGCATTTCCATTTGTTCAAACTCACGCATCCGCATAATAAACTGGCGGGCCACAATTTCGTTTCGAAAAGCCTTTCCGGTTTGAGCAATTCCAAATGGAATTTTCATTCGACCCGATTTCTGAACATTTAAAAAATTCACAAATATTCCCTGAGCGGTTTCGGGACGCAGATAGATTTTATCAGCATCTTCGGCCATAGCCCCCATCTCGGTGCTAAACATCAGGTTAAACTGGCGCACATCTGTCCAGTTGCGGGTTCCGCTTATCGGACAGGCAATTTCGTGTTCAACGATCAAGTCTTTTAATTTAGCCAGATCATTGTCAATCAAGGCCTGATCTAAACCCGCCTGAAGTGCACTGGCTTTATTTGTTTTGCCATCTTTTTCGTAGCGGGTAATTTTATCCTCCAATAATTGATCTGCCCGATAACGTTTTTTTGAATCTTTATTATCAATCATCGGGTCGCTGAAACCATCAATATGGCCGCTCGCCTTCCAGGTTTTAGGGTGCATGAAAATTGCAGCATCAATACCCACAATATTTTCGTGCATTTGCACCATCGCTTTCCACCAATACAGGCGAAGGTTATTTTTTAGCTCAACTCCATTCTGGCCATAATCATACACTGCACCCAAACCATCATAAATTTCGCTGCTTGGAAACACAAAACCATACTCTTTGCAGTGTGAAACTACCTTTTTAAATACTTCTTCGCTCATTTTTTAAAAAAATATGGCTACAAAGAAACGAAGGAACCAATCTGTATTTTGTTTCTTTGTTTCTTTGTAGCCTTAATAAATTAGGCTAATTTGCCCTTAGTGAACGATTTCTTTATAAGCATCCACTTTCATCAAACCCTCTAATTCTGAGGCATTCGACATTTTTAGTTTGATCATCCAACCTTCGCCGTAGGCATCGCTGTTTACTAATTCGGGCGCGCTATCTATGGCTGTATTGACTTCGAGAATTTCACCTCCAATGGGTAAAAACAAGTCACTTACTGTTTTTACAGCTTCAACAGTACCAAAAATTTCATGCTGAGCAAGCGTTTTTCCCTTTGAAGGAATGTCAACATAAACGATATCACCCAATTCGTGCTGGGCAAAATCAGTAATACCAATAACGGCGATATCGCCTTCTACACGAATCCATTCATGGTCTTTGGTGTAATACAAGTTTTCTGGAAAATTCATTTTGTTTATTTATTTATAACGTTGCGAAAATAAGATTTCAGGCTAAATAAAAAAATGAAGTTTGATAGTAAATGGGATAACCCAAATTAATTCAGGATTTATTGTTCCCCAGGTACTCAAGAATGGATACAGGAATGAGCAGGCAGCTTAGCGCATAAATGGCATCTTCAACCGGGATGGTATAGAACAGCCAACCCATAATTTCATTGGAGTTATATATTATAATGGGTTCGGCCGTAAAGGCTCCTGTTAAAACCCCGTTTACCAGCAGGAAAGGAATCAAATGCACAAAATAGGCAATCCAAAAAGTTCCCATATATTTCCCTTTGATCCAAAATTGTTGAACACATAACAATATCAGCGCTATGGAGCAATTTACGAGGGTATAGGTTCGGTCATGAAAGAATACGATGGCAAGGAAACAGATTATGATGAAAAAATAATTTATAAGATAAACATAGGGGTTTAAGCTGTTTTTTGGGTAATACGCTTTGATACAGGCATAAATGAAAACACTGGCATAAGGGATGATCAGGAAAAAGCTCCATTCTTCCAATGGCAAATTCATGAATCGAATGTTAAACAAATAATGGGGATTGAAGCTCCAGATATTTTGCCGGGTGAACCAAATATCCCATAGGATAAATAGGATTCCGTTAACAAGAATTCCAGCAAACAAAGCGGGCCAACTACGGTAAAAGGCAACTTTTTTATCAAAGCTAAGCAGCAAAGGCCCTGCCAATGAAATTACCATTATCCCTGCGTAGATATACATTTTTAAGTGTTTTGGTCCCTTACAAAAGCAAATTCAGACTCAGAAAAAAAACAAACTGTGTTACATAAACTCTCCAGCCCATTGGATTTGGATAAAGCAGATTTGCTTTCAGGATCCAGAAACAAAAGGCAAATCCAAAAAAGAACCAGGCAGTGTAATTTTGAACCGGCACCCAATCATTTTGCCAATACCAGTAATCAAGTTTTGGAGCAATTGGTTCAATCAAAATATCAAGAAAAACCATTGCAAGAGCCGCAAATCCTGCTCCTGCATATTCGTTCAATTTAATGCCCATTTTCTTGCTGACCCGATCAACCAGCTGAAGACTGGAATAAGTGACAATAACCCAGTTTAGGCCAATAATTACCGGTGTATCGGCAATTTTAAGACCAAGCGCATTTCCATATTTGTATTCGCCAAACAGAATCCCGCTTTGAACACCCATTATTTCCAGCGAAAGGGCCGCAATGAATATCAGGCTCAGACTAAAATAGAAATAGCCGTTTTTTTGAGGATGCATCCAAAAAAGCAAAATGCTGGTGAGCAATAAAATGAAAGGAGTAAATCGCGAAAATTTATTTGGGTCAGTCGCCATACCTACGAATCCTATTAAATAAAAAACCACCAAAATCAGTGTGGCATTATTCAATTTATTATGAAAGAAATGATTCAAACAGGTGCGTATTATGTTTTAGGTTCAGGCTTGAAGGGTCTATTTTATTTTTGATGACATTGGGTTTTTGATATTCTTATAATTGATTAATTCAGCCTTAATAGAACCCACAAAAATCTCAGTTTTAATCAATAAAGGCAGTTTGTTTTCATCATCTGTTACCCATAATGTCAGTGCTTCATTGTCGGTAAAAACCCTTCCTTTAATCAATTGTGGCTTAATAATCAAGGTTTTAAAAGTGCCTACTGTCGTTTCAATGATTTCTTTGCCGATATATTTAAAACGCAACTGATAATTTTCGCCATCCATATATAAGTTGATTGGAAAGGTATCCCCGATTTTAGCATTGGTCATATCGGTTGAGCGGGCGAAATAGATAGCCGAAACAACATCCTGTGTTTGCTTTTCTATGCTCACTTTCCCCCGTCGGCTGGTTGCAAAACCACCCAGGTGGTCAAAAAGTATAAAATCGCTATCCGTATAATTTCCTTCCTTAACTTTTTTAATGCATTTCCAGGGAATCAAAGCTTCTTCATCCACATAACTTTCGTATTCATCTTTCACTTTATACATGATATCCACCAATCCGGCCGATTTACCTGCTACCTTGATGTGAAAGGAGCTGCGGTCGTTAACTTTCTCCGGTTTATCATCAATTTCAAATTTTGCAATACCTCCGTTTAGCGGTCCATAATGCACCCGGTAAGTGAGTTTCTCACCAAATGAAAATGCATTATTATTTATCTTTTTAATTTCATGGGTTTTTGCAGTTTTACCTTTAGGCAATTCCTCCGCGATAAGCATCTGGGTCAGAATCAGTAAACCGACACTCAAAAATAAAACCGATTTGTTCTTCATATTCCGGGTTTATGCAATCCTTATACCAAATTGAAAATTGAAATGGATTATTTTACTAATTAGTTTATTTAAAGCTTGGTTTACAGATAGTGACATCTGGAATTTTGTTAAATGTCAAACTTAATTCCTTGGGCCAAAGGCAATTCTTTGCCATAATTGAGGGTGTTGGTTTGCCTGCGCATATAGACTTTCCAGGCATCGCTGCCGCTTTCACGACCACCGCCGGTTTCCTTTTCTCCACCAAAAGCGCCTCCAATTTCGGCCCCGCTGGTTCCAATATTCACATTGGCAATTCCGCAATCACTTCCCCTGGCACTCAGAAAGGTTTCGGCCTCCTGCATATTGTCGGTGAAGATACTTGAACTCAATCCCTGTTTCACTCCATTTTGCATGGCAATGGCTTCTTCCAGCGTTTGGTATTTCATTAAATATAAGATGGGAGCGAAGGTTTCGGCCTGTACAATTTCAAAGTTATTTTGTGCTTCGCAAAGTGTTGGTTTTACATAGCAACCACTTTCAAAACCTTCTCCTTGCAGCACCTCAGCACCATAAATTACTTTTCCGCCCTGGGTCTTTAGTTTTTCGATGGCACTCGTATAAGCAGCCACTGCTGCCTTATCAATTAAAGGTCCTACTAAATTTCCGGTAAGCGGGTTTCCCACACTAAGTTGACCATACGTTTTTATCAGTTTTTCTTTAACGGTTTCATATAAGCTTTCGTGAATAATCAAACGACGAGTGGTGGTACAACGCTGACCGGCTGTTCCGGCTGCCCCAAATACAGTAGCAATCATAGCCAAATCTAAGTTTGCATGTTCTGAAATGATGATGGCATTATTACCACCCAATTCTAATAATGCTTTCCCAAATCTTTGCGCCAAAGCAGCGCCCACTGCTTTTCCCATACGGGTTGAACCGGTTGCAGATACCAGTGGAATGCGTTCATCGTGGCTCATCCATTCACCCACTTTATAATCACCGTTAATCAGGCAGAACAATCCTTCAGGCAAGTTGTTTTCTTTGATTACCCTGGCCATTAAATTCTGGCAAGCCACAGCTGATAGAGGCGTTTTTTCTGATGGTTTCCAGATACAAACATCGCCACAAATTGCCGCCAGCATTGCGTTCCAGCTCCAAACGGCAACGGGGAAATTAAAGGCTGAAATAATTCCTACAATTCCAATCGGGTGATATTGATCATACATACGGTGGTTTGGCCTTTCACTGTGCATGGTTAAGCCATGTAATTGCCGGCTCAGGCCTACAGCAAAATCGCAGATATCAATCATCTCCTGAACTTCGCCCAAACCTTCCTGAAGCATTTTGCCCATCTCATAACTTACTAATTTACCAAGAGGCTCTTTGTATTCACGCAAGAGGTTTCCATACTGACGTACGAGATCGCCTCGTTTCGGGGCAGGAACATTTCTCCAGTATTGGTAGGCTTCTTCAGCTTTTTGAATGACAGTATGGTATTCTGATTCGGTAGTATAACTTATTTTCCCAATTAACTTTCCGTCAACGGGTGAATAAATTTCCTTAGCGGGAGCTTCTGGGGTTGAAAAATGTTGCTGTCCGGTTGATGTACCGTGGTTTGAGGCTCCTATGCCTAATTCTTTTAAAAAGTCTAAGGAGAAAGTTTGTGCTGTGGTCATATATTTTATTTTGCCACTAAGTCGCAAAGGCGCAAAGTGTTTTTAATCGATTATTTTAGAATTATTTTTTTGTTTCTTAGTTTCTTAGTAGCTTTATTTTT
>CAYHCF010000058.1:0-9168 GCA_964355075.1 uncultured Chitinophaga sp.
GGGACTTCTTCGGCAAATCAAAGTTATCCCTTCAACTCTGGTCTGACTCCGGGATATGGATACAGGGTAGAAATAAGAGCAATTTATAAACAAGGTAGTACTGAGCTTGCATCAAGCGGAACAGTAAGTTCAACAAATCCATCTTTTATCATACTACCAACTGTTATTTCAGCACCAGGTAATGTTCATATTGTGAGTAAATGCGGAAGAAAAGTAACCATAGCCTGGAATGCAAGTACAGATTCAAGAGCTACAGGATATATGCTTGATATGTCAAATGATTACTATTTTACAGCCGGCAATTTTTTATTAGATCAAAATACAAATTATCCAATACAGGACTACAATGTACCCGGAGGAGTTTCTACAACATCTATTGAAATTACTTTAGCTTCCTTTTCTCCGTTTTCTGCGAGAACTATTCATTTGAAAATAAAAACCTTAAATAGTAATAATTCATGTAATAGTGGATATTCTTATGTTTATAATATTAATCTTTATGAAACGGAAGCAAGTATAACCCCAACCTGGGCTTATTTCGGAGCCACAGAAGGCAGCAATACTTTTCGTACAAGTTATTGTAGTTTTAATTTTCCGCACGAAACCACATTTCGGTATGACGATTGTGTGACTAAAGTTGGGTTAAATATTGAAATGGTAAATGCAGATGGAACTTTGTTTACCCCTGCTTCAGGACTTGCCGGTGCAATTAGAAGCTTTACAAGTACACCAACAACCAATGTCAGTGGATTTATGTACGGACCTCCTATACTCAATACCTTTATCACCAATAATGGGGGTACGATTTGCAATTACAATGGAATTGGAACATCCGGTAATTTAACCAGTTCGTCAACCTCTTTTTTATTGGCTCCAAAAATTGAATATGGAAGTGGAGGAAACGTGCAGCTATTATCAACCGGATATCATAAAATAACCTTGTTATATTGGGTTGGAAGTGCAACTACTCCGACGACATATAGTGTAATAGTTCGGGTTTTTAACGGGCATGATGATTTTTCGTTACAATACCCCACCCCTGGAACTACAGCGCCTTTTACAAATTATTATTTTAATGAAGGAACCAGTGCCAGCAACAATTATCACTATGGTCCCGGTTTTCAGTGTCGTCAATTCAATGCAACAATAAATGCCTCATCTAACCCACCTGGAATAAGTACTACACCCTATTCCAGTTGGGATTTTGTTTATCCTCCGTACACCAAAATTATTTTTTCAAAAGCAAGCAGTCCTGATTTATTTTATCATGATGGAACAGCAAATCCACATGATCAGATAATTGGAACAAAAGTACTGACATCTACAGAAATATCTCAGTTAAGAAGCGGAACATTGAATTTAATAGATGTTTTTAACTCATTGAATATTACAGGCAATATAAGTTACATTGGAATCAGGACAGGAACAAGCTATGGCAGTTCTCCGTTAACTGAACTTACTAAAATAATGGCATTTGGTTACACCGCAAAACCAACAAATGTAGTCGTTGATTATAAATGCGCCAGTGATGTAAGTTTAAAGTGGACAGGAAGCGGAAATGCAAGTGGTACGGTATATCTTGTTACGATTGGAAGCAGTTACAACTCAACAACCAATACCATTACAAATTATGCTACTTCTGGTAGCGGAGGTTCAACAATAACCTATAACAATTATCAGGTTACCACCAACCAGTTACAATCAATTTTTAATGCACCTTATACTACCTATTACGTTCAGGTTAAAGCTCAAAACTCAGCTAATGGTTGTACATCAGACCCAAGCACAGTGTTAAGCTTTACAATATATAGTCAACCTCTGCGCTTTCAAACCCCATCAACTATATGTGAAAATGATGGTGTGGCATTAACTGTTGATTATGATGCTGATTGTATTTCAAAAGTAAGTTTGCGAATAGAAAATTCAACTGATGCCACAAATTATTGGCAGGGTTCTTTAGAACCCATCTCGGCTTTTTTAAGCAAATTAAATACACAAAACACAGATGGGGCTTTACACCCATGGCTTTTTTCAGGTGGAACAATTCAAAATTACATTAATAATGTGAGTGCTAATTCAAGCTTATGGTTTGGTGGGTATGATGGACAACAATATCTATTGCCTACCGGACAGCTATTTAAAGCCTTTTTGTCGTATTCTGGAAGTTATGATATAACAATAAGCTATACTACAATAACAAATGGAACTCCAACCGATGTTAAACAAAACATAGCAATTACTTATCCTAACTACCCTGTTACCGTACGAAAATCAAATGGACAAGCAAGCACAAATCATAGTCCACGAGAGGTGCCGAATATATATTCCGGTCAGCTTGAAATTGACTGTTATCAAAATTGCAGGTATTTAAGCATAACAGCTCCTAACAATTCAACAAGTTGTATTGGAGAAGCTTGGGTAGAGTTTTCAAACACAAATTCGGGGGCTCCATATTATACACCTATTTTTAGTGGAACATCACAACAAATTGATGTGCAAAATGCTCTTAATACATCCCCTGGCTTAGATGTAATCGGACTCGCAATAGGCAGAGGGTATATGAACAATTATAGTTCTGTTCAAAGTGTATATATAAGAATAACTTATAGATCTAATGGAAGCCATTCTTTATTTGGAGCTGTTTATACCTTAAATTACTATGATAGGAATGGTTACCCCAATTCCAACAATGCCTATAGTGAAGAAATGTCAAGCGGGTTTAATGACTTTTCCTTGTTTAGTGACTCGTCAAAAATCTTTACTTATAATAGTGTTGCCAATATTTACTTTTCAGGTACGGATGTCTTAGTTCCAGATCTGAATTCAACAATTATATCCTCAACCAATTTCTATGGATATTCAGGGGGCTCTGCGGCTCCAAATAATTTTCAATGGGATAATCAGGTATTAGGCAGTAGCTGCACAGGTGTAAATTATGACTCTATATGGGATAGTTATAACATGTTCGTAAGTCCGATGTCTAATCAAACAATGAATATTTGTCAAGTGCTTGATATATCTAATTACACTGGGTCATGTTATGCATATTCAATAATAAATATACCGCAAGTGGTTTATCAATATAATCCATTTACAAATGGAAATTATGTGGATTCAGGGGCGTATGCTGTTGATAACTTAATAATGAATCAAGGGGTTGTAGATATGGGTATGGATACTGATTATGTAATCCAACAATCTGCGGTAGATAATTCTTATTGTGTTCAGACATATGGTATCGGGTGGCGTTTACCAACAGCATCCGAAATTGGGAAGGAAGATGATTATCCATCCATGACTGTGACAACTAATCCGGGATATGAGGAAACAGGTACTGGAAATATTTGGTCTTCCTCATTATGGCAAAATAATACAAGTTGGTGGGAGGCCAGTGGCGTTAGTGGTTATACTACAATTGTGACAAATAATAATTATTATAATACACAAAATTATGTCCGTTGTGTTTATCCGACACGATAGAAAAAACTGCTTCGTTCAGTAAAAATAATACCCAACATTTTATGGAGTGTTGGGTATTATAAGTATCTCTATAAATGCTATCGGAATTGTTTCCTTTTTTATCAAGTTTAGAACTGGCAAGCCCCTCAATCCGGTATAAATTAAGTATGTGAATTCAATGCAGTATAAATGCTTTTGTTAAGCGAAAAAAGGCACAAAACATTAAATGAATACAAACTATTTGACTGAATAGATAATGATATTTGAAGCCGGGAATAAAATAATTTGAAACATTTAAATCATACTTGAAAACGACATTTTAAGGGACGACAAATTACTTTACTGATTTCCCTGGAAAACAGTATTGCGTAATTTCTTTGGCACCTTGTTAAGCATGTATAAATTTATTTATTCACCTAAACAATAGTACTAATCCACTCGCAAACCGATTTAATAAGTTCCTCCAGTTCACTGGTGGTTCCGGCAAATGGGTGTTTGGTATTGAAAGTATGCGTTGCATTTGGAATAATTACCAGCCTTGAATCCGGATGATGTTCTTTGGTCCAGACAAAAAGTGATTCGCTGTGTTCAAGGGGTACCGCCTCATCTTTTTCACTATGCAGGATGAGAATGGGTGGATCCAGCAATTTGATTTCTTTTTCTAAGTTCCAGTTAGTCTCACAACTCAATACCTCCTGCAAAAATTCAAAGCCTTGCGGTAATTCCTGCTTAGTTCTGTTATTAAACTTGTAAAAGACTTTATTGATACGCCATTCGTCTGTTATTTTCTTGCCCCAAAAATCAAGCGTCTTAACTGTACTTATCAAGACTATTCCGTCAATTTTTATCTGTTCATCCTGTGCTTTTTTTGCCCCAAATATTGTAGGTACGCCACCCAAACTATGAGCAAGTAAAATAATTTGATTATGGTTTTTGAATGGATCTGAATTTCGATGGTGTAAAATGCATAACAGGTCTTCGGTTTCCAACCTCATACAGTTTTTTTCGTACTTTTCTAAATCTTCAAAATAATCGGAATCACCTCTAATACCACCATGACTAAAATTGAAAGTGTAAGATGAAAGTTGGTTTTGAAAAAGAGATTCCTGAAGATAGGGAAACATTCCGTAATTATAAAAACCATTGTGTCCGTTTATAATGATGACTAAAGGAGTTCCAGTTCCGGCATTTAAATAGATTCCATCTATTGCTCCATTTTGATGCTTAAAAGATATTTTCTGTTTATTCGTATACATATTCAATTTCTGGCTCTATGTGATTTGTGGTGGGTAAATTTAATCCCGCAACTGATTTCATTGATGATTATTTCTATTTGATTACCCACAATATTCCACATAGCGCTTATATTTTTATGTTTTAAATTCTTGTATGAAGCCGGATGGAAAAAACATTTACTGGACCCCTTCTGTCGGCGTTGTAACCCGGATTTATTAGAAATTGATAGGTACCGGTTAGGAAAATATGGTCTTTGAGTAATTCTGTTTTGTAAAATAATTCAAACAAACTTTCCAATGAATAATTTAAACTGCCATCTCCAAGCATAAAGCCTTTACCTCCTGCTTTTAAGTATTCTCTATGGGTTTTTGAAATTCCCGAAACTACATAAGCAAATCCTATGTTGTCATTGCTTCTCTTCCATTTTTCACCCGTCAAAGAAAGTCCGGCACTCAGGGTGTGGTCTATTTCGGTAAAAGCCCAGGTTTCGTTGTTGCCATCATTCCATCCTGCTCTCAAAAAACAACCCAAATAATTGTTTAGGTCTTGTTCAGCGTTAAATGTAAATCCGTATTTTGTATTTCCAAATTTTCTGGTTTTCAAAATGGATGGATTTATGGGGTCCAATTCAACACTTTGTTTGTAATTCCCCATATTCGTTGTTGCGAAAAATCCCAATAAGCGGATAGCTCCATTTCTGTTATTAATCTTGTGCCGGTGCGTATATTCTAAAGTACTGGAACTGGCCTTCGAAAGATCCCAATTCATCGTATTTCCGTTTGCAAGGATGGGTAATAATGAGAGCCCAAATCGCATTTCATT
This sequence comes from uncultured Chitinophaga sp., assembly GCA_964355075.1. Lineage (GTDB taxonomy): Bacteria > Bacteroidota > Bacteroidia > UKL13-3 > UKL13-3 > B1. The sequence continues at coordinate 5,518 of CAYHCF010000058.1, forward strand.
TTTAGGTGTTACGTATTCAATTACTACGCTTGGTGTATAACCACGGGTATTAGCAGGATAATCCCAGGCACCATTCGACATTAAACCCCAGCTCATAAACTGTGTTCTGGGGTCATGACTAAATTTGTTGTCATCAAAATAATCGGCTGCACCAATTTTTCCGATTGTTATTGCCAGATATTTATCAGGCAGGTATTCGCCTAACTGATTAAAATCGGATTGCTGATAACTTGTGTTTTTAGACAAAGAGAAAACTTGTTTATAAAAAAGGCGGGCCAGATAAATTACCGGTGCCGGGTTTCCAATTCTAAAGGTTTCCCCGTTGGTAGCCGATGCAATCCCCAATGCTTCGCTGAGTCCGGAGCCTCCTGCAATTTCGGGGTTAAAAAAAATACTCGCACCTTTCCAAAGCCTCAACCCTAAGTAAATGGTTGAAGTCATTGAGGTTTGAACTTCTTTTTGTGGTAACAGGCTATTGTCACCGGTATATTTTACATTGAATCCGGGTTTGATTTGAGTAATAACTGTTGATTGATAGTGAATTGAAATTCTGTCGTTTATTAAGGTGTCAGAATTTTGGCTTTTAACAGGTAAGTATAATTGAATAATTAGGAGAAATGTTATTGCTATTTTTTGTCCAATCTGATTATTTAATTGATTTTTTTTGTTCAGCATATTAATAAAATAAGTTTTATGTATCGAAAGTTGTGCAATTTTAATCAAAAAGCACAAATTAACACCTTTAGTTTTGTCACAATCTGGCCATGATCAATATGACTTAATGGAAAACGAAAAAATACAAATTGATAAGTTACATCATAATGATTGTTTTCAATTTTAAACAAATTATGACAAGTAAGTCGCTATTTCTTTCCTACATTTGCAGCCGTTTTTAGTAAGAAATTACTTACTATTAAAATTACATATCATAAACTATGAACGATATTGTTTTCCAGGGTGAACATCTGTTTTTGGGGAATTTAGGCCATACTGCAGTCGTTTTATCTTTAGTAACCTCCATTTTGGCAACCCTTGCATATTTCTTTTCCGAACGTAACCCCTTGGATCAAAGCTGGGCTAAAATAGCCAAATGGACTTTTCATCTGCATAGTCTTGCTGTGATTACTATTGTTGTTTCCTTATTTAAAATAATTTATAGCCATTATTTCGAATATCATTATGCCTGGCAACACAGCAGTACCGATTTGCCTGTGCACTACATAATTTCCTGCTTTTGGGAAGGTCAGGAAGGAAGTTTTTTACTTTGGATATTCTGGCAAATGGTGATTGGACAGATATTGCTGAGAACGGCAAAAACCTGGCTCAACCCTGTCATGGTGGTTGTAATGTTATCTCAAATTGCGCTCACTTCCATGTTATTGGGCGTAAAAATATTCGGATATAAATTGGGAAGCAGTCCTTTTGAATTGTTGCGAAATGTAATGTCGCAGGCACCCATTTTTAAAATGCCTGATTATTTGACCAAAGTTTTGGATGGCAATGGCTTGAATCCCTTGTTGCAAAATTATTGGATGGTGATACACCCGCCCACTTTGTTTTTTGGTTTTGCTACCACCGTGGTTCCCTTCGCTTATGCAATAGCCGGATTATGGCGTAAGGATTTTAGTCAGTGGCTTAAACCTGCTTTACCCTGGGCACTGGTAAGTGTAATGGTTTTAGGTACCGGTATTGTAATGGGCGGTTTCTGGGCCTACGAAAGTTTAAGTTTTGGTGGCTATTGGGCATGGGATCCGGTTGAAAATGCATCGCTGGTTCCGTGGCTCATTCTTATTGCAGGAGTCCATGTAATGATGATCCATAAAGCAACAGGAAATTCATATATCGTTATGATTTCGCTGATAATCCTGACTTTTTTGATGGTATTATATGCTACTTTTTTAACACGCTCAGGAATATTGGGTAACTCTTCTGTTCATTCCTTTACCGATTTAGGTATGAGCGGACAATTACTGGTTTTTCTTTTGTTATTTGTGATCTTATCCATCGCTATGATTGTTTGGCGCTGGAAGCTTTTACCAAGATCTGCCAAAGATGATGATATGTATACCCGCGAATTCTGGATGTTTATTGGTAGTCTGGTTTTATTTATTTCGGCCTTTCAAGTTATCTTAACTACTTCCATACCTGTTTTTAATAAGCTATTCGGTGCAAATATGGCTCCTCCTGCCGACCCAATAAGCCACTACAATAAGTGGCAAATGCCTCTGGCTATTATTATTGGCATTCTAACCGCTGTAGCTCATTTGCTCAAATATAAAAGAAATGCGAAAACGGCTCTCAAAAAAATGGGAATTTATGCTTTGATTTCTTTGATAATAGCTATTCTGTTATACTTTGTATTCAGGCTGACAAATTTTGTTTATATAGGCTTATTGTTGGCAGGCGTATATGCTATCCTAACCAATTTCATGCTTTTATTACCCCATTTAAGAGGGAAAATAAAATTGGCAGGTGCCAGTGTTGCCCACATGGGTTTTGGTATTTTACTGATCGGAGTTTTGGTTTCTTCGGCCAATAAAAAGGTGATTTCAATAAATGAAACGGGAAAAGCCATCAATCCTGAATTTAACAACAAAGAAAACGTTGAGAATATTTATTTGGAGCGTGGAAAGCCCAATAAAATGGGAGATTATATCATTACTTATGTGAAGGATTCACAAAACTGGGTGAATACCTACTACCAGGTGAATTACAAAAAAATGGATGCGGAGGGGAAACCGGAGTATGAGTTTAACTTATATCCCAATGGGCAAATAAATCCTAAATTTGGTTTGGTGGCTAATCCTGATACCAAACATTTTCTGGGTCATGATGTTTTTACTTATGTCAGTTCGGTTCCGGCAAATAAAACCAATGCAAAATATATCAATGAGCAGGAACATAAAATAAAACCAGGTGATACCCTCTTCATGAGTAACGCCATGATTGTTTTAGATCGTGTAAAATCTAATAAAAAGGCAGACGAGATCATTGATCCAAAAAATCTTCAGGTATTGTTAGGGGCTGAACTCAAAGTGATTACGCTGGATAGTACATACATCGCCATGCCTATGTTTGGTGTTCAAAACAATGAATCTATTTGCATTGATGCCTATATAAAGGAAGTCAATTTGAAATTTAAGTTTTCGGGGGTCAATCCTCAAACCGGACAAATTACGATTGTTACATCTGAAAAAGATCTTTCCGGAGATTTTATCATTATGAAAGCCATTGAGTTTCCTATGATTAATTTTGTTTGGGCAGGTACCATAATTATGATCATTGGTTTTATGATTGCAATTATAAAGCGAATAGGAGAGTATAGGAGGGATGTGATCGGTGATCGGTAATTGGTAATCGTTTGTCGGTAATCGGTAATTGGTAATCAGTAATTGGTAATCAGTAATTGGTCCCTTCCCTTCGGCAAGCTCAGCTCAGGATGAAAAATTTTGCTGTCATAGTGAGCCTGTCGAACTACGGTCCCTTCCCTTTGGCAAGCTCAGCTCAGGATGAAAAAGTTTGCTGTCATAGTGAGCCTGTCGAACTACGTAATCAAATTTGCTCTAAAAAAAAGGTTTCGGCCTTTCGCTTCAAAATCTTACTTTCGCAGCTTATTTAAATTAATAAAAGAGTAATGGCTAATACTGGAGA
>CAYHCF010000059.1:0-8848 GCA_964355075.1 uncultured Chitinophaga sp.
GGAATGGAAAAGACTTTAATAATGGTCAGGATTGCCAGCAGGATGCCTATATTTATCAGGTGAACGCCATCAGCTTTGCCAGCAAGAAATATACCTATAGTGGTTCAATAACTTTATTAAGGTAAAGAACCATTAACAATAAAAAAGCCACGATTTGAAAACTCAGACCGTGGCTTTTTTGTGGGATAAAAAAAACGGATAGTGGTTCGTTAACATTATTAAGGTAAAACTTCCTGTAAAGTACCGTAAATTTTGACAAAAGAGGTTCAATATATCTTTGATTTTATTGACAAAATCCTCTAAAAAGTGAAAAACTGTCAGCTAAACAACCTTGGCATAGCATATGCTAGGAAAGGACATAACGTAAAACCAAATTAAAACAAAATAAGTATATGTCAACATCATTAAGACCTATTGCAGGTACGCAAAACAGGGTTGTTGTAGAACCTGCTCAAGCAGAAGAAAAAACAGCTTCAGGAATTATCATTCCAGACACAGCAAAAGAGAAACCTCAGAGAGGAGTCGTTATTTCGGTTAGCGAAATTGACGAGAAAGGAAACAAACCAGCAGTAAAAGCAGGTGACACAGTACTTTACGGTAAATATGCCGGAACAGAAATTACCGTGGAAGGTAAAGATTACCTGATTATGCGCGAAAGTGACATTTTTGCCACTATCTAAATTCAAGGACTGCCTTACTATTCAGTCTGATTCCATTAAATTATTCAAACAAAATTAAATCAAACAATTATGTCAAAAAAAATATCGTACAGTGTAGATGCGCGTGAAGGTTTAAAACGCGGAGTTGATGCTTTGGCTAACGCCGTTAAAGTAACCTTAGGACCAAAAGGTCGTAACGTAGTAATCGACAAAAAATTTGGTTCACCTATTATTTCCAAAGATGGTGTGACCGTAGCAAAAGAAATTGAATTGAAAGATGCTATTGAGAACATGGGTGCACAAATGGTGAAAGAAGTTGCTTCTAAAACTGCCGACCAGGCCGGTGATGGAACAACAACAGCAACTGTTTTGGCTCAGGCCATTGTTACAGCAGGCTTAAAAAACGTTGCGGCCGGTGCAAATCCAATGGATTTGAAACGGGGTATCGACAAAGCAGTTGAAGCGGTTGTTGAGAACTTGAAAAAACAATCTCAGCAAGTTGGAAACGATAACAAAAAAATCCAGCAGGTTGCCACCATCAGTGCTAACAATGATGATGTTATTGGTAAATTAATTGCCGATGCAATGGCTAAAGTTGGTAAAGAAGGTGTTATTACGGTTGAAGAAGCAAAAGGAACGGAAACAGAAGTAAAAACTGTTGAGGGAATGCAATTCGACCGTGGATATTTATCTCCCTACTTTGTAACCAATGCAGAGAAAATGGAAGCCGAATTAGACAGTCCGTTTATTTTGATATATGATAAAAAAATATCAAGTATGAAAGAACTGTTGCCGATTCTTGAGTTAGTGGTTCAAACCGGAAAACCGATGGTTATCATTGCCGAAGATTTAGAAGGTGAAGCATTGGCAACTTTAGTCGTTAACAAAATCCGTGGATCCTTAAAAATTGCTGCTGTTAAAGCTCCTGGTTTTGGTGATAGAAGGAAAGCAATGTTAGAAGACATCGCGGTATTAACAGGTGGTACTGTGATCAGTGAAGAACGTGGTTTCAAATTGGAAAATGCTGATTTGACCTACTTAGGAAAAGCTGAAAAAATCACCATTGACAAAGACAATACTACTATTATCAATGGAGCCGGTGTAAAAGAAGATATTGCTTCCAGAGTGAATCAGATTAAAGCACAAATTGAAAATACCACTTCCGATTACGATAAAGAAAAATTGCAGGAGCGCCTGGCAAAATTAGCAGGTGGAGTTGCCGTTTTGTATATCGGTGCAGCATCTGAGGTTGAAATGAAAGAAAAGAAAGACCGTGTTGACGATGCTTTGAACGCTACCCGTGCAGCTGTTGAAGAAGGCATTGTTGCCGGTGGTGGTGTTGCATATATCCGTGCCATTGCTGTTCTGGATAAGTTAACCGGTTTGAATGAAGACGAAAACACAGGTATTGCCATTATTAAACGTTCATTGGAAGAGCCATTGCGTCAGATAGTTGCCAATGCCGGTGGTGAGGGTAGTGTTGTAGTGAATAAAGTTCGTGATGGCAAAGCTGATTTTGGTTATAACGCACGTACCGAAGTATATGAAAACCTGATTGCCGCAGGTGTTATTGATCCAACTAAAGTAGGCCGTATTGCTTTGCAAAATGCTGCATCTGTTGCTTCAATGATCTTAACAACAGAGTGTATTTTAGCTGAAGAAAAAGAAGCCAATGCACCAGCTATGCCGGGTGGAATGCCGGGCGGTATGGGTGGAATGGATTACTAAGAGCCTGTCTAGAATGTCCTATGTCGGCGTTATGCTCACCGAAAAAATGCTCGATTACACCAGTAAACTGCGCTTTTTTCTTATTCGCAAGCCTTGACAGAGAACATTCTAGCTCAGACTTTCATCTCAATGGACAGCTCCTAATAAAGTTTCAGCTGGAAATTGTTGAATAAATATAAAATTTATAATCAAAAATCCCGGGTTCTTTGGAATCCGGGATTTTTTTGTTTTTATGTAAAGATGGATCAAAAAGGTATATTAGAACCGTCAAAAATAGGATCAAATTTTCTTTATAATTAACAATGAAAAAGATTTTAACCGGAATAGGAATTGTTTTGCTCGCCATTGTTTTGTGGGTTCATTTTAGCGGGAACAATCATGTTTATAAAGCAATCGCCCTGACCATTTTCAGGGGTCAAACAGGGCCTGATATTGATGACTTAAAAGATTTTCCAACCAGAGCGGTCCCAAATCTGAATCCGGTTCCCTGGCCAAAATCCGTTCATTATGGAAAGATTGAACCGAATGCAGAACGCATCAAAAAAGTTCTTGAATACCAAACAACAGCCCTTCTGGTGATCAAAGACGATAGTATTCTGTATGAAAATTATTGGAATGGATATGAGGCTAAAACCCTGAGCAATTCGTTTTCAATGTCTAAAAGTTTTATTGGCGCATTGATTGGTTGCGCATTAAAAGATGGTTTTATTAAAAGTCTGGACGAACCGCTTGCCAAATATGTGGAGGCATTTCAGAAAGACCCCTATTCAAAAATTACGATCCGGCATCTGTTAATGATGAGCTCAGGGTTAGATTTTAAAGAAAGTTATGGCAATTTGTTAGCATGGCCGGCTAAAGCATATTATGGAACGGATATAAACGCAAGCGTTTTAGATGTCCCACCCATAAATATACCCGGTACAATCTATGCGTATAAAGGTGGAGATACCCAATTATTAGGAATGATATTACAAAAGGCAACAGGTAAAAGGGTGGCAGAATATGCATCGGTTAGATTATGGCAAAAACTGAACGCCGAAGACACTGCCTATTGGGGTTTGGATGTAAAAGGGGGAATGGAAAAAGTGAGTTGTTGTTATTATGCTACCGCACATGATTTTGCCCGATTGGGTAAATTATACATGCAATATGGGAAATGGAATAATGAGCAAATTGTGGATAGTGATTATGTGGCTCAAAGCCTGGTTGTTTCTAAAACAAAAACAAAAGAAGGACAACCCAATACACAATATGGTTATCAATGGTGGATTATACAGGAAAAAGGAATATCGGGTTTTATGTGCAGGGGAATAAAAGGTCAGTATATTTTGTGTATCCCTTCAAAAAAACTGATTGTTGTAAGGCTCGGACACAAACGGGCTGACCCAAAAGGCGAGGGATTCCCGGAGGATATATTTGATTACTTGAATTTAGGGTTGGATTTGGCCAGAAATTAATCCCGAATATCCACAAGGTATTCAACCAAATCGGGTGTATTTCCGGTAATTTTCACCAAGCCCTTTTTGCCTTTTCGGGTTAATATAACCAAACCCTCCTTATTGGTTCCGATATAATCGTAAATAGGATCCAGTAAAATATCACCCTGATCGTTGATAAGCCCTAAAAAACCTAAGTTCTCAACCCGTGCAATACCCTTCTCAAAAGGATATACCTGATCGAACATGGGTACAATTACTTCCTCTCCCTGCATATTGATGAAACCCACTTTCCCGTTTTTTATCACCTTGGCACGACCATTTTTAAACGGGAAAATGGCATCGTAACCCTTTAAAATCTTACCTCCAACCCTTTTTTGGGCAATGGCATCAATATGGGTAAAACCAAACAACAGAAGTATCAAAAGTAATATTCTCATCACGTGGCGAATTTAATAGAATTCTAAAAAAAACAAAGGTAATGACTCAATAATGTTATTTAATATCCATTTAAACTGACTTTCTCATTTCCCATTTCCTATCTCCTACTCTGGCATTTCAGGAATTTCACCTCTGATAATTAATCTTCCCTCCGTTTTTTCCTGTATATATTCAACCGAAACACCCGGTGCTCTTTCCAGTAATACAAACCCTTCTTCAGTAATATCAAAAACCCCTAATTCAGTTACAACTTTTTTTACGCAACCTAAACCTGTTATAGGTAAGGTGCATTTTTTGAGCAATTTGGATTCCCCGGCTTTATTAACATGTTGCATGGCAACGATAATATTTTTTGCAGAGGCCACTAAATCCATGGCTCCACCCATTCCTTTCACCATTTTCCCCGGAATTTTCCAATTGGCAATATCTCCGTTATCGGCAACTTCCATGGCACCTAAAACCGTAAGATCCACTCTGCCGCTTCTAATCATCCCAAAACTCAAGGCAGAATCAAAGAAACTGGAACCTTTTGTGGTGGTAACGGTTTGCTTTCCAGCATTGATTAAATCGGCATCCACTTCTTCTAAAAGCGGAAACGGACCGATTCCCAGAAGGCCATTTTCCGATTGCAGAATTACTTCAATTCCTTCCGGAACATAATTGGCACAAAGGGTTGGGATACCAATTCCAAGGTTAACGTAATAACCATCTTTCATTTCTTTTGCAATGCGTTTTGCAATTCCAAATTTGTCGAGCATAAACTTTAGGGTTGAACCAAGGCAAATGTATTCAGGTTTTGTCAGAAAGCAAAAGCCCTGACACGTTTTTCCGTAAATTAATTGCACTTAATTGTTTATATTATTGAATCCAGCTTTTCAGGAAGCAATAACAATTCCGGTAATTCAGCTAACAAAAGTCATTAAATTATTTCGTTAGAGTTTCTATTTTCGTAATCTTATTAATTAACAAATTCATCAAAACATAAATCCCATGACAAAAGTATCAGTGATTGGAGCTGGCGCAGTTGGCGCAACAACAGCAGATGTAATTTCATACCGCGAACTGGCGGACGAAGTAGTATTGTTAGATGTAAAAGAAGGTTTTGCCGAAGGCAAGGCTTTGGATATTTACCAAACCACTTCCTTATTGGGTATGAAAACCCGTATTTCAGGAACTACAGGCGACTACAGCAAAACTGCTGATTCAGATGTAGTCGTTATCACTTCAGGAATTCCGCGAAAGCCCGGAATGACGCGTGAAGAGTTAATAGGAACCAATGCCAACATCGTTAAAATGGTGTCGGAAAGCGTGCTTAAATATTCTCCTAATGCCATTATTATTGTGGTTGCAAACCCGATGGATACCATGACTTACCTTGCTTTGAAAGCAACGGGTTTACCCAAAAACCGTGTAATTGGTATGGGCGGTTTGCTTGACAGTGCGCGTTTTAAAGGTAACTTAGGATTTGCCTTAAACGCACCCACAGCCGATATCCATGCTTGTGTAATTGGCGGACATGGCGATACCACTATGATTCCTTTAACCCGTTTGGCAACATTAAACGGGGTTCCGGTTTCAAACACCTTGAGTGCTGATCAATTAAAAGTTATCAGCGATGCCACCATGGTTGGAGGCGCTACTTTAACCAAATTATTAGGTACTTCGGCCTGGTATGCACCGGGTGCAGCGGCTGCTTTTTTAGTTGAAAGCATTGTTCGCGATCAGAAAAGGATCATGCCTTGCTGCGTATATTTAGACGGTGAATATGGCCAGAAAGATATATGTATTGGCGTTCCGGTGGTGATCGGGAAAAATGGATGGGAAAGTGTAGTTGATTATAAATTAACTGCCGATGAACAAGCCAGTTTTGATAAGAGCGCTGAGGCCGTTCGTAGCATGAACAATGTATTAAAAGAGATCAACGTTTTATAAGAAGTTAAGGCATCCATCATACAAAAACTGTCTCGAATTCATTTTTGAGGCAGTTTTTTTTGTGGATTTTAGAATAATCAAGGTTCTATTATCTTAACTTTGTTATGATTCTAAATTATTCAACAGATTATGAAAAACAAAGTACTTCTTTTCCTTTTGGTGATAAGCCTGCCGGCAATGGCTCAGGATTCATTGAAAACCTGCCATCACCATGATAATTCCATGCCCTTTTTTACAATGGGTGTTGATAACAGCCAGTTTGAAAGTGTAAATCTGTTTTTGAAAAATGAGGGTTTTACGGGGTCCTTCCAACCTATAGCCTTCAGCTATGGAGTTGGGTTTAGTTCACCTCATAAAAACTCCCTTATTGAATTATATATTAATGGTTCAGCCCAGCATTTTAATTCGTTATCCAAAAGAATTGGAATACAAAATAATACCCTTCAGTTATTGTACCACTACTGTTTCCTGAACAAAGGTTTGTTACGAAGTTCTGTGTATTCAGGTATCAACTGGCATTTCATTTATCTGAACATTGATTCTATTTACAAACCTGCCAATATTGGGAACTTCAGTTCTGTTAACGCCACAAAAAACATGTTCGATATTCCACTTGGCATTCAATTCCTTCATCATTTCGCATTGAACAAAAAAAACAGAGGCCGTGATTCTGGCTTGAGATTCGGACTCAGAGCTGCTTACCATTTTACAGTCTACCAGGGAGATTGGAATATAGGAGTAAGACAACAGAATAAATATTCATATACCCTCAGCAATACCAATTATTGGGAAGCATGCATGATGCTAGGGGTTTATTAAAATAATATCTTCCTCCCGACCAAAATCAATTTTGGTTTCCCTCAATGTAACCTTTTGCTTATGTTTGCTGACTAAGCCTTGCAGACTTACATTAGTAGAAGGCTGAAAAACATTCAATAAATTTATGTCGGTAAAGGTAAAAGAGTTAACAAAAATATATGGCAAACAAAAGGCCTTGAACGAGATCAGTTTTGAAGTTCAGCCTGGCGAAATCCTTGGGTTTTTAGGTCCGAACGGAGCCGGAAAATCTACTACCATGAAAATCTTAACGGGTTATCTTACCCAAAACAGCGGAACTGCCTCCGTTTGTGGATTTGATGTGGCTACCCAAAGTCTGGAGGTACGCCGTAAAATTGGTTATTTACCCGAGTCGAACCCCTTATACACCGACATGTTCGTGAGAGAATACCTGCTTTTTTCAGCCAGGTTGAATGGATTATTGGCAAAAGAAGCTCAGGAGGCGGTAGAAAAAATGATTGAAATTACCGGTTTAACGGTTGAACGCAAAAAACTAATCGGGCAGTTAAGTAAGGGTTACAGGCAAAGGGTTGGCCTTGCCGCTTCTATGTTACATAATCCTGAAGTATTAATTCTGGATGAACCCACCTCAGGTTTAGATCCAAATCAGGTGATCGAAATCAGAAACCTGATCAAAGAAATGGGCAAGAACAAAACAATTATCTTTTCAACCCATATTATGCAGGAAGTGGAAGCCATGTGTAACCGCGTGATTATTATCAATAAAGGAAAAATTGTGGCTGATGATGAAATTGGCAATCTGCAGAAACGCCTGAATAAACAATTCATCCTGACTATTGAGTTTAAAAATCAGGTTGATTTGAAACTGCTTAAAGAGATCCCCGGTCTGGTTCAAGTCACTAATGCAAGTAACATTTATAAGCTTACAGCAAGGGTTGATATCCGTGAACCATTAGCTGTTATGGCCCAAAAGAACCAATGGATAATCCTTTCTATGCAATTGGAGGAAAGTTCGCTGGAAGAAGTTTTTCAATCCTTAACGCAATAATCTATGATTGCCATATATATCAAAGAAATAAGAAGTTTTTTAAGTTCACTCATCGCCTACGTGGTAATGCTTGTGTTTCTGCTGGCAACCGGTTTATTTACCTGGGTTTTGCCCAACTATAACATTTTTGATAACGGTTATGCCAATCTCGATACCCTATTCAGTATGGCTCCGTGGTTATTTATTTTCTTAATTTCAGCCATTACCATGCGTAGTTTCAGTGAGGAAAAAAAGAATGGCACGATAGAAATTATTACCACAAAACCCATAAGTGATTTGCAGATCATATTAGGCAAATATTTTGCGGGATTAACTTTGGTATTATTTACGCTGATCCCAACTTTAATTTATTACTATACCATTTATCAATTGGGTTTACCGAAAGGAAATATTGACAGCGGCGCGATTTGGGGATCTTATTTTGGTTTGTTTTTGTTGAGCAGTTGTTTTGTTGCGGTGGGCATTTTTTCTTCAGCCATAAGCGATAACCAGATTGTTTCCTTTATTGTTTCTATGTTTATGTGTTATCTGTTTTATAACCTGTTTGATTTGATTGCTGATTATAAACTCATGGGAGGATATGATTCGCTGCTCGCCGGATTGGGAATAAATGCCCATTACCAATCAATCAGCCGGGGAGTAATAGATTCAAGAGATTTGCTCTACTTTATTGGTTTTGATGTTGTTTTCATTTATGCAACTAAAACCGTTTTTGGTAGTAGGAAATGGTGAGGAGTAATTTAGAATGCATAATTTAGAATTAAGAATTTAGAATTAAGAATTTAGAATTAAGAATTTAGAATTAA
>CAYHCF010000060.1:0-8282 GCA_964355075.1 uncultured Chitinophaga sp.
TCTCATCTCCCATATCTAATCTCCTTCCAGACTGGAAGGGAACTTTGGCTTTAGACGGTGGAACTTTATTCACCCAATTCTCACACTTCATTGATATCATGTACTGGGTATTTGGGGATATCAAAAACATCAAGGCTACCTTTGCGGATTTTAACCATGCTGAGCTAACAGAATTTGAAGACAGTGGCGTGGTGAATTTTGAATTTGTGAATGGAGGATTGGGATGTATTAATTTTAGTACTTCTGTATGGGACACCAATATGGAAAGTAGTATAACGGTTGTTGGAACAAAAGGTAGTTTTAAAGTTGGGGGACAGTATATGAATGAGGTAGAGTATTGTCATATAAAAGATTACATTATGCCGGAGCTCCCTCCTACCAATGCGCCGAATGATTATGGGCCGTTTAAAGGGAGTGCAGCTAATCATCATTTTGTGATTGAGAATGTTGTGAATACACTTAATGGCAGGGACACGATTACTGCGAATGCGCTGGAGGGGTTGAAGGTGGTGGATATTATTGAAAGGATATATGAGCAGCGGGATTTAGCTAAATTGAAGAAATAACAATAGAGTGAAGAATTAAGAGTGAAGAATTAAGAGTTTTTTCCATTCAACACAAAACTCACAAATATAACGCTCTTAACTTTTAACTCTTAACTCTTAACTAAAAATGAAAAAATATTATTCCCACGAAACGGCTGTTATTGATGAGCCCTGCGAAATTGGTGAAGGCGTTAAAATCTGGCACTTCTCACATATAATGTCTAATTGCAAGATTGGAGACAAATGCAATATTGGGCAAAATGTGGTGGTATCCCCTGAAGTTGTTTTAGGCAAGAATGTAAAGGTTCAGAATAATGTTTCTATTTACACCGGAGTGATTTGTGAAGATGATGTGTTCCTGGGGCCATCGATGGTATTTACCAATGTAATTAACCCGCGTAGTGCAGTGAACAGGAAGAGTGAATATGCAAAAACTGTGGTTAAAAAAGGAGCCAGCATCGGCGCCAATGCCACCATCGTGTGCGGACATGATATTGGTGAATATGCATTTATTGGAGCGGGGGCTGTTGTGACGAAGACCGTTCCTGCATATGCTTTGGTAGTGGGAAATCCTGCGAAGCAGATTGGGTGGGTGAGTGAATACGGGCATCGTTTGGTTTTTGATGAGGAAGGGAAAGCTTTTTGTATTGAAACCAAACAGGAATATAAACTGAAAGACAATGTAGTAAGTCGCCTTTTTTAATTTTTAAAATTCTTATGCTACAAAGAAACAAAGGAACAAATAGTGACTCGAAATTTCTTGTAATCGTACTTTGTTTCTTTGTGCCTTTGTAGCAAAAAAAAAGTGAAAACATAAAATGAAAATCCAAATGGTAGACCTAAAAGGTCAGTATATTAAAATAAAATCAGCAATAGATGCCGGCATCCAGGAGGTAATAGACAATACCGCTTTCATCAAGGGCCCTCAGGTAAAGCAGTTTGAAACAGAACTGGCTGCTTACTTGAATGTGAAGAATGTTATAGCTTGCGCCAATGGTACCGATGCTCTGCAAATTGCCATGATGACGCTTGATTTGAAACCCGGTGATGAAGTTATATTGCCCGCATTTACTTATGTGGCTACTGCAGAAGTTATTGCTTTATTGGGCTTGGTACCGGTTATGGTTGATGTTGAGCCTGAGACTTTTTGTATAGATGTAACCAAGATTGAATCCAAAATAAATTCTAAAACAAAAGCTATAGTTCCAGTTCATCTCTTCGGCCAATCGGCCAATATGGATGCCATTATGGAAATTGCCACAAAGCACAATTTATTTGTGATTGAAGACACAGCCCAAGCACTGGGATCAAAATTTCAGCCAACCAATAGCCAGAAGCCAGGGGCCAGAAGCCAGGGGCTAAGTGCCGGATGCATGGGTACCATTGGAACAACCTCATTCTTTCCATCAAAAAATCTCGGTTGTTATGGCGATGGAGGTGCTATGATGACGAATGATGATGAGTTGGCAAAGAAAATACGAATGTTGGCCAATCATGGTCAGTCTGTACAATATGTGCATGATGTGATTGGGGTAAATTCGAGATTGGATACGATACAGGCTGCTATCTTGCTTGCAAAGCTCCCGCACATAGATGAATATGCTGAGGCTCGTAATAAAGCAGCTGACTTGTATGATCAATTATTGGGGAGTCATCCCAATATTAAAGTTCCAAAGAGAAATCCGGAATCTACTCATGTGTTTCATCAATATACCATTCAACTGAAAGGGCATGGGGCATGGAGCATGGAGCAGAAGAAAATAGTAATTTCAGGGATACTGTGAGGAAGGCGATGGCTGAAAAGGGCATTCCATCCATGGTGTATTATCCAATTCCGTTGCATCATCAAAAGGCATTTTATAATCCTGAATATTCGGATGCAGATTTTCCGGTTACGGTTGAGCTGTGCAAAACGGTTTTATCATTGCCTATACATACTGAAATGAATGAAGAGATGATAAATTATATTGCATCTTCGCTTTTGGAAATACTTGATTTATAATTTGTGTGCTTTGTGCTCCCTTTGTGACCTTTGTGTTTAAGTACAAATTTCAGATTAAACACAAAGTGCACTATGAAAGAGGCACAAAGGGCACTATGAAGTTATGGATAGGTCCTTAAAATTTCTGCTACTTTTCGCTTTATCCTGTATTCTTCTGAACCTGCTGTACCAGGCTTTGCTTTATTTATACGCTCCCCTACCCGATTTGTTTACGGTTGCGGTTACGAAGATTACTTTAATATTTTTACCCAACTTAAGTTATCAGCCCCTTGCTGATGCGCCGGGTTTGCAAATTAGAGATGCTGCGCATGCAATTGTTAATATTAAAGAAGGGTGTAATGGCATTGCAGTTTGGATTAGCTTGTTGAGTTTTATTGTTGCTTTTAAATCCGACAAATTGAAAGCCTATCTTATTTTCATTCCGCTTTCTTTTGTATGCATTCAGATTTGCAATGTTTTGAGGTTGTATGTTTTGATTCGGATAAAAATGGTTCATCCCTCCTCGTTTGATTTTTTTCATACCTATGTTTTTCCGGCTATTATTTATTTTATTGCTTTTTTGCTGATGGTGGTTTGGGTGAGGAAGTTTGGCTCGGCCCCGGCCCTAAAGGGGGGCGAGAATTTAGTTGCAACTAAATAAGCTTCCCTTTAGGGATTGAGGGTAAATTGAGGGAGTTTTAATACTTTTGTCCGATGCAAAAAAACTTCTTCTTCTTCACGATTCTTCTCCTCATCACCCTCAATTTCTCCCTGCAATCTTTTGATGTATATTCTTTCTCCAACAATACTTGCGGCTTTTATTTGTTTGATCCATCCTGTATGGATATGTCCGCATTTATTACGAATAAACTCCTCCGGTTTATTGTAAACAGCTCCTGTTTATTACTATTGGTTCATCGCTTTTCGAGGCTCTCCGGAAACCAATATTTACTCCTTATTTTTGTTATGATTTCCTTATTGGGAATTGATTTGTTTTTTGCAATGAGCGGGGTTGCGTTTTTTATCTCATTGCATAAAATTCTTAATCCGGTTGTTTACAGTCCGCTGTTAATAATTGCTTATATCGGCTCACGGTTTTTTAGTAAATAATTATTGAAAATTAAATAAAATTCAAGCCCTGAAAGGGCGTTAATCAATAGCAATGGGTGAAGCCCATTGTAAAAATGGCCACACAAACATTCCTAGCCATAGAAAGGGCGGAATAGAATTATTGGAGTTGAAATATTCATCCATTTATTAATTAAATTACACCCTTACAGGATAAGCACACGCTAAAGTACATCTTTCCCAATAGAATTGGAAGCATGAATTTTGGCGCATGAATAAAATAAATGAGGATATGGCCAATCATATTGCACAGTGGCCATCAAGTGGCTTAACGAAGGCCACATATTGCAAGGAAAAGGGAATTACTTATCATGTGTTTTTATATCATATAAAACGCAATGAAAAAGATTCAGAGGTTAGTGGGTTTACATTGCTTAAACCAAAACCCTCTAGTGATTCAATTAAATTTTATTTACCCAATGGGTGTTATTTTTCATTGCCGGAAAACTGCTCCATAAGCACTTTGCAAAAATTAGTTCGGTTGTGTTAAGTTTAAGCGTTCACCAACGTTATTATTTATTCCGGCAGGCTACTGATATGCGCAAGGGGTTTGATGGGTTGAGCGGGTTAATCAAAGATCATTTACAAAAGTATCCATTGGGAGGTGATGTATTTGTTTTTGTAAACCGGAGAAGGAATCAAATAAAACTGCTTTGCTGGGAAGGAGATGGATTTATGATGTTTTATAAACGACTTGAGAAAGGAACTTTTGAGTTACCTAAAGACCAGGAATCAAAGTTGAAAGTGGAGGTGTTAAGTTGTCTTTTGCAAGGGATTAAACTCAGCAGTATCCGTAAGCGTAACAGGTATGTACATGCTGCTTAAATGTTGATATTTATGGGTATAACTAAAGCCTGAAAGTATCAATAAAAACAATACTTTGAAGTATATTTGCTTCGTGCAAAACAGGAGTGAATTTATAGAGCTATCTGAGCGGTTTTTAATCCTTGAACAGGCCTTTCATAAGCAAATTGAAATGGGCCAGATGAAGGATCAGAAAATCTCGCTTTTGGAGCAACAGATAACTGCACTCAAAAAAATTTTATACGGAGCCAGGAATGAAAGAGTAGATGTGCTGAATCCAAGCCAGCTTCTGTTGGATGTAGGAATTGATGCTTCTGATGCAGATACAGTTCCTTTGGTTAAAACAGAGGTAGCAGGTTATACAAAAACTGCCCATGCAAAACCTGTAAGAACTGAATTGCCTGCACATCTGCGCAGAGAGGATATTATCCTTCATCCTAAAGGAGATATAACTAACGGCCGGATTATACGTGTTATAACCACTGAAAAGCTTGAGATTGTTTTGGCTGAGGTTTATGTTAAAAGATACCACAGAGCCATTTATAAAATGCCGGGCATAGATGCGCCAATTATTGCAGACCTGCCTGCTTTTGCATTACCAAAAGCCATTGCCGGAGAAAGCGTTCTTACACATATCCTCGTTAGCAAATATGTAGATCACCTCCCTTTGAATCGACAAATAGCCATCTTTAAACGGAATAAGATTGACCTGTCAGACTCAACGGTGAATGATTGGGTTAAGAGTGGTATTGATCTGTTAAAAATACTGCACGATCGCCTGGCAAGCAAGTTGCTTCAATCCGGATACATACAAAATGATGAAACCCCAATAAAAGTATTAGACAGTGAAAAGAAAGGGCAAACTCATAGAGGATACTTCTGGGTAAGTCACTCTCCCCAGGAAAAGTTAGTGGTATTCCATTATGACAAAGGTCGTTCAGCTAAGTTCCCTACAGCGTTTTTAAAAGATTACCACGGTTACCTGCAAACCGATGGCTATGGTGTATATGATAATTTCAGCCAACAAAAAGGAATAATCCTATTAGGCTGCATGGCACATGCACGCAGGTATTTCTACGAAGCTCAGGGCAATGATAAAAAACGTGCAGATTATTTTATCGGACAGGTTCAGGTGCTATATATGCTGGAACAAGAGTTACGCGATGCCAATGCTGATACTCAAACCATCTATAATCGCAGACACGAAGTTGCCGTGCCTGTTTTAAACCTGCTTAATCATTGGCTCAAGGATAACCTCACACAAGTATTGCCACAAAGTCCCATCGGAAAGGCAATAGCTTATGCTTTGGCGCATTGGGATAAAATCAGTTTATACACTTCTAATGGGATACTGCAAATAGATAATAACCTAATCGAAAATCTAATAAGACCGGTAGCGGTGGGCAGAAAAAATTATCTCTTCTGTGGATCACATGAAAGTGCTCAGCGAGCTGCTATCATTTATTCTCTGTTTGGAACCTGTAAACGTAATGGAATAAACCCGCAAGAATGGTTATTAGACGTACTCAGAAAACTACCAGCAAGAAAAGCAAACAACATCGACGATCTCCTTCCGCAAAATTGGAAATCTGAATTACAAGACGTAGTTTAGCGGGTGCTTACGGGAGGTTTAGGAAAGGGATGTGGGTTTGATAAGTTGGAAGTTGGGAGGGTAGGAAGATGGGAGTGTGGGAAGATGGGAAGGGAAGATTTTTTTATTTATTAACTATATTATGGAAATTATTAAAAGCCATCGCGAACTGAGGGTTTACGAAAAATCATTTGAGGTGGCAATGGAAATATTTAAATTAACAAAGAGTTTTCCTAAGGAAGAATTATATTCTTTGACTGATCAAATCAGGAGATCATCAAGATCAGTTTCAAGCAATATTGCTGAAGCTTTTAGGAGAAGAAAATATCCAAAATCTTTTGGTTCAAAACAAAGAAGGTGTCTAGAAATAATCTTTTCATTTTGTAATGGCCTATTTTTCGATATTCATCGTTGCATTTTTTGCCTATAGGTCGCAGGCTATTGGCTTCAAAATGCGCCTCGCCTATCAAAAAATAGTCGCATAAAATTCTAAAAATATTATTTCCAGACAGCTTCTTAATGAAAGTGAAGCTGAATCGGCTGAAACCCAAAATTGGCTGGATTATGCTTTAGCCTGTAATTATATAAATTTGGATGCGCATAAAAAACTTGATGAAAGATACAATGAGATTCTAGGAATGTTAGTCAAAATGCAACAATCCCCCGATAAATGGACAATTTAAAATTCCTACCCTCCCAATTTCATACCCTCATACCCTCCTACCCTCTTACCCACATTATCAGTAAACAGACTTGCCTGTAATAGCTTCATAAAGCGGAATAACCGAGCTCTGTTTATTAGTGTACTTTGTGTATTCCTTAGTGCACTTTGTGGTTAATTGGAATTTTCAACACCACAAACACTTGTCCACCTTAGCGAAAGCAGCGGTGGAGTGACACCAAGAAGAAGGAAGTAGGGAAAAAAGAAAATCCCAGAAATATGATTTATTTGTTGTTTTTGGGAAGTAGAAATGATGAAGTAGAGGGAATGAAAGTTAATTTTGTTGTCGCTTATTCATAATTCATAATTTAATACTTCATACTTCTTTTTTAAGATGAATCCGCTCTTAGGCAAAGGCGAAATTATCATTTATCAATCCAATGATAAATCCACACTTCTTAAAGTACGTGTTGATGAAGAAACTGTTTGGCTTAACCAGGCTCAAATGGTTGAACTTTTCAGTTCTACCAAACAAAACATAAGTCTGCACATAAGCAATATTTTTAAAGAAGGTGAATTGACCTCTTATTCAACCGTCAAGGAATACTTGACAGTTCAAATGGAAGGTAAAAGACGTGTACAACGGAAGGTAACAATATATAACCTTGATGTAATTATTTCAGTTGGGTACCGGGTTAAATCACAACGAGGTACGCAGTTTCGAATATGGGCGAACGGTGTGTTGAAAGATTATCTAATCAAAGGGTATGTTCTCAACCAGCGTGTTGATAAAATGGAAAAGAAACTCCTTGAACATGACCATAAATTTGACTTATTGATAAGAACACACCTGCCGCCCAAAGAAGGTATTTTTTACGATGGACAAATATTCGATGCCTACCGGTTTGTATCAGATATTATTAAATCAGCCACAAAATCAATTATTCTGATAGACAATTATGTAGATGAAAGTGTGCTGGCTTTGTTGTCGAAAAGGAATAGCACAGTGGAAGCTACGATATACACGGCTACTATTTCAATGCAATTAAAACTGGATATTATACGGTTTAATGCCCAATATGAGAAGATTGAGGTTAAATTGTTTACTAAATCACACGATCGGTTTTTGATCATTGATCATGCCACAGTTTATCATATCGGTGCTTCGTTGAAGGACCTTGGCAAAAAATGGTTTGCCTTTTCTAAAATCGAATTTGATACATGGGAGATGATAAATAAGTTGGGATAGACATAGTGGGAAGAATAGAGTGTGGGAGTGTAGGAAGGGGGAAAGATGAGAGGGTGGGAAGATGGGAAGGGAAGATTTTTTTATTTATTAACTATACTATGGAAATTATTAAAAGCCATCGTGAACTGAGAGTTTACCAAAAATCATTTGAGGTGGCAATGGAAATATTTAAATTAACAAAGAGTTTTCCTAAGGAAGAATTATATTCTTTGACTGATCAAATCCCTCGATAAATGGGCATTTTAAATTTCCTACCCTCCCATTTTCATACCCTCTTACCCTCCTACCCTCACTTCTTGAATTTCAAAAATTTAATTTAATTT
>CAYHCF010000061.1:0-7884 GCA_964355075.1 uncultured Chitinophaga sp.
GTAGAGGAAAGGTGATCGGTAATCGGTAGAGGAAAGGTGATCGGTAATCGGTAGAGGAAAGGTAATCGGTAGAGGAAAGGTAATCGGTAGGAGAAAGGTGATCGGTAATCGGTAAAGGAAAAGTAATCGAAGGAGGAAAGTTTACTGATTTCATTACTGATTACCAATTACTAATTACTGATTACCGTTTACTGATTACTGTTTACTGATTACTGATTACCAATTACTGATTACCAATTACTGATTACCAATTACTGCTTACCGATTACTGCTTACCAATTACTGCTTACCGATTACTAATTACCGATTACTGCTTACCAATTACTGCTTACCGATTACTAATTACCGATTACTGCTTACCAATTACTGCTTACCAATTACTGCTTACCGATTACTAATTACCGATTACTGTTTACCAATTACTGATTACCAATTACTGATTACCAATTACTGATTACCAATTACTGATTACCGATTACTAATTACCTATTACCTCTTAGAAAACCTGACTTGCAATAGCCTTAGTTACTTCACTGACACCCATCGTATAATAATGCAGAACCGGCACACCGGCAGCTTTCAGTTCTTTTGATTGCTTGATTGCCCATTCAATACCTACCTGCCTCACTGCTTTATCATCCTTGCAGGATTCAACCGCTGAAACCAAATCTTCGGGCATATCAATATGGAAAATTTTGGGTAAAACAGTCAATTGCATTTTACTGGTAATTGGCTTTAATCCGGGAATAATCGGAACGGTAATTCCCTTTTTTTTACATGCTTCCACAAATTCAAAAAATTTGGCATTATTGAAGAACATTTGAGTAACCACATATTCGGCACCTGCATCCACTTTTTGCTTTAACCATTTCAGATCATTTGTCATATTGGGGGCTTCAAAATGTTTTTCAGGATAACCCGAAACACCCGCACAAAAATCGGAGTTGTAAGCATTCTCCAATTCTTCATCCAAATAGCGACCCTGATTCATCCCTATTACCTGTTTGAGCAGCTCCAGTGAATTTTTATTTCCATCCGGTTCAGGAACAAAATTGGCTTCATTTTTTATATTATCTCCTCTCAAAACCAAAACATTATCAATTCCTAAAAAGTGCAAATCAATCAATGCATTTTCGGTTTCTTCCTTACTGAACCCACCACAGATGAGGTGAGGAATGGTATCTATATGATATTTGTTCATGAGAGCCGCACAAATGGCAACCGTACCCGGACGTTTACGGGTATAAATTTTATCGAAACCACCATCTTTACGTTTTCGCAATACAAATTCTTCCCGGTGATACGTAACATCAATAAAAGCAGGCTTAAACTCCATCAATGGATCTATGCCATTGTAGATGGAATGAATATCTTTCCCTTTTAAGGGAGGGAGAATTTCAATGGAGAACAAGGTTTGCTTAGCGTTATTTATATGTTCTGTTACTTTCATGGATAATTAGTTTAGGCGCAAAATAAGAAAAAAGGTTTATGAATTTAGAATTTACGAAATACGAATCCCGATAGCTATCGGGACGAATGTACGAATGTATGATTTACGAATTTACGAATTACGATTTACGATCCGATAGCTATCGGATTTAGATTTCCGGTCTCGTTTCCTGTTTTCAATTTTCAATTTTCAATTTTATGATTTACGATTTTTGATTTACGATTTAAGAATGGGGGATTTGGCTTTAATCGATATCAATGATAATTTTACCAAATTGTCCACCGGTATCCATGTGACGGGCAGCTGCTTCGGTTTGATCCAGTTTATAAACGGAATCAATAACCGGCATGATTTTGTGGGTGGAGACGAATTGAATCATGTCGCTAAATTCTTCAGGGGTTCCCATGGTTGAACCTAAAATATCAATTTGTTTCCAGAAAACCTTTGCCGGAATTCCAGGGTTCCAGTTACCATTTGTAGCCCCATAAACCACTATTCGGGCACCCGGTTTGGCCAGGTCTAATAATTTGGCAAAATCCTCCCCTCCTGCCCCATCAATTATAACATCAAAACCCCCACTTTCTTTTGCCAGAGCTTTATGCCATTCGTTATGGGTATAATTTGCCCCATTCGATATACCCATTAATTTGGCATTTTCAATTTTCTTTTCACTTCCACTGGTCACATAAACTTTGCAACCATGGGCCAGCGCAAATTTTGCAGCAAACAATGCCACACCTCCACCAATGCCTGTAATCAAAACCGATTCGCCTGATTTGGCTTTTGCTCTTCCAAATAATGCCCGGTATGCAGTCAATCCTGCCAAAGGAAGCGCTGCTGCCTGTTGAAGCGATAAATGTTGAGGTTTCAGATGAATATAATCCATAGAAACACAAATAAATTGCGCAATGGTTCCATGCTTTGGCAAACCCAAAATGCTATAGTCCTTTGCCTGAAATCTTGGGTTATCACCCCAGTTCATGGATGGATTGATTACTATATCCTTATTCAGCCATGTTGAATCCACATTTTCTCCGGTTGAAACAATATTTCCGCATCCATCACTTCCGCAAATGATTGGAAATATCAGGCCTGCATATTGCCCTTTCTGTATCCAAATATCCCGGTGATTTAAAGCGGCAGCTTTCAGTTCTATCAGCACTTCGTTTTGTTGAGGAACCGGTTTTTCAAAATCACTAAACACAAAGGGTGTTTTTACGCCATTTAAAACCGCAGCTTTCATTGTTTCCATATTTTGCATTCAGAAAATTAATTAATAAAAAGCAGTTTACCTACATGGTTTTGAGATCCGTCTTTATTGGAGGCGAATATTAAATAAACACCCGTACTTACCCTTTTTCCATTAAAGTTTCTTCCATCCCAAGAAGCGAATCCTCCATTTGCTGTTGTTTCAAAAACCAGGTTCCCGCTGATATCGGTAAACTTAACTGTTGAATGATCGGCTAAACCTCTAATAGCTATATCACCTGTAAATTCGGGTCTTACCGGGTTAGGATAAATTTCAACATTCCCAAATTTTTCATTTGCTGCGGTGGCATCACCCATATAAGAAATGATTCCTTTCTCTGTTCCAAAAAACACTTCACCACTCGATTCATCAATTCCAATTTCAATTACATTATTTGATAGCAGCGGTGAGTTTGAGATGGTAAAATTTTTAATTACCGTATAGCCATCTTCAGAAACCAGCCAGGCTCCGTTTGGAGTACCCAGCCATTTCCGGTTTGAAGGATCCACCTTTATGCAATTGATTTGTTCTTTACCTAAAAATATCTCGTAATTGGTTCCAACTTTTATAATGATGGGACGTGCATCATAATTGATATTTTTGGCATTGAAAATATTGCCCGGATTACTCAAAATGGTTAGCCCCTGACTCGTCCCTATCCACATTTCACCTCTCAAGTCTTTTGCAACCGATAATACGGTATTAGAAGGCAAAGCTCCCTGACCAGTTTCCTTCGTAAGCATTTTATAATTATCGTCATTTGCATTGGCCGGGGTTCCATTGTCATTATAAATCAAAATACCTTTATCTGCCAAACTTAAAACCCATTTGCTGTTGTAATCATCGCAGGTAACCCAACCTAATTGATTGCCACCGGTGATGGTACCAATATTAAAGGCAAACCACCCGGTTTTCGTCTTTACACTCAAGGGTTTATTGACCCCAAAATTACTAACCCATAAATTCCCATTATTATCAAAATCCATTCCGCCGGAAAGTAGTGGCGTATAGTTTGGATCACCCACCGAAAGTTTTTGCAAAGTACTGTTGGTTTCATCATACTTTTTAACCACCACATCATTTTCAATTTGAACAATCCCACCTCCATAACTCGAAATATATAAATCATTTCCAAAAGGATTTTTCTTAACATCAATAAAGTCGGCCATATTCTTTAACAGTGGATTGGGGTCATCCGTATAGTTAATCCAATGATTATTTGCATAATAAGAAAACTTATTATTATTAAAAACAAGTGGATCCCAACGTTCATTTACCGAACCCGCAGCAACCCAAAGCTTTCCATTTGCATAGGTCATTTTACCGAAAGTTTTTCCAACCGGTCCATTCGGATAATAATAACCCACAAAGCCAAAATCTGTTCTATCCATGGTAAGTCCGTATGTATTATCCACCATTGACAGTAGGCCTTTGGAATCGAGGACAGCATCATTTCTAAAATTAAAAATTCTGGAAACCAGGTTACCATCTCCGCTTTCAATCAGAATTTTGAGTGGAGTAATAATAAAAAGTTTTTGATCTTCCAGGTGAAGCATCGTAATACTGTACCCAATGGTTGGCGAATAAGGTGCCCAGGTTATCCCATCAAAAGTTTGCAATACACTATCAACTACAGCATAAAATATACCTTTAAATTCTGCACTTAAACCGCATTTACCCGGTTTGATATTGGTCCAGAAACTATAGGCATTTAAATATAATGCATCTAAAGAAGCTGAAAAAATTCCTTTCTCGCTGCAGGCAAAAATATGATTATCATGAATGTTTACAGAAAAAAACTCTAAGGTGGTACCATTTGGTCCCAGGTTCATGTAGGAATCGACAACTTGCCTTTTGTCAATATCAATTACCACAATACCAAAGCTGCACGCCAGATAAACCTTTTCATTATAAAAGCAGATTTGATTTACCCTTTTTGAACCGATTATACTCTTCATCAATATATCGGGAATATTGTAAATTGCATTATTGCGGTGGTCAATGATATCTATATTTGTATTTTCATAGATGATAAGGGTAGCGTTTTTTGCCGAATTATGTCTGACTAATTTTACTTCAACATCAGATAATCCGGAAATTTTTGACAAACGCTCGATACTGCCATCATCGGTTTGAAAAGTAAATATTCCACTTTGTGATCCGCAATATAATTTTGAACCAACCCGGGTAATCGAACTATTTCGATGATAGGGAAGATGAACTCTCCATCCTTCAAAAGCCGGTTGGGCGAATAATCCAAATTGTAAACCAATAATAAAAAGTACTCCTAAATTTTTCTTCATACTTATATTGAACCACAAATAAACGATTTGCAAACTTAAATCGTACATCTCAAAAACAATTGTTTACAACAAAACGCATTTTTACACCATACCGTGGAACGGATTGCTGCAAACGGCAATATTAATTTTACTAAAAAGAATTTGTTTACCTTCGCCGCTATATGTGGAGTGTATTAGCAACCTTTATTATCCGGAACCGCTTTTGGTTATTGGTAAGTCTGGGTATCTCAACCTTGATCTTTGGTCTTTTTGCAACAAAAGTCCAAATGACTTACGAATTTGCTAAAATGATCCCAAAAAATGATTCGGATTACATTGAATATGAAAAGTTTAAAGCAACTTTTGGGGAAGATGGAAATATTTTTGTGATTGGCGTGAAAAGTGATAAAATCTTTGAAAAGGATTTTTTTAATGATTGGTACGACTTAAGCAATGATATTGAGAAAATTGAAGGTGTGGATAAGGTTATCTCTATAGCGAAAGCATATAACCTGGTTAGAAACGATTCCTTACAAAAATTAACGGTTGTTCCACTTCTTACACATAGGTTTAAAAATCAGCATGAAGTAGACTCATTTGAGCATTTTCTGGGTTCATTAAGGTTTTATAAAGGCTTGTTATACAACCCCGAAGACCATGTAACCCTATTAGCAGTAACCTTAAACAAAAAACAATTAGATAGCAAAGCGAGGATTCCTTTGGTAAGAAAGATTGAAGCCCGTTGTAATGAGTTTGGCAATAAATATGCCAGCGAAATGCACTTCTCAGGATTGCCTTATATGAGAACGATTTTGAGTTCGAAGGTAGCCGATGAAATTAAATTTTTTACTGTTCTTTCTATTCTGATTACAGCAATATTTATATTTCTCTTTTTTCGATTTTATAGTGCTGTTATTTTCTCCCTGATCGTTGTTCTGATTGGAGTTGTAGCTACAATGGGTTGTTTGGCCATGTTTAATTATAAAATTACTATTCTAACCGGAATCCTGCCTCCATTGATGGTTATTATCGGGGTTCAGAATTGTATCTATTTATTGAATGTATATCACCAGGAGTTTAGCAAACATGGTAATAAGATGATGGCTATCATACGCCTGATTTCCAAAAATGGAATGGCCTTATTTTTAACCAATGTTACAACCGCAGTTGGTTTTATGGCATTCAGCTTTTCAGGAAGTGCCATTCTCGACCAATTTTCTATTATTTCGGGGATTATTATTATGTTGATTTACATTGTTTCCCTGGTGTTTATTCCCATTGTTTACAGTTACCTGCCACCACCTGAACCTCGTCACATCAAACACCTTGAAAGCATTCGTTTAAATAAGGTTTTAGATTATTGTAATTATTTAATTTATAACAAAAGAAAAACCATTTACCTGATTACCACTTTATTGGTAATTGTTTCAATTTATGGCTCAACGCTGGTGAAAAATCTGGGGTATGTGGTAGATGATTTACCCAAATCGGATCCGGTATATAAAGACTTAAAATTTTTTGAAAAACATTTAAAAGGCACACTTCCATTCGAAATAAAGATTGACACCAAAAGAAGCGATGGGGTCAAAGATTATGTGACCTTGCAAAAAATCAACCGGTTGGAAAAGGAATTACAGCAATATCCTGAACTTAGTAAGCCCATGTCGATTGTTGACTTTTTAAAATTTGCCAACCAAAGTATGAACCATGGAGATGAGCGATTTTATATCATTCCCAATGTGGTTGATATTTCTCAAATTGCCAGTTATTTACCAAAAAATGATAATAATATCAATTTGCTAAAGTCGATGGTGGACAGCAATTACAGAGTAGCCAGGGTTAGTGTTCAAATGGCTGATATTGGTTCACAAAAAATGAAAGTATTAACAGCATCGATTCAGCAAAAAATTGATTCCATTTTCCCTAAAACTGATTTCGATGTAAAGATCACCGGAACGAGTGTAATATTTCTAAAGGGAAATGATTACCTTATCACCAACCTGATTCAAAGTATGATTTCTGCCCTGGTTATTATTTCAATCATGATGGCCTTCCTGTTCTTTAGTTGGAGGATGGTGTTAATTTCCCTTATTCCAAACCTGATTCCTTTATTGATGACCTTTGGTATTATGGGCTTTTTTGGCATCCGTTTAAAACCATCTACTATCATTATTTTCAGTATCGCTTATGGTATTGTAGTTGATTTTACCATTCACTATCTGGCAAAATACAGGCATTCCCTTAAAAAGCATAATTGGAATATGAAGATCGCTATTCCGGAAAGTTTACAGGATGCCGGACCCAGCATTATTTATACTGCAATTGCTTTGTTTGCCGGCTTTATTATTTTTGCCGCCTCAACTTTCGGAGGCACGGTTGCTTTAGGGGTTTTAACTTCTCTTTCGCTGCTTTTTGGTATGTTTATGAATCTATTGCTGCTTCCCAGCATGCTTCTTTCACTTGAGAATAGCATCAATGCCAAGGATGAACTGGGTATATCCTTAGTTGAATTTGAACCGGAGGAAGATTAGATTTTTGGGGAAGAAGGAGGCAGGAAATGTTTATTCTGTTAGGAATTTAAAATCATTAAAGAAAACAGATTAACAATCCAGATTTCATGTACGAGAAACGAGTAAGCTAAATGGGATCCTTCGACCCTTCGACAAGCTCAGGGTGACATTTCGTAATTCATGTGGAGCAATGATTTTGGCGAGATGATTTTTTTGCTTTGCAAAAAATTCATCTCGCCAAAATCACAGCCAAATATAACGGGCTGGCGTGTCATCCTGAGCTTGCCGAAGGGTCGGCCTCAAACTGAGTTACCAAGGTTAACTCCCTTCTCAAAAGCCCTGACTTGTACCCAATTTAGCAGTTAAAAACTTAAGTCATCTATTCTCAGCAAG
>CAYHCF010000062.1:0-7441 GCA_964355075.1 uncultured Chitinophaga sp.
CCTATCTCGCTCATTTGCAATTGGGTTTAAATCAGGAAATCAGGTTCAGACAAAAGGCTTTAATGCTCTCCTCCTTGTCGGTGGTTCAGCCAACAAAATGGATAAATTTTGGTTTGGGTCTGGTTCAACAAGGTAACACAAACTTTAATCAGCAAAAAATCAATTTGTCACTTTCAAAAAAATTGAGTCATCAATTTGCTTTGGGTGTGAATCTTACTTATTTAGCTACTCATATTTCTGAAACCGATCCGCTCCATAACTACCTCGCTGAATTGGGATTATTTTTTAAACCAAATGTTAAACTGGATATCGGGTGTTTCATTTTCAACCCCACGCAAATCAAGTATCAGATAGCAGGATCTGAACCCCTTCCATCTTTTATTCGTGTGGGTTTGGCTTATAAATTTTCTTCCCAACTGAAACTTTTGGGTGAATATGAACATAGCGTTTTTGTTGGCAATATTCCTCGTTTGGGTTTTGAATACAACCCCGTTTCCTCATTTTTTTTGTACGCCGGTTGGAGCCTGAATCCTCAATATTTAACATTTGGTTCAGGTTTTCAAAAAAGAAATATAAAGATAAGCCTCGCGATGAGCCGACATCCTGTTTTGGGGTTTACCCCGCATTTTTCCCTGACATTTGAATTTGACAAAAAGAATAAGAAATGAGGCTGTTACCGCTTATTTTTTTGAGTATTTTTCTGTTCAGCGCACAGCAACTTTTGGCGCAAACAAACCTGAATTCAAAAGAAAATCACCTGCTCGATTTAGTGATGGAGCGACTCACAGAAACCGGCGAAACGGGAACGGATTTCAGTGACCTTCAAACCCAATTAGAGACTTTTATGCTCAATAAAATTAACCTAAATAAAGCCACTGCAATGGATTTAGCTCAATTGCATTTTTTGACCACTACTCAAATTGCCGCCATCCTACAACATAGAAAACAATACGGACCTCTTTTAAGTATTTTTGAATTACAGGCGGTGAAAGGCTTGGATATACAAAGTTGTGAAATGCTTTCTTGTTTTGTTACGCTTAACGAAACCAGCCTGGCCGATTATGCAAAACCGCTTGATATTTTGAAAGGAGGGAAACAGGAGTTTATTTATTTACATGAACAGGAATTACAAAAAAGAAAAGGCTATATAAATACCGAACAGGGTTTAAGTTCAGGTTATCTGGGTTCACCATACCGTGAAGTTTTGAGATACCGATTTTCTTTTGGAACCCGATTGGTTTTTGGGTATTCGGCTGAAAAAGATATGGGTGAGAAGTTTGGGACATCACCCGCTTCTTTTTTTGATTTCAATGCGTTTTACCTGTTTTACAGAACGAAAGGTTTGTTAAAAAGTCTTGCTATTGGCGATTTTCAGGCAAATTTCGGATGTGGACTCACTTTTGGAAGTGGAATGGCGAGCCGAAAATCTGCAATGGTTTTAAATGCAGGGAA
The DNA here is from genome assembly GCA_964355075.1 of uncultured Chitinophaga sp. Lineage (GTDB taxonomy): Bacteria > Bacteroidota > Bacteroidia > UKL13-3 > UKL13-3 > B1. The sequence continues at coordinate 1,453 of CAYHCF010000062.1, forward strand.
TTTATACGAAACCTTGAGACCTTACCGCTCGGTAAACGAATCCGGATTTTTAAAGGGAGCAGCAGTGACCTTAAAAAAGAAAAATCTCGAATTGACAATTATTGCTTCTTCTCAAAAGATAAGTTCGGGCTTAAAACCGGATAGTCTTTCTTCCGAAGCTTTTGTTATTTCTTCTGTTTCCTTATCCGGATTACACAGAACTGCGAAAGAGATGGAACAAAAAAATAATTCATCACAACAAATTGGCGGTCTGAATCTGGAGTACATAAAACCCAATTACCGTATTGGAGGGGTTCTGATCCTATCTCAATTCAATCTTGATCTGGCAGCAAAAAAAAATCCCTATCAGGTATTAAACAAAGCTCAAAGTCGAACCGGAAATGCCGGAATTTATGCTCAGGGTCAAATCAGGAACATCTTATTACTGGGCGAAATCTCACACAGTTCAAATGGTGCTTATGCTGCTTTGGCCGAATCCCTGATTCCCCTTCATGCCAAAGCCGATATTTTGGTTTTGTACCGCAATTATTCGCCTGCTTACCAGGCTCCTTTTGCCAATGCATTCAGCGAATATGGCGGATGTAACAATGAGCAAGGCTTCTATGTTGCGCTGAGTATTAAACCCAAAAGTTCTGTTCAAATCAACCTGTATGCCGATATTTTCAATTCTCCCTGGCTTCGTTACTTGGTAAATGCTCCTTCAAAAGGGGAGGAGTATATGCTGAACCTGAATTATTCGGTTTCTAAAAGCCTGCAAATAGAGTGCAGATATAAATATGAACTCAAGAATAAAAATCTGCGAAGTGATTTAAATAAATTGGATTATTTGGGCGAAAACAAAAGGCAGCAATTCAGGTTTAATTTGCAATATATGTTAACCAGAGAACTGAGTTTTAAAACCCGTATGGAACAGGTATTATTTGATAAAGCTTCTCAAACTACGCAAACAGGAACTTTGTTTTTTCAGGATGTTCATGCAAAATTATTGCGTTCAAAACTTAGTCTTGCTGCGCGTTTTTCCTGGTTTGATATAGATAATTATGAAGCCCGCGTTTATGCTACCGAAAGCGATGTGTTATACAATTATTCGATCCCTCAATTTCAAAACCGGGGTTGGCGGATTTATTTTTTAATCAGCTATAAACTCACAAAAAAAATGGATGTTTATCTCAAAATGGGTCAAACCAATTATACCCATGTAAATACCATCGGGACCGGTCTCGACCAAATAAATGGCAACAAACTCCAGGAACTCAACCTGCAGGTGAGAGTCATATTATAATTTGCTTGGGTAGTCCGCAAAGTAAAAAACATGTATAAAAGAAATCGTGTAAGGTAGAAAATTCTGATGTGGTTCTTTGTGTGATTTTTTTTATTACACGGAGTTACACAGAGAATTCACGGAGGTTCACAGAGGTTCAAGGTTACATTATTTTTCTCCGTGGTTCTCTATGAGTCCTGCGTGGTTCTCTGTGAAATTTAATACTGATAGAATGGGTAAAATGATTTTGGCATTGAACACATATGGGCAGAAATCGTGTATCGTAAAAAATTCTGATTTGGTTCTTTAAAGCAAAAAAGCTGCTCCAAAATGGAAGCAGCTTTTTTGCAAGTGAATTAAAATAATATTATTGTTTCACAATTTTTCTTACTATTTCAGTTCCATTAATATTCATGCTTAACAAATAAATACCCGGTTTCATTTCATTAACTTTTTCAAGGTTTAACAAACCGTTACCACCTGTGAAGTTGATGAGTTGGTTTGAAATAGTTTTGCCTGTAATATCTTTTATATCTACATTAATATTCTGGTCAATATCCATATTTAAAGCAATGAAAAGCTGCTTATCAAATGGATTTGGATAGAGTTCAACCTGTTGAGGACTGTCAACATCGGGATTAATGGTAACCACTTTTGAATACTCAAATTTTCCATCAAGGTCGTTAATTCTTAAGCGATAATAGAGAATGCCTTTTCCATTCATCGGATCAACGAAGCTATAATTCTTCATGTTTTTGCTATTCCCTGCAGCTTTAACGGTTCCAATTTTCTCCCATTTTTTCAAATCAAAAGAACGTTCGATTATAAAGGAAGCTGAATTAATTTCCTGAGCCGTTGACCAGTTTAAAACAACTCCCATTTGTTTTCTAACACCTCTAAAATAAATGAGATTAACAGGCAGAGGATTGCTATTGTCGGTACCCGTACATAAGAAACCAATATCATTGACGGTGTTTAATGTTAAAATATTTCTGATGGTATCAACCGAACTTCCAGAAGAAGTATAAGGCACCCAGGAGAAATAGGCGATCGAATCTCTTTTTGCCACTCTCAAAGCGGTTTCAGATGGGATTCTGCCAAGCCATTCATTTCTGTAGTATTGGTTCACAGCATATAAATAATAGCTTGAAGGGCCTGCAACATTTAAATACTGATACATGTAGTTATTGGCATTTGTATCAATTAAAACAGGTCTGACTCCATTATATCTTCTGACAAAAACGGAAGTTGGAGTAGCATATGCGGCATCCCATTTAATGGTAGCAGCGGTATCACCTGCGAACATAAATATCATGGTTGAATCGGGAGCTAATTGTGAAAGATTGGCTGTTGCAAACGGTGGTGGAGCTATGGGTGTAAATTCAAAAGCCCCTAAATCAACCGGGCCATTGAAAACAGCGGTAGATCTTGGATTATTATCAAAATCGTAGGAATTACCAGCGATGATGATTCCATTTCCATTCAAAGCCCAGGAGCATGAATCCCATGGATTAGGTCTTGGGTTTAAGTTGCTAGTATATCCGGGTTTGTAGGAGATTGAATTTTTCTCATAGCTTGAGGCAGCCCTCCAGGTCAAAATATTCGTATAATTTGTTGCCGGTGAAGCCACGTTTACCAGTGTGGGTCCTGCACAATACAAATCATTGTAATCGCTGTTTAGGTATAATAAATTATAGACATATAGCGCGGCATTGGTCAATCCCGTGGTAGTAGAATTGCTGGCAAAAGCATTATTCCTGAGAAGAACGGTATTACCCGTTGCAGAGGTAAATTGTGTCCAGCAGGCATAATTGGTAGCAGACGTTGAATTGGCGCTGATGCTATTATTATGAACCTGCAAATAAGTTGAGCTTGGTATGTACATGCCATAAAAAGTACTGGCAACTCCGCCAGCCACGATATTGTTCTTTATAATTCCAGGCATGGCAGCAGTTCCGTTAATTGCTGATAAATAAATACCATATCCTCCCAACTGTCCGATAACGCTATTTCCGATTACTTCGTTTGCATTATTACAGGTTGCCATATAGATTCCATAATGCGTGGTATATACTGTGGAAGGTGTAATGGTGTTTTTTCGTATTTTGATATTATTCACAAAACTCACGGCTAAACTTTGATAATAAGCGTTTGAGAAAGTATTGTTTTCAATAATGTTACTATCGGATACCGCAGAAGCGGATGAGCCATAAAAATAAAGTCCCATACTTCCATTTGTAAACCGGTTGTCCATAAATACATTCCGTTTTCCGGTAATTCCATTGGCAAATACCAATGCTGCAGTATTGGCGGTGGTGGTAAGAATGGTACTATTCATTTTGCAATTTATGATTGAATCAAACGAAGTTGCACCCCCCATATCTATTACTCTTCCGTATGTTGAATTAGTGGCGTTCAAGGTTAGTGCATTGAATTTCACATAAGAAGTATAGGCGAGTTTCAATATATAGTTATTGCCTATACCTGCATTAAAATTAATAATTACTGAATCAGGATGGTTTGCCAATGATTGAAAAATGATTGGACTACTGGCCGAGGAGCCATAGATAGAATTAAGGGCCATTTGTTCGTTGTAGGTACCACTTACTATATTAAAAATAGTGGGTCCGGTTCCGGTAATACCGCCACAATTCAAGATATTTGCAACCTCAGTAAAGGTTCTGAAATTACCCAATCCACTGGTATCAATGGTATAGGTACCCGTTGCAATAGGTGTGCAAAAAGTTTTACTGATGGTATCATTGGTTGCATTGCTGTCAAGCAGGTAATTTGGACCATCCACCCAGGCTCTCAGAATATTGGTTCCAGCGCTAAAATTTAATTGATTTCCACTTGTAAAAGTCACCGTATCAACTGCACAAGAAATCAGGCTTCCCGACCAGGCAATTGTCCTGAAGTTGCTTGCTCCCAGGGAGGCGGTTACATTCATCGCAGTGATCGTTGAGTTTCCGGTATTTTTAACAACTACTTTTACATCCTGATAACCTGAAACAAACGGGTAACTCGCAGGAAGCGTAAAAGTAATGGCTGCGGCATCAACGGAAAGGCCCCCAGCCGGTTCAGAAGCTCCGATTTGAGGTGGACTTGTTCTTGGCGACCCGTTTATATCTGTTGATAAGACACCATAAACTGGTACAGTAATGGTGATGGCTGCACCTTTTTGGCAAATATTGTTTGGCCTGATATCGGCAGGAGGTGAAACCAAAGAAGGATTATCTGTAGTGGAATTCATATTAAATGCAGGGGAACCTCCTCCTTTATAATTTGCTGCCTGGTAATTGGAACCATTTACCTGTATCAGATCAGGACTCGATGGATTATTTTTAATATATACATTATAATCAATGGTGCTGCCTGTGGCAGATGCCGCGTGGCTAAGGCATAATCCGGTTGCCGATGCAGACTGTAAAATAATAATGTTATTTCTGAAATCCTGGGCAGATGCATTTGCAGTTACAATTCCGTTACCTCCCGTTGAATTCATCAGGATTGTATTTGCAAATACATCCGTATTTGGCCCATAGGGTATACTCATTGCCTGGGCGCTTGCTGAGATAAAGGTGGGTTTAAAATAATTCTGTGCCACTTTTGACCGGGTAGATGCAGCCGGGTTAGGTGTAAGCCAGTTGATTCCTGCGGTTCCGCAATTTTCAAAAACATTATTAATAATCTGGTAAGATTGTGCACCGGTTGAACCATTGCAATGATAAAGTCCATAACTTCCACTTTGGGCGGTGGGCTTTATATGATTACCCATGATCAGGTAACCGTAACTACCAGAAGCACCGATGGCATGTAAATAGGCATTGTATAATTGATTGCCCCTGATATAGAAATTAAATGAACCCGGACCAGCACCACTTGAGTTTAGAAATATTCCATAATAACCTCCGGATACATAATTAGAATCAATAAAAATATTATTGATAGCAGAGGATGTGGCTGCGCCGCTACAACCGCCACCACTGGTAAGTAATGTTGAACCGGAACAATTGATCACTCTGAAATTGGCAGAGGTACTGGGAGCAATCATCAAACTGCACTTCTTAATGGTATTAAAGGAACAGGCTCCAGAAAAATGAACAACTAATCCTTGCGCTGAACTTGTAGACAGAATGGTCATGTTTTGCACAATTACATAAGTACAAGCATTGTATTTTAAGGTATGACCATCGGTGGTGCTGGTGGCAGCAAATTGCAATATCCTTGTTGATGCATTGCCTGTTCCTCCATCGAAAGTAACCGTATTCGTGGCTGATACACCCGGTATTGCCGGAATACTTACCTGCTCTGCATAAGTTCCCTGCATCACTTCAAAAACCAGTGGCCCTGAAACACCAAATGGAGATGTATTGGTCGGTCCTCCGTCAGGGCGGGTATTGGCACTGGTAAGATATGCAATAGCCGAATTAAAGTCTTTAAAAACTGTTGTACTGGCCGTTCCTGCAGAATCTATCGTACAGGTTCCGCTAAGTTGTGTTGCGTTTGATATTATCCCCTGAGAGATAAAAATAAAACAAAGGACAAAATAAATGAATAGATTTTTTTTCATGACAGATTGCTTTTTTAAATTTTATTGCTTAATTAGTTTACTTAATTTCTGAATCCCATATTATTGTTTCACGATTTTTCTTACTATTTCAGTCCCATCGATATTCATGCTTAACAAATAAATACCCGGTTTCATTTCATTAACTTTTTCAAGGT
>CAYHCF010000063.1:0-5562 GCA_964355075.1 uncultured Chitinophaga sp.
TGAACAAGGCAAGCTGCAGCGACGAAGGAGCTTTTTTGGTTTGGTTTTCTTTTTACCCCCCCCAAACGGGAGGAATAATCCCAAAATTACCTGAGGATCGCGAATCAGCACAAGCCATAAATATTGCCATGTGAACCGAATCAAGCCTTAAAGCTTGAATGAGGTGAACAAGGCAAGCTGCAGCGACGAAGGAGCTTTTTTGGTTTGGTTTTCTTTTTAGCCCCCGCACACGGGAGGAATAATCAGATAATTTCAAGTGAACAAACCGGAATCAAGCCAACCAAGGCTCATAAAGACAATATGCAACAAGAAAATAGCTTTATATATAATATAAACTTTAAAATGGATCAAAGATTTATTAAAAAAACGGACAATAAAATGGGTGAAGGATTTTAAATAAATTAATTGTGAACAATCAAATTTTGATGCAAACATTTTTGGCTTCAGTAAAGAAACGAATGGCTTCCCAACCGCCTTCTCTGCCTACACCACTTTGTTTCATCCCTCCAAATGGGGTGCGTAAATCGCGCAATAACCAACAGTTAATCCAGACAATTCCACTTTTAACTTTTGCAGCCATTCGATGTGCTCTCGTTAAATTCTCTGTCCATAAAATAGTGGCCAAACCATAATTTGAACTATTTGCCATCATCAAAACTTCCTCCTCGGTATCAAATGGCATAATCGTTACTACCGGTCCAAATATTTCTTCCTGATTGGTTCTGCAATGATAGGATAAACCTTCAATTACGGCAGGCTTAATAAAATAGCCATTAGAGCATCTGCCATCGGGCTTAAAGGCAATACCACCTGTTAACAGGGTTCCTCCCTCCTCTTTAGCCAGCTTAATATAAGCCAGTACTTTTTCGAAATGCATCCTGCTCGCGATTGCACCCACCCGGGTTTCATCCAATAATGGATCACCCACTTTCAATTTCTTTACCTGAGCAACAAAAGCTTCTTTAAATTTATCATAGATGGAACGTTCAACAAACAAACGGGAACCACATAAACAGATTTCTCCCTGATTTGTAAAACTTGCACGTACACTCTCTTTAACGGCCTTTTCAAAATCACAATCCGCAAAAACGATATTCGGATTTTTACCTCCTAACTCCAGAGATATTTTTTTAAACATGGGAGCGGCAACCCGTGCAATTTCCGCACCGGTTTTGGTTCCACCCGTAAAAGAGATTGCCGTAATTTTCTCGTGTGCAACGATGGCTGAACCTACTTTTGGTCCTAATCCATGCACAATATTTAATACACCTTTTGGCAATCCCGCTTCGATACACAATTCACTGAATAAAAATGCAGTCATGGGTGTTATCTCAGATGGTTTTGCAACCACACAATTACCTGTAGCCAAAGCAGGCGCAATTTTCCAGGTAAATAAATATAAAGGCAGGTTCCAGGGACTAATACAGCCAACCACTCCAATGGGTGTGCGCAATGTATAATTGATGGCATGAGAACCCATTGCATGCGATTCGCTCGCATCATGTAAGACAGCTGTAGCAAAGAAGCCAATATTTTCGACTGCTCTGGGTATTTCACCATTTTTTGCTAACCAAAGCGGCTTACCCTGATCAACACTTTCGGCCAGTGCGAGTTGATCGAGATTCTTTTCAATTAAACCTGCAAGACGCATCAAAATAGCACTTCTTTCATTGACAGGCATATTGCTCCATGCAGCGAATGCCGCCTCAGCAGCCTGATACGCCAATTCAACATCCCTGCTATCACTATCGGCACAAATACTATAAATCTCTCCTGTTGAAGGATCCATATTATCCATATACTTATTGGAAACGGGCTCAAGTAAGCCGCCATTAATATAATTCAAAATTTTTTGCATACTCCTGATTTTGGTTCAAACCTAAGCCAAAAAGAATAAAAAAAAAGTGCCGTTTTTACTGAAATTGTCTGAAAGCAGTAAAGAAGTTCGGGAATAAAAAACAAAGATGAGTTGCGTAAAGAGAATTATAGACACAAAAATTTATCAGGCATGCAAAGTTAATAACCGAATTGTATGGCTATATTTTTTTTCAATAAATCCTTAACTTCCTGCATATCCAGCTTACGATCCAACTCACGTTCCATGCTGGTTACATCTTTGTCATCAATGCCACAGGGAACGATATGTTTAAAATAACCGAGATTGGTATTTACGTTGAAGGCAAAACCATGCATGGTAACCCATCGGCTGCATCGTACGCCTAAGGCACATATTTTCCTTGCTGAAGGTTTATCCGGATCAATCCATACACCGGTATAACCCTGAAACCGATCGCCCTTGATTCCATAAGCTGCAAGGGTTAGTATTACTGCTTCTTCCAGATATCTCAGATACTTATGGATATCTGTAAAAAACTGTTCAAGATCAAAAATAGGATACCCCACAATCTGACCCGGTCCATGAAAAGTAATGTCGCCCCCCCGGTTGATTGGATAAAATTTAGCTCCTGCATTTTTAAGACCTTCCTCGTTGAGCAATAAATTTTTCAGAGAACCACTTTTCCCCAGGGTATAAACGGGTGGGTGTTCACAAAAAATAAGGTGATTTTGAATGGGAGTTTGAAGCGGAACCGGTAAATCTCTCTGAGAAAATTTGTGATCAACCATTTGTTTAAAAATGATTTCCTGCTGATCCCAGGCAAGTTTATAATCAATCAGACCCCAATCGGTGAATGCTATATTCTGCATCCAAAGCTATTTATAAATGTCTTTTAATTCAACCGGCTTGGTATGTTTTTTTCTCATTTTTATATTCAGCATTTCAACCAGAACGGAGAACGTCATTCCAAAATAAACAAATCCTTTTAAGTTATAACGCTCGGCAACTTCGTGGTCCCAACCCTCTACAATTAACATCATACCAATTACCAGCAAAAATGCCAAAGCAAGTAATTTAATGCTGGGATGTTTATTAATAAAAGCGGCAATAGTACCGGAAAAGAACAACATAATAAACATCGAAAATACCACTGCAAGAATCATTACCGGCAAATCCTTTGCCAATCCCACAGCTGTAATTATAGAATCAAAGGAAAAAACAATATCAATCACAATAACCTGCAAAACAATATGCCAAAAATTAGCAACTAATGTGGTCTTGTTCTGAGGTCCTCCATCCTCCAATAATTCGTAAATTTCCAGTGTGCTTTTATACAATAAAAATAAGCCTCCGGATAAAAGGATTATATCTCTCCAACTAATACCATGTTCGAGAATATAAAAAATCGGAGATTTTAATTCATTAACGATAAAAGAAATAAACCCTAATAGAATGATGCGAATAAAAAGAGCAAAAAACAAGCCCAGTTGACGGGCTTTCCCTTGAGATCTTTTAGGTAATTTAGACGTAACTAATGAAATAAAAATCACATTGTCAATTCCTAAAACTATTTCCATTAATGTAAGTGTAACCAATGAAATCCAGGTTTCCGGCTTGCAAAAAAGTTCAATCAACTCCATTCTTAAAATAATATTGAGGGCGCAAAGATAACGAAAAAAAAGAGGTTCTCATAAACCTAAACGGTGTTTCTCACCCATGCCTCAATTTGTTCCCAATTTTCAGGGTTAAACCAAACAATATCAGGGTCTTTTCTAAACCAGGTAACTTGTCGTTTTGCAAAATTTCGCGTGTGTTGCTTTATTAAGTTAATCGCTTTTTCCAGAGAAATTTTTCCCTCAAAGTATTCAAACAACTCATTATAACCAAGCGTTTGAAGAGCATTTAATGCTTTAAAAGGAAACAGGTCTTTTGCTTCTTCCAATAATCCGTCACTAAACATCTGGTCGACCCTATGATTAATTCTTTCGTATAAAACAGATCGTTCTGTTTGAAGTCCGATTTTCACAATTGAGAAGTTTTTCTTCCTTTTAATTGCTGTCAAATTTTCACCTAAATGTGCCAGTTCAATTGCACGCATTAAGCGTTGAGGATTTTGTGGATCAATTTTCAACCATTTTCCCGGATTTAATTGCTGCAATTGTTTTTGAAGCGGCTCAATTCCCTCCCTTTCAAATAGCTTTATCAGGCTTGCCCTTAGTTCTAAATCTGCATTCGGTACCTCATCTAAACCGTCACATAATGCTTTAATATATAAGCCTGAACCACCAATAGCGATGATAATATCATGCGTTTTAAACAAAATATCCAAACAGGCATGTGCATCTCTTTCAAAATCGCCTGCCGAATACAATTCATGAATACTTTTGTTATTAATAAAATGATGCTTAACCTTTTTTAATTCTTCCAAACCGGGTTTGGCAGTTCCTATATTTAATTCCTTGTAAAACTGCCTAGAATCTGTTGAAATAATCTCAGTTTGAAATAATTGAGCCAAATGAATGGAAAGTGCAGTTTTTCCTATTGCTGTTGGACCATTAATAACCAAAAGAGTTTTTTGCATTCCTGCAATAAACTAAATTTTTATGGCAAAAAAAATCTCCGGTCAAAAGTGCTTTCCGAAGTGGAACCTGAACCCAATCGCTGATAATTGGATCGGTAAACGACTGCCTTTTTCGTATTGCTGCGATTTATTTGAGCAATGCAATCAAATGAAACCAGCATAACCATGGTCATCAGTATATAAGAATTAAAAGCCTGAATCTGAAGGCATTAATTAAACTGAGCATGCACACTCAGTTTAAAATTTAGCGGAATTCAATATGCGTAAAATTTTTATAGATTTATTAATTTATAGTTCGGCTTCTATCTTCTCCTGTTTTACTGTTTATATCTCTCTTTTTCTCGAAAAATGGAACTTTTAACTGTTATTGATTATATTAAATTTTAAAAAAAAATCATTTGCCATAAGTTTTGTGTAATATTTGAATAATATTTGAAATGATATTAAGCTTCTTCAGTTATTGTTTAAAGAAAATGCTGCCATTTAAACTACTGCTGTAAAGTGGAGATATTATATAAACAAATTTTCTATCTATGAAAAATATACTTACAGGCCTTCATTGTTCAGCAAGGAAATGCTTATTTATATGCACCCTCCTATTGCTTCATGTTTTTTCCCCGACGCTCATTTATGCACAAAAAAATGTCGGCATTGGCAGTAAAATGCCCTCACCGGATGCGATATTGGATCTGGTTAGCAAAACTCAGGGTTTCCTTGCTCCGAGGGTTACAACTGCCGAAAGATTGTCAATTGCGACTGTTTCAAAAGGATTATTGGTTTATGATACTGATTCTTCTTTGTTTTATTACTGGCAGGGATCAACAATAGGTTGGCAGCCACTTGATGACAATTCATCGGTTAACGAATTAATTCAAGGAGTAACTTATGATTCTACTACCAATATTATTACCATTTGGGATAAAGGCAGTACCTATTCTGTTAATTTAAAAAAGACATATAACACTGGCCTTAGTGGTCCAACAGGACCAACGGGTCCCACAGGATTAACTGGAAACACAGGTCCTACTGGATTAAACGGTGCTACGGGTGCTACGGGATTAACTGGAAACACCGGTCCAACCGGTCCCATAGGTCCTACTGGATTAAACGGTGCAACGGGTCCAACAGGATTAACTGGAAACAC
>CAYHCF010000064.1:0-4952 GCA_964355075.1 uncultured Chitinophaga sp.
CTCATTTCATAGGTGCTGCTTTCTTTCCGGGTTGATCCAAAAAATGATTTTGAACTCATTTCACGCACCCTAATCCGATCCACTTTGATCCTTTTGTCTCTTCCCAATGTGAGTATAAGCGTATCGTTGGTAGTAGGATTGATAAAAGTTTTACCTGTAAATGTCCCATCAAAAAACACATTGGCTTCACCGCTTATCTGATTGATTAAATCACTTGCCTGAATCTGGGCGATCACAAAAACGTCTTTATCGAGTTTAGGAACGACCGAATGCCCGTAAACGGCTGGTTGAGAAAAACTTGTCAATTCCACCTGATGAATTTTCCAATCTGAAGGAATGGTATGAAGGGTGGCAACCTCAAATTCGGTATTAATCATATTCTGGGTGATTTGTACTTCACTCTCACTGTTATTACCTGACCCTAATGCACGGGGAGCCTTTGCTGCGTCGTCAATTATATTCTTTGATAGTACCCTACTTCCCCTAATTGCATAAACCATAGGTTCAAAGAATCTCAAATAATTTGTCGGCAGAATGGGTTTTGTCCCTCCTTCCATGGGATTGGCGGTAGTAATTTTAAGTTTGACATTTTTCCATAACTCTCCGGTACTCTGTTGAATAGTTGCTTTCAATAAAAACTGAACCGGCGATTTGGTATCCTTTACCCGGATATCATAAAAAGGCTGCCATTGTACTCCATTTACCAAATACCGAACTGCAAGCAATGCATCTGAAATGGAATGATCCACTTTAACCTGAATCAAAATCTGATTATTTAAAGTGAGCGTTCCTTCCTTAAACTCATTCAATTGTTGGTTGATCTTTTGCACAATTGCATTTAAGCTCTTTTCCTGTTTACTTAGCTTCATCCACTCCACCTTAAAGTCTAATAATTTTTTCTGGTAAATGCTCAGCACATCTTCCAGTTCTTCCGCTTTAACACCCTGAGTCGTTCCTCCAATATTTTTATTTGCCAATAATAAATCCTTTTGAAGAACAATAGATTCCTTGTCGGCTTTAATATCGGTCAATTGTTCATTCAGCACTTCCAGGGAGTCCTCCAATGAAATAATAAATGCCGGCTTATCGTCCGGGATCAGATAATCATTTTTTGTTGATACCGATAAGATGGTAATTCCATTTTGGGAGGTAACTTCCATGCTGTTGGCAATCAGATTAGGAGAAATTTTATCAATCAGCAGGGTATAGACCCCTTCTTCCAAATTCAATTTGGTTTGACGTTCAATCTGGGCCTGACTTTTAAAAACGGTCACGTTCGTTATGGGAACAGAAATTTTCTTTTCGGGCTGAGCCAACAGGTTATGCGAAAAAAATAACAAGAGCAGAATCAGGAAATGGGTTGGCAGGATTTCAACCTTATTCAGGTGCGCACTTATTTTGTATTGACCCAAAGGATTTTTTTTTGTTCCGATTTTGAAGAAGTCTAAAATGTGTAATTTGTAATTCATAATTTAAATAAGTTTACAAAGGAATATTACCATGTTTCTTTTGAGGCAGGTTTGCCACTTTGTTTTCCAGCATCTTAAACGCTTTAATCAGCTTAATTCGTGTTTCCTCGGGTAAAATAACTTCATCAATAAATCCTCTTTCGGCAGCTTTGTATGGATTGGCAAACATTTCGGCATATTCTTTTTCTTTGTCAGCAAGGGCCTTGCCCTTATCTTTTGCTTTGTCAATCTCCCGTTTAAAAATAATTTCTGCTGCTCCTTTTGCTCCCATGACGGCAATTTCTGCACTTGGCCAGGCAAAATTCATATCAGCACCTATGTGTTTGCTATTCATCACATCATATGCCCCTCCATACGCTTTGCGTGTAATAACAGTGACACGTGGTACGGTTGCTTCGCAAAATGCATAAAGCAATTTTGCACCATTTGTTATGATTGCATGCCATTCCTGATCGGTACCCGGAAGGAAACCGGGAACATCTTCAAATACCAAAAGCGGAATATTGAAACAATCACAAAAACGCACAAAGCGGGCTGCTTTTTGAGAGGAATGAATATCCAGAACACCGGCTAAGAAGGCAGGTTGGTTCGCAACAATCCCTATACTTTTTCCGGCAAGTCGTGCAAATCCAACAACCATATTTTCAGCAAAGTTTTTATGCACTTCAAAAAAACTATTTTCATCGGCAACCTCAGAAATCACGTCTCTGATATCATAAGGTTGATTGGCATTTTCTGGAATAATATCCGCAAGGGCCAATCGTAATTCATCTCCTGATTCATAAGCTAAGGAAGGAACTTTTTCCTCGCAATTTTGGGGCACATAACTTAATAATTTTTTAAGTTGTTGGATACATTCAATCTCATTCGGCGCAGTAAAATGGGCTACCCCACTCTTGGTTGAATGCACCGAGGCCCCACCCAGGTCTTCACTGCTTACTTCCTCGTGGGTAACTGTTTTAACCACATTTGGACCGGTAACAAACATATAACTTGTATGTTCAACCATTAAAATAAAATCGGTAATTGCAGGACTATAAACTGCACCTCCGGCGCAAGGACCCATAATGGCTGATATTTGAGGAATCACACCTGAGGCCATTGTATTGCGGTAAAAAATATCGGCATATCCCCCCAGAGAAACTACACCTTCCTGAATACGTGCGCCTCCGCTGTCATTTAATCCAATAACAGGTGCACCGGTTTTCATGGCAAGATCCATGAGCTTGCAAATTTTTTCGGCATGTGTTTCTGATAATGAGCCTCCAAAAACAGTAAAATCCTGAGAAAACACAAACGTTAACCGGCCATTCACTTTGCCATAACCGGTAACCACACCATCACCCAAAAACTTTTGGGATTCCATTCCAAAATCTGAACTCCTGTGTTGAACAAAAGCGCCAATTTCTTCAAAGTTTCCTTCATCCATTAAAAAATGAATCCGCTCACGAGCAGTTAATTTACCTTTTTTATGCTGAGATGCAATTCTTTCAAGTCCGCCACCCAATTGCGAATCGTCTCTTAATTTTAGTAATTGTTCTCTCTTCTTCATAATAATTTTTAAGAGTGGCAAATTATATAATTATACCCGAATGCAATAAACAAAAAATCATATCCTATGCGTATGAACCAGATTTCATAATCAATGGTGGTGCTATTGTCAAATGGATTCTGATAATTGCTTAATGCTTAAGGATATTCACCTTTCGCAATTTGCTGCTGAATCTGAACCCGATTATTGTGCCCGATATAGAAATTGCTCTGGCTTGAAACGAGCAAACTAAGGGCAAGAAAAAAATAATCTTCCAAATAAAGTGCATTGAACAACTACAATCTTTAAAAATTATATAGGTCTGAGATATGCCTTTCTCAGAATAGAAAATAATGAAATAAATTCCTTGAGCAAGGTCTGAAACATCAATTTCGCCGTTTCTTGTTTCGGAAAATATATTTAATCTACCTAATGAATTAAATGGAGTTAATCCCCAGAAATGGCAATTGGATGTCCTAAGAAAATCACCTGCAAGAAAAGCAAACGATATCCAAGAGCTTCTGCCTCGAAATTGGAAATCTGTATTACATAACGTAGTTTAGCGGGTGCTAATATTGAAATAAAATCAATATTTTATTATATTTCCATTAGATTTGCTAAACATCAATAAATTTTGAAAATATGAAAACCGCTCCTCCCGGATATAAAGTTTCATATAATTCCCTGCTAAATAATGAAGGTATGTTTAGATTAAGTCCATTGTATTATTATGACCCAACAAACCCTTTTTATAACGATGCAAATGCTTGGCTCCCAAGATCACAATCGAATACCACTTACCCTACTGAAATATATGCCCACATAGGTAATTGGATTTTTGAGCCAATTACAAGTACTTATGGAAGTAGAGCTTTTGGTCCCTGTATGTCCTAACAAATGCTTAATTATTATTTAGCAAAAATGCCTGTTCTTGCTCAAAGAAAAAAGAATGAAATTGGCTATCTTGCAAATTGTATTCCCGTTAGATTTAAGGTTTTGCATACTGATCACATTAATAGTGGAAACTATTGCGCTAATTGGCCAAGTTCAAATACACCGCCTTCAGGCTTAGCAATTACACCTACCTATTGTCCGGATGGTGAGCATAATCTTGACATTGAGTTTAAAGAAAGGGTAGTAACATATGACCCCTCTTATAACCAATAGGTTACTCATCATATTAATTTTACTCATTCGTTTTGGATTTGCCCAAAAGAATTGTTTTAGTGCATTTTCAACGGATAAGTTTGAAATTCAAAACAACTGTATAAATTATGGAAATAGTTTTTACTTTTGGGGGTATCGGGGCCATAGCACTCCTGATTTAGAAAACGACTTATGGATAATTAAATCTAATGAGCAATTTTCTAAGATACAATCCCTGAATATATCATTTCATGATACAGTGATATGGCCATGGTCGGCTATTGTATATAACAATGAATTTTATATTTGGTGTTCTGCTTCTATTAAAGGAAGTCCATTCATTCCATGTTTAATTTCATTAGACACTAACCTATCAGTAAGTCAGGTCAGGTACTTTCCAGATTGGCTTAGTGGCTCATCTTTGAATATTGTTCATTTATCGGCTGTATATTCTGTAAGAGATTCACAATTTGTTGGATCAATTATTGTGGAAGACAATAGCCTGAATTTAAATGATTACTTAAACAATTACTTATTTACGTACAAGATAGGGATGTCATCCTTCACAAACAAACAATATGATTTAGAAGATTCTCTTGATATTTCTGGAAATATGACTGGCTCTGATATTGGAATTTGGGAAAATGGCGACTCAACCCACTATTTCATTCATAAGAGTTTTGATTTTGGTTTTTCCGGTGTACTTAAAAGTTTTATAAAATTCTATCAGATAAATTTATCGGTAAGGGGGGAAATGAACATTGGAAGTATTCCTTACATTACAGGTAGCGTCCATTCTTTTGGCC
>CAYHCF010000065.1:0-4139 GCA_964355075.1 uncultured Chitinophaga sp.
GTTCTTGGATTAGGATCAACAACCCTTTTCGCTCAGCAAGGCAATGTTGCTGCCGGCGGAAATTCCAGCGGAACCGGCGGTAGTGTCGGTTTCAGTATCGGTCAGATTCTGTACTCCTCTCCTTCAGGTACTACGCACAATCTTGTTCAGGGCTTGCAACAGCCTTATGAGATTACTGATGTTACCGGAATCGGTGAAAAAGAAGCAGGGATTAGTCTGTATGCTTCGGTGTTTCCAAATCCTTCGGTTGACAAATTTACCTTGAAAGTTGAAACCGGTAAATGGAAAAACTTATCCTACAGCTTCTATGATGCAAATGGGAAACTGCTTTCAACCAACACCGTTGGATCAGAAGAAACACAAATTGAAGTAGCTCATTTAGCGGCTGCACATTACTTCCTCAAAGTGTCTGACGGAACTCAGGAAATTAAATCTTTTAAAATTATCAAATCTTTCTAATATATGAAAAATTATAAACAAAAAATCAGTATCATAGCAATATTGCTATTTGCCTTTAACTTTTTATCGGCCCAGTCGCCACATAAATTCAGTTATCAGGCTGTTGTTCGCGACGCCAGTTTCAAACTTGTTGTGAGCAAACCCATCGGAATGAAAATTAGCATTTTACAAGGTTCCGCAACGGGAACGGTTGTTTATGCCGAAACGCAAGTTCCTTCGACCAATGCCAACGGATTGGCTACGATTGAAATCGGAAGTGGTACAGTAGTGAGTGGTGTGATTGCCACCATTAACTGGACAGCCGGTCCTTATTTTATCAAAACTGAAACGGATCCTTTGGGTGGAACTGCCTACACCATTGCGAGCACCTCACAATTATTAAGTGTTCCTTATGCACTCTATTCAGCAACATCAGGAAGTTCAACTCCTGGCCCTGCCGGTCCTACAGGTGCGACAGGTGCGACAGGTGCGACAGGTGCGACAGGTGCAGCAGGTGCGGCAGGTGCAACCGGTGCAGTAGGTCCTCAGGGCCCTGCAGGTGTATTATCAGTAAATTGTCTTGAGTGCCATAGGCATGATAAAGGTGCAGGGAGCGGATACGCAGGTTCTCTTGCCGAAAAACGCGACGATGCTGCCTATGCTTATGAATTTTCTAAGCACGGAGAAGGTAAAGAATTAGCTTTGGGTGAAGGTATGAGTACAAGTTGCGCATCATGCCACGCAAATGAAGGATTCAACGCTCGGATTGCCACCAATCTTCAACCAACTTACACAGGTACTGCACCCGGTCCTTACACCTGGGCTTTCTCTGTTCCTACTTCCGCCTCGTCGGCATTAAATAAATTACCTACTCATATAGGTTGTTTCACTTGCCATAAAGGCAATGCATCAGATTCAATGTCCTTAATTACTACCGATTCAGTAAAAATGCTATTTAATGCATTTCCGGGTAGGGTTAAATATATAAATCTTACACAAGATGGCAAAAAAGCCAATTTATGTGTTCAATGTCATCAGCCAAGACCTATCTCTCAGAATACTACTTCGGGTAATGGTGCTTCACTTGATTATGTTGACTTAGCAACTAAATTAGATTCAATTTTCTGGGATAGCACTAAATCAACTTCAACCGGTAACAAGGTTTCTATTTCCGGTTCCACCATTGGCCACTATGGCTGGCCGGGAGCTGTTTTAGCAGGTAAAGGTTATGGCCCGATTGAAATACCGGGTGGCCCGGTTGCATATACTAACTCAGCACATACAACCCTGGCTTCCTGCCAGAATTGCCACATGGCATCACCTAAGATTACAAATGATATACCGGCAGGAGGTCATACCTTCAATGCAGTTGGAAATTACAATGGTTGTAATACAATTGATTGCCATGGGTCCTCCCCACTTTCAGCTACTGTTTCCAAAGTAACAACTGCATTTGCCAATCAGAGAGCAAATCTGGATACATTAGCCGGATTGTTGAAATCAAAAGGTCAATTTATGCTGGAAATAGATACAACCTTAGAAGCAGATGGTATTACCCGCGTAAATCGTTGGTATAAATTCACCAACCAACATTTTTCAGGGAGATATAATATTGGCACCAAGCCGGGACAGTTTCAGGCAACCAATGGTACGCTAACTGCCGGACTTTACAGGTGGCCAACGCTTACCAACGGACAGTTTGCTTCCCTTCATGCATTTGCCGTTTGTATTAAAGAATTTAGTGGTGGAATGCACAATACTAAATATACCAATGCATTGTTACGAAATGCAATCTGGTATTTGAGAGCTCATCCGATACCTTAGTCTCTTGTGAGAATATGAATAAAGGGCTGCACCATTAATAGCAGCCCTTTATTTCTTTTATATAAAATCAAAAAAACAAATATGAAAAACAATAAACTATTTTACGTGTTGCCTTTACTCATTGCGGCTATTTTTCTATCTGACGTTGCCTATACCCGGCTTCTCAATTTTACAAGCGTAAGCCGTGCCTGGGATGTTGTGGGACCCGGTATTACCGCTCGCAAAGATTGCAGTGCTTGTCATACAGGTGTTACTGCAGTTACGAATAATAATGTGCTAAGGGTATTTACTTTGGACACCGGTCAAACGGCCTATAAACCAAAACAGGTTTATACCATTAAATTCAAAATTCTTTCCACCGGCACCGTGGGATTCTCGGCAACGGTTCTTGGAAATGATTCGAACAGGATGGTTGGAACCTTAACTCCGATTGATACCAATGAAACCAAAGTGTTCTTTCATGCAGGCTCAGGCAGGTATTATATAAACCACAGAGTGGGGTCAACCACAGGCGGAGTAAAAGAGTACATATTTACTTGGACAGCTCCAGCGGCAGGGAAAGGAGCAGTGACTTTCTATTTTGCTTCCCTTTCGTCTGATAACGACAATGGCTCGGATGGGGATACCACCTACCAGAACTCGTATATAATTACAGAAGCGTCTTCAACAGGAATAACTGAAGCCTCGAATTCAAATTCCTTTATCGTTTTCCCAAATCCAGCGACCGACAGAATCAATATTAGTTTTTATAATAAAACAAATAGCAATACCGAAATTTCCCTGTATTCTTTGGATGGCAAACAAGTATTCACTTTGTTGGATGAAAACCTGAATACCGGGGAGCAAACGTTTGATTTTGATTTATCCGGGAATATTAAACCGGGTATTTATTTTGTGAAAATCAGTAATGATCATATGAATAACGTTAAAAAAATTCTGTTCTATTAAACTTTTTCGACTTTTTTGTAAAATTTCCATTTGTTTGAAAACCCTGTTATTCATTTAACGGGGTTTTTTTTGATTCATCGTGCCGTATGCCTTTCGAATATTATAATGCCCGATTACAGTCTGGTTAAAAAATGTGGCTAAAAATGACTAAAAATCAGAACGCTTAATCTATTTAAAATTGGAAAACCAAATTGTTTAGCACCCATAAATCATAATGAGCCATAATTTGCAACTCAATTTGTAATTTTTTTTCGGGTTTTTGGTAAAATATCGTTTTGCTGAATTTTTTTCAGCGCGATTTTTTGCGCAATTTTCTTACAAATTTTAATCTCATTTTAAATTTAAAAAACTGGATTTTGTTATAATATTTTCAAAACTCAGGCTATCTATAATATCGTTGGAATTAATTTTGGCTATAAAAAGCATATGGTATTTGTCTGATCACAAATAGCCGAATTGTAATAATAAAGCAATTAATTTTATACCCTGTCTGCCTAAGCCAACGGAGGATATGCAGCGTCATACTCTCCTCACTCAGTGCGTCTTCTCCGCACTCCACGAGAATGGGTAATTTTCTGGTTTAATGAGTTTTCTGCGAAGAACAACATAAACCCCTGTTTATATTCATCTATTACAGATCAAATTGAGCCCGATTATTTTAATGCATATGTCAAGATAATAATTGTCAATTAACTGGAATATTTTCAACCCTTACCAAAGCCTCAGTGAAATTAAAATACCATTAACTACACAATTTTATCCCTATTTTTTTTGCTAATTTTAGTCAGTTTTTTCTGTGATTAGTGTCATATTGGATATTTTACCAAAATATTACCATTGTGACGGTTGTTTAATCAATAAATTAATATTAGAGGCCACACACTAGATTTTTACTTTATGAAAAAAAAGATTCTCACTTTATGTTGTTG
>CAYHCF010000066.1:0-3880 GCA_964355075.1 uncultured Chitinophaga sp.
GGTGTCCAGGCAAAAGTCCCAATCGGTGTTCCATTCAATTGAATGCTGTCACCTAAGCATATCTGCAAGAGATATATGGGTTGAGATACACAACATTTCTTGAAACTGATATCGTCAATTGCAAAGTCATTTCCATTGCCACTTACACCCAAATCTTTAATAACCAGATTGGCAGTGGTTGAAGCACCAGAAAACCAGGAAGTATCCAGTAATTTCCATACGTCAGGGTAATCTACTAAGGGAAGTGTACCGCTTATTTTTACATTGTTAATCCACAGCTCTACGGTTGCGATAGGGTTTCCGGCATAGGCGGGTTTGGTAACGATATTTTTAAACCATGCACCGAAATTATAATATGTATTCGTCTGAACAGAAATAGTTTGTTTCCAAACATTTGAAGGTGAAGTAGCTCCATTAATAACCATAAAGTTTCCGGTACCTGAGGTATGATCAGTTCCTGTAAAGGCAAAATGAACAGTAGCGGCATTGGTGGTAATCACATAAGATGAACCCGGTAAAGGGTTCGTTGAGGAATAAGAATAATCACCGGTAAAGCCGCTGTTTCCGGAATTAAAATTTCCGTTAACAGCCAGATTAGGGGCCGTTAGTAAGCCGGAATAAGTGCATTGTGCGATCGCAAAAGTAGACCTGAACAATATTAGCAAGGCTAATAAGGCTTTTGGGTTAAACAGTAGTATAAATAATCTCTTCGTCTTCATGATGAAGTGCCCAGATATCCATATAACGAGAACCCCCTTTGTTAAAATAGTTGTGCAATTCAGAAAATTGCTGCTTTTGTTTGGAATTCAATGTTATTAAGTGTTCACCCAGGTTATCAAAGATAATGAATTTTGAATAATTTAATTCCACAAAAAAGTCAAAAATATCCAGGCCGCTTTCATTTTGTTTGGCCAAAAAATAAGGATCATATTCAAAGAAAACAGATGCTCTTGTTTTCATTAGAAATTCTTTTGAACCCCTGATAATCTTATTGTCGAAACCATCCGTGTCAATCTTTAAAAGCCTGGCATTTTTAAATTGCGGATGTTTTTCAAGAATTTCTGAAAGGATTTTTACGGGTATCCCTTCATCACTTTTTTCAATATAAGCGGTGCCCAAATTGTTAATGGCTTTAACCCTTAATTCTTCTTCACCGGCAAAACTCTTTTCAATAGAAACAGCATTGAATTGCTTTGTGTTTTTTTCAAGTAATCCTAAAAATTTGGGGTTGCCCTCAATGCATAAAACCGGAATATCCGTTTTAAACTTTATGATTGCCACAGAATCCCCAATATTGGCACCCACATCAATCATACTCAAATCAGGATATTTTTTATATAGAAGACTGGCAATCACTCCCAAATTCTCACTATACAAAGGGTTTTCCTGAATATTAAATGGCAGGTCATGTGAAAACAAAATATCAAGCTTAATTTGATCCCGGTAATGGTAAGCCACAATAGGGTCATCTATTTGTAAATAGAGCTTCCTCAAAAATTTAAAAAATTTTAATTTATATTTTTTCTCTAAACGGGTAGAGATGATTAAATTAAAAATAAATTGGGCCAGCATTATAAATATTTTTTGAGTGGTGCGGTTTGGTTATTTGTAACATCAACTACCATTAAATCTCCACATTGATTGATCATTTCTGAATCTCTTTTTAAGGTAAGTTTCCCTTCCCGATCACGGTTCTGCCTGAAATTGCAGGCAATAAATCCATCATCGGCACTTACAGGTTGAACCCATTCATTGAGGAGCTGGCTTTTTACAAAATAGGCATTGTTTCCATGCATATTGCTGCCCACAAAATGATATCCTCTTTTCTCAGCCAAATAACACATTGCTTTTAAGGAAGCGCCAAAAAATAAATTACTGAAATGCGCATCGCTTACAAAAAAGGAATCGCTGTAGGGAACACTGATGGCCGCTTTATTTCCAAAAACACTGTTATATTCCATGATCACAATTTCGGGATCTATCCCTTCTATACATTCCCAAATCCAATAATCATTTCCATCCAGATCAATATGTAAAATGCCAATCTCCTTTTCAAATCCTGCCTCCCGAATGGCCTGGTTAATATTGCTTTTAGTGATGAATAAATGGCGCGCTGTTAAATCATACCTCCAACTGATTGTATCGGCCTCAATGAGTTCAATATTTGCCTTTGATCCATCAAAAACCAAGCCTCTCCAATTGTTATTCAATAATAAAAACCGGGTGTTTGCCTCCAGATAATTGCTCACGCCAAATTCAATAAATGATTTATTTTTTACCGGAAGCTTCTCAATTAAATATTGAATAATTCCATCGTCGCCCCATTGCGAAAAAGCCGAAAATTCAATTTCAGCCAATGACTTTACCGGTGATTTTAATTGACGGATGTGCTGAACCATCGGTTGAGACATCAGTACTTTCATTTTCTCCAGTTCCTCTTTTAAATATAGATTTACTTTAGAAATGCCGGTAATATTTTTTATAAATGATTTTCCCACGATAGATTTACTCCAGTTTAAATTTTCGAAGTGCAAATTTCAGCAATGTTGGATTAAAAACATCATTTGTGGCAAATATATCTGCCTCCTCATCCACTAAAATAAACGAAGGATGTGTAATATGTTCGATATCAAATCTTTGCATATTTGCAAGCAGGTGATCAGGATTAGTGGTATTGAGGGCATTGCGATCAAAACCAACATTGCTTACCATATTTACATTGGGCAAAATGGCTAATCCATGATGCGACCACATAGCAAATGTCCATTGGTAATCCCAAGTTTGTATTTCTTTATTAAAAGTTTTTTCAAAAATGCTTTGCCAAACCTTACGACTCCTTTTGTTTCGAATGATATCATGAATCCGATTCTCTTTTTTGAAAAGCGGATAATTTTTCATGTCCACATCATAGTACTTCCATGCACGTTTCCAGGTGGCAAAACCCCATATATGATTCAACCTGGAGAAATAATAAGAGCCGTCTCCCCTCCATTTTCCAAACTGAAAATTATCACCTGAAATATGCATCACGCGTTCATCGTGGCGATAATGCTCCAGCAAGCTTTTGCAAAAACCAAAAAAAGTAAGGGAAGGAACACAATCATGCTCTAAAATGATGCCTTCTTCTTCCTGCTCAAAAAACCAATGGATGGCATGGCCTATTGCTAATCTCGGTCCTTCATTCTTTTGCTGGAAAAGGGTTTGAACCTTACAAGGCCAGTCTATTGCTTTTAACAAGGTTTGTTGAACATTTGATAAAGTATCCGCTTCTCCCGGTGTTTCGCACCGGGGGCCATCACTATAGAGATAAAGCTTGCTAATTTCAGCCAGACGCATTTGCGTAATTACCTGTAGCGCGGTGTCAGAGCGATTGAATGTGATAAGAAGAACAGCTGTATCCATTTTTTGAAATAGGGGCTTGATCTGAATTAAATTTTAATAAAATGAAAGACCGGTAACTTTGAATCATTGATCTGTATAAAATAATAACCGGGCTCAAGATATTCAATTGAAATGGAATTACTGTTTTCATCCATAACATTTTTCTGCAGGATTCTTCCTGTTGCGTCAAATATAACATATCCCATACTCATAACTTTTGAACCCAATGTATAATAGAGTATGCTTTGAGCAGGATTCGGATAAAATAACAATCTCATTTTCTTCCTGCCGTTCAACAATGCCCGATCATTCTGTGGCTGCATATTCGCAGATAATTTGCAGGCGTTAAAAACCTGCATGATTTTATTATCGGAAAGGACACGGTTCCAAACGGCAATCTCATCTAATTTGCCCATAAATGGAAACCAGGCCACCAGACTATCCGCAGGCAAATAGGAGGGAAGGGTTTGGGAACTACCAACCAAACAGAAGCCTGTTA